>CAJLLK010000079.1 GCA_905207515.1 uncultured Christensenella sp. | reverse complement strand
TGGAATAGTGTAATTTGCTGAAAATTTTAAAATAATAAAAAATTTCAGTTTTTATCAAGTTTTTAAGCGTAAATTTTTTATTTTTTGAAATTTATGCTATAATTTTGATAAAACAGCTTCCAAAATTATTAAAATTTGCATTTTTAATGTGATTTTTGCAAAAAATCGTCAATTTTGCTTTGATTTTTGTGAATTTTCTTGAAATTTTGTGCTATTTTTGCAATTTTGCATCAATTTCAAGTTTTGGTGACACATCAACAACAATATACATAGATTGATTATGGGGACAATTTCACAAAGGAAAATTTCATGAATCAAACTTTGACAATTGTTTTTGGTTTTCTTCTGCCGTGCTTGATGACCACGCTTGGCGCTTCTCTGATATTCTTTTTCAACAAATCTTCCAAAGTTTTGAACATAATCACCATCGGTTTGGCTGCAGGCATTATGATGTCAGCTTCCATCTGGTCTTTGCTTTTGCCTTCGCTAGAAAACGCTGAAATCACTTGGGAGAATTTGGCAGCTTTGCCAGTGGTGCTAGGTTTTACATTAGGCGTTGTCTTTATGGTGCTTTTAGACCTGCTTTGTGCAAAATTTTTTAAGAAAAACGGCGAAAACGACAAAAACAAAGCTTTTAAACTTTTTACAGCAATAACAATTCACAACATTCCTGAAGGTCTTTCAGTTGGTTTTGCCGTTGGAACCGCAATCGCCACACAATCTACCTATGTTTCAGCATTTATGTTTGCACTCGGCATTTCCCTGCAGAATTTCCCTGAAGGCTTAGCGACTGCTTTGCCAATGTATAGCTGCCTTGGCAGCAGAAAAAAGGCGTTTGGATTGGGAGTTTTAAGCGGTTTGGTAGAGCCAATTTTTGCTTGCACTGGATTTTTCTTGGCAGCCTCACTGAGCAGTCTGTTGCCTTGGCTTCTCGCATTTTCGGCTGGAGCAATGATTTATGTCATAATCGAAGAACTTTTGCCAGAAATCCATTCTCAAGGAAAATGCGCATGGGGAACTATACCTTTTGTTATCGGCTTTATCATTATGATGATGTTGGATATTTGTTTGTAAATTATAAAAAAATATAAAATTAGTTAAAAAAAATGGTTTTTTCTTTAATTTAGCGGCAAAGA
>CAJLLK010000078.1 GCA_905207515.1 uncultured Christensenella sp. | reverse complement strand
TTCAAAAATGTTTTGTCTGAAATTTGAATTTTGTTCATTTTTTTCAGTTTGGAAAACAGAAGCTTTTGAAAGCCTTTTCTGTTTATGTTTAAAACCACTTTAAAGTTGCCTTTTCGGTTGTATATGGCGGTGGTTTTGCCAACTGTGTTTTCGGTGTCCACTTCAATGAACGCTCTTTTTGTCTTGTAAAGCATTGGGTGGGTGAGATAATAAATTGCGCACACATCATTTGTGGCAATTCGTTTGTCGGGATAGTTCGGCTCCCAATAAGTTCCAAAAGTGAGCCACAAAAACTTGCCGATTTGATTTGTGTTTTTGATTTCTTCCACTTGTTTCTCGGTGAAATAACCTCTGTCTCTGCCTATTGTCGAAGGGCACATCAAAATCGGCAGACCGCTGTCAATTGTGCATTGAAAAGCGGGTGCGTCGGTGCGAATGTTGAAAGAATTGTGCTCTGGATTGAATTTAATTCCGTTTGGCGCTCCGCCCATCATTATCACATGCTTTATCAAATTTTTGCTGTCAGGATGTTTTTTGAGAAGATGTGCAAAATTTGTGTGCGGTCCCAAAATTATCACGGTGATTTCGTTTGGATATTGTTTCAAAACTTCATACATCGCGTCAGCACAATCTTTTTTGATAGGTTTGTGTTTGGTTGTTTTTGGTGGAAGATAACTGCCCATGCCTTGTTCGCCATGCAAAAAAACAGCATCTTCGGTGTTTGTGCCGTAGCGGTCTTCATAACCTTTCACAACAGGTATATCTTTTTCAAAAATATCGAGCAAGTGACACATGTTTCGTGTGGCATTGTCAAGGCTGATGTTTCCTTTTGCGATTGAGATGAGCTTGATGTCAAATTGTGGGTCGTTCAACGCAAAAACCAGAGCGGTTGTGTCGTCAACTCCAGGGTCAGTGTCAAAAATAACTTTATGTTTTTGTTTCATTTTATCTCCCGGTCAAATTGGCTTCAACGATCCTTATTGGCTTCGTCTTTTTTCTTTTTTTCTTCTTTAGAAGTCGTTACGGCATGATTGTCAAGACTTTCCATGATCTGCTTTCCGATTTTCATGGTTGGATTTAAAGAAACAAGTGCATCCTGAAAAATCATAGAACATTCTTTGCCACGGAATTTTCTCCACTCCTTAGAAGAATATCTTG
>CAJLLK010000077.1 GCA_905207515.1 uncultured Christensenella sp. | reverse complement strand
AATTATGGCAAAAAACGGTTAAATCTTTTCAAATTTCTTACCATTTTTTCTTTATCTTTTTGAATTATTGTTTTTTGTTCGGAAATTTTCTTTAAAGGTTTTGTCATCAAATAATATCTAAGTTCGTCAAGTGCGTGGTCGTCTTTTTTGATTGGAACATCATCGTCTCCCCACCAATAATTTTTGAGCTCTCTTATCAAATTGACGCAATTTTTGAAAATAAAAAGTCTTGATTTTCCGTCGGCTGTTTTCAAATAAGATTTGACAACCGAAATCCCCGAAAACAAATCTTTGTTGACCTTTGCGTTGGCAATTATTCCATTTTCATAAAAAAGCTCGACCACATTTTTCTCGCTTGCAAGCGTTCGTTGATTTGCCGCCGAGTCAATGAGTGCATGCAAAAAACCACGGCTGTCTGTTTTCCAATTCAATTTTTGAGCAATTTCTTTGATTTTTTGCGCATGAAACTCCACCGTCTGCTGCGCCTGAAAATGTTCCGCCACAACATAGACGTTGCCGTCAAAATCAACTGCATAAAAATGAGCCGAAAGCGGATTGTGAAGCCCCGGGTCAATGGAAATGTTGTCTTGCCAATCTTTCGGAACAGCAAAAGGTTCAATCACATGCACGTTTTCATCAAATTCGCTGTAAACCATGCCACCGTTCTGCATAAATTTGCCATATCTTCGGCTTTCAATTTCATCCGCCGGCAAGGTTTTTGTCATGTTGACAATTTCTTTTTTCGACAAAAAGGGGTTGTCTGCCCATTCCATAGTTTCGCACCAAACCTCTTTGTCGGCGTTTTCGTTTAAATAAATGGTGTTATAGACCCAAGTCAAACCTTTCAGCGGAGTCATCGTGCCAAAAATGTCTCCACACTTGTCCAAAACACGCATTTTGCATTCCAGATAAATATCAAAAGGTGGTTCTTCATCAAACCAAACATAATCGAGCGACGTCCCTTGAAATTTTTCTCTTCCTTGGTCGCAACTTTTGAAGCCAATTCTGCTCAAACCGCCCACTTCAGAACGAACAAGAATAAAATCAATTATGCCGTTTTCGGCGCTATCTTGACCGCCACTGACCATGACGATTTTTTCAATGTAAGACGCTGGCAGATATTCCAAAATTTTGCGTTGAGCGACATCTCGTTGAACTTGCCTTGAAAGGCTGACAACCCAACCTTCTGTGACCTTGTTTTTTCGATAAGGATGAAGTCCGCACG
>CAJLLK010000076.1 GCA_905207515.1 uncultured Christensenella sp. | reverse complement strand
GGACGGAAATGAAGTTTATTTTCTTAAGCCCGGCAAGGAATATTTCAGAAAAGAACCGAATTTAAACGATATGTCCCCTAATGTAGGAGATTTATTTACTAAATTTTCATTTGCCGATATTTGGCAATTGCTTTGCAAATTGAGAAATACAATAAGTTTTGACAATTATAAAAAACTTTCCGCAATTTTGTACAGGGTTGCATATTTAATCGATTTTACCGACAATCAAGGCAAAGTAAGATTTTCGCCGTCAACTGAGCTGCTAAACGAAATACAGGAAATTCAAACAGACGCAATTCATAACAACTTAAATGTGAATATCTTGGCGTTTATTCATTTTATGGATATTTTGGGTTGGAACGACGAAATGAAAACCCACGCCAATAACGACGGCTTGAATTTTGTCGTCAAAAAACCGAAAATGGGCAGGATAAACACTATTTTGAGTTGCATTTCCATCCCGATTCTTTTTCAAGAATTTGTAGACGAGGTTTTGTTGCATAAAGATGATAAAGCAAACATCGATTTCTCTATCGTCATAAATGTTGCTCAAACCTTTTCAAGAACAAAAGGCGTTCACCCGTTGTCGAATAAGAAATTGGCAGAGCTGTTAAATCCTTTTTTACAGCTCTGATTGCTTGTTGAATTTCAATTTAAATTGTTCGCCGATTTGACCGTTATTGTTTAATCTGTCATTGATTAAATCAACGTATTTTGAGTCAAGTTCCGCGCTAATGAAATTTCTGCCCAATTCTTTTGCCTGAATAATTTCACCGCCGGAACCGCCAAAATGAATTAAAATTGTGTCATTCGGTTGTGTGCTCGCCAAGATCAGTTTTTCGACTAGCTTTTTGGGAATTTGACAAGAATGCATTGTTTTATCTTTTGAAACGTTTTTGACCAAATCGTAATATAGCCACGAGTAAGGCATTCTGCCGCAACTTCCGTTGGCTATATTTTGTTTTATACGCTTATCCGTAGGGTTTTTATAGGGCTCCGCCACTTGTGCTTTGTACCATTTGTTTTCTTTTGATTTTGTGCAGTGTAATATGCTTCTGTGGGCGGTGGTGAATTTCTTCGGCGAGTGCCCCACATTGGTATTGTAAACCCAAACGTAATCAAAAACATTATAACAATGTTCGTCTAAAAATTTTACCCTTAAATATGCGTTTTGTTTAGGATAATTTATAAAAAACATATTGCCGTCAGGCTTCAAAACTCTCAATGACTCTTTTGCCAACTCTATA
>CAJLLK010000075.1 GCA_905207515.1 uncultured Christensenella sp. | reverse complement strand
TTGAATCAAATAGATGAAAACCACTAACTCAATAACAGCCATGGTAAAAGAAGATATTAAAATTTCTTTAAATGAAGGCTACTTAAAGATTAGTGCCACTTTCCATGATGAAAATGAAAAGAATGAACAACATGGAAAATACATTCATAAAGAAAGACATTATGGTTCTTACTCTCGTAGCTTTTATTTAGGAGAAAATGTCAATGAAAAGGATATCCATGCTAAACTTGAAAATGGGGTTTTGACCTTAAACATTGAAAAAAGAGAAGAAAAAGAAAAGAAAGAAAACAAATTCATTCCTATTGAATAAGGAAAATAAAAAGAATTGTAGGTCTACTGCAATTCTTTTTTTGTTTTTTGAAGAAGAGGCATGGCTGTCATTCTTAATTTACAACAGCCATAAGGGAAAAGTTGTTTTATTTCTACCTTATCAATGGGAGTCAATGAAAGTGGATGTTTTGCACAAACGGAATCAAAACCTTTTTCATATGGCCAATCAATTTTTTGCATTTGCGTTTGAATCCTTAAGCCTGGATGATGAAAAGAAAAAGGATTATCTGTTTGTGAATCTATTAAAACTTGAAATTGCTGAGAGGCAAAAGCATAATTATAATCACTTTCACGATAAAAATAATAATCACAATAGGGAAACTTTCGTGTCACGCCATCTTTGATATATTCTATTTTTTCAAAACGGGTTTGAAGAGGCAAAGCAAAGACAAGAGGACCATACTCTAAAGTATACAAACAATCATCATATGATTTTAAATGAGGCGTATCCATCAGTTTTAAAGTAAACTTTGTTGTCTTTTTCCAAGTTTGAGATATTTCTAAAAAAGATTGATTTGGAATAGGTTTATCATTGTATAAAATGGTTTTACACCAAGATGGAAGATAGATAAAGAAAGAAAAAGAAACATCCTTGTCAGTTGTAATTTGATAACGAATTTCAGAAGAAAAAGGATATTGTGTTTCTACTTGAATGTGAACACCAACGCCTTGAACATTTGTTTTTAAATCACAGGGAGCAAGACTTGCTTGAATGATTCCTTCATCACATCGTTTAAAGCAAGATAAGGCATATTTTGGCCATCCTTGGTTGAAATTGGCTGTACAACAACCATAATTAGGCTCTAAACCAAATAAGTGGGCTTCATTCCCATTGGTTTTAAAAATGGAACGATTTTGAAAAGGTGTGCATTGAATTTGATTGACCATTTGGTCATATTGATGTGTCCATAAATCTTCACTCAATGTGGCAGGGAA
>CAJLLK010000074.1 GCA_905207515.1 uncultured Christensenella sp. | reverse complement strand
TTGATTTAAGCGCTATCTCTATCATCGCTTGTGATTGTTTGCAAGCGGTTATTTGCATTTTTGTTGATTTGTTTTTAACTTCTCAAATTTTGAATAATCCAAATGCTAGCACAACTCAAAATATTGTCAGCATTGGGCTTTTTTATCTTATTTTTTATATTGTTTTGACAATTGCATATTCTCTCACAGGTCGCGCTCTTAAAAAAATCAACAAAAGCATTTTTGTGTCAATCGGTGCGGTGCTTTTGACTGTTTTGGTTTTTGTTGTCTATATGCTTGGCGACCAAGTTGTCACTTTTGTGCCGCTGCTTGGGTTTATTTATGGGGTGGCGTTTGGCTTTTATTCTTCAGGCTATTATGGACTGACCGCGGAAACAATCAGCAGCAAACATCAAGTCAAATTTTTCGCCGTGAAAAGAATTTTGTTTCAAGTGACTTACATAGTTTTTCCGATTTCGCTCGGACTTATTATTGACAAAATAAATTTTTCGTTTATGGCACTGATAATGCTTGTTATCTGCGCGCTTTTGATTGTTTTTTCGTTTTTAATCAAACCAAAACAAAAATATCAACTTTCTTTCAATTTAAGACAGCTCAACAAAATTTTGGTGGAGAACAAAGAGCAGACAAAACCTTTGAGATTGGTTTATTTGAGCAATTTCTTCCGTGGCGCGTCTTATGATTGTTTTACGACACTGATAACCATTTTGGTCATGAGAAGTTTCGGTTCCAACACGTCGCTTGGAATGTTTCAATCAATTTTTACGGCTGTGTCTTTGATCACAATGTGTTTCTATCTGAGATTTTATCGCAAAAAAAGAGCAAAAGCGTTTATCATTCCGACAGTTGTGCTTGTCGCTTGCACAATTATCGCCATTTTCTCGGTCACAAACAAAACAACAATCATAATCTTTTATGCCGTTTATTCAGTGCTAAATGTCATTCTTATGGCAATCTCGGATTCGCGCAGGTCAGGAGTTGTCAGAGTGTTGTCTCTTCACTCGCACATCTTGGAAAGCAACGCTTTCTCAGAATTTACGCTGGGCTTTGGAAGAATTATATCTTCTTTGATTATTTTGCTTTCGGGTGTTTTTGACAGTTTGCTTGGTGGCAACAGCACAATCTTTTTGAAGGTTGCACTTGGAATTGTTTGCGTTTTCTACATTTTCTATGGTCTGAGTTTGATTTGGCTGGAAAATTCGCTTATCAAGCAAGACGAAGAATTTAAAAAAGTGCATGTCGCGGAGAATATTGAGAAAAACGAAGACTAGGGCGAAACCGGCGCTGTGGGCTCGTTTTTGCCACAAAGTGGCAAAAAGCATCGCTTTGACGCTTGGTTTCGCCCTTTCGCGCCAAACGAAAATCGCACTACGTTGGCGATTTTGCGCGACTCTATTGCTAAGTGAAAGCTTCGAAGTTTAGTGTTAGATTTAAAAAACCGGCGCTGTTGGCTC
>CAJLLK010000073.1 GCA_905207515.1 uncultured Christensenella sp. | reverse complement strand
ATTCCTCTAGGACCAACTACTTTTAAATTTTCAATATTTCTTGCAGATAAAATCGTTGCGCGATCTTCATCATCGACAACAAGTAAAACTTTATCTTTTGCATGAACATTTTTTAAAATGCTTGCGAATTCTTTGGTTTTTGGTGTTTCTAAATCAAAAGAATCAACAATAATTAAATCTTTTTCTGAAACTTTTTCACTTAAAACAGATTTTAAAGCTAAACGAGCTTCTTTACGATTTTGTTTGATTTTGAAGTTTTGGTTTCCTGTAGGACCAAAAACATTTCCCCCACCGACCATTTGAGGAGCTCTAGAAGACCCTTGACGAGCACGGCCAGTTCCTTTTTGACGGAAAGGTTTTTTGCCACCACCACGAACTTCACTTCTCTTTTTGGTTTTAGCTGTTGCTTGACGTTCGTTTGCTCTTGCAACCATAATGGCATCAAAAACAACTTGTTGATGATATTCAACACCAAAAATGTTTTCTGAAAGTGTATAGTCTTTTACTTTTTCACCATTTTTATTTAAAACATCATATTTCATTTCCATTTCACTCGACCTCCTTATTCAGCTTGAGCACTTCTTACAAAAAGTGTTTTTGCTGCAGGAACATGTTTTGTATATTTTACAGCCGAACGAATTGTAACTAATCCACGATTAGGTCCTGGAATTGCTCCTTTAATTAACATTGCATTCTTTTGTGCATCTACAGCAACAACTTGTAAATTTAAAATCGTAGTTTGAGCATTTCCCATATGCCCAGGCATTTTTGTTCCTGGGTGAACGCGGTTATTCGTACGACCACTAGTAGCAATAGAACCAATTCCACGATGATATCCAGAACCATGTCCCATCGGTCCTTTACTATATCCATGACGTTTAATTGAACCTTGGAAACCTTTTCCTTTGTTCACGCCAATGACATCAACTAATTCTCCAACTTTGAATAAGTCAACAGTCACTTGACTTCCCACTTCATAAGCATTCATTTCATCGCCTTGCACTTCTTTAATGAATCTTTTAGGAGTGGTATTTGCTTTTTTAACATGACCTAATTCAGCTTTTGTTGCATTTTTTTCTTTTTTATCTTCATAACCAAGTTGTACGGCTTCATATCCATCTTTTTCTAATGTTCTTTTTTGTAAAACAACATTAGGTAAGACTTCAACTACAGTTACAGGAATCAAAGTACCATCCGTTGCAAAGACTTGAGTCATGCCAACTTTTCTACCTAAAATAGCCTTCATTTTTTCTCCTCCTCACAACTTATAATTTGATTTCGATATCTACACCACTTGGTAAAACTAAGTTCGTTAGGGTGTCCATTGTTTTTGGGGTTGGATTAACGATATCAAGTAATCTTTTGTGTGTTCTAATTTCAAATTGTTCACGTGAGTCTTTGTATTTATGAACCGCACGTAAAACCGTATAAACTTGTTTTTCTGTTGGTAAAGGAATCGGACCAACCACAACCGCTCCTGTACTCTTTGCAGCTTCTATGATTTTT
>CAJLLK010000072.1 GCA_905207515.1 uncultured Christensenella sp. | reverse complement strand
TTTATTGGAGGCGACAATGTTTATAGAAATTTCGCAAGACTTGAAAAAATTGGCAAGATATTTCCCTGAAAATCTTTACATTGTCGGCGGTTATGTCAGAAACAAAGTCTTAAATCTTGACAGTGGGGATGTCGACCTTGCAAGTTCGGTTGAGGTTGAGGAAGTTGCTGAAAGATTGAAAAACACTGACTTTGTTGTGAAAATCAAAAACCTGAAGTTTGGAGCTTGCGACATCACAAAAGGCGACCAAACTTTTGAATATACCGCTTTCAGAAAAGAAGTTTATGACGAAACTGGTGCGCATTGTCCTGTCAGCGTTGAAAAAACAGATAAGCTGGAAGAAGATGCCATAAGAAGAGATTTCACCGTAAATTCGATATATTACAACATAAACAAAGACGAAATTGTCGATTTGTTTCATGGAATTGTTGACCTAAAAGAAAAAATTATTCGTTGCAACATAAATCCTGACGAAATCTTGAAAAACGACGGCGAAAGAATTTTGAGAATGATAAGATTTGCAGGAGAGCTTGACTTCAAAATTGACAAAAAGACGCTTCTTTCTGCCAAAAAATTTGTTGGAAACATCAAAGACATTTCGGGCACTCGACGCTTTAACGAGCTCGAGAAGATTTTATATTGCGACAAACGCTATTCAAAAAGCAAAAAGAATTTGAAAAATGCGCTCAACCTTATGAACGTTCTCTCTGTTTGGCAAAGTTTTGGTTTGAAAAGTGCTAAAATCAAGTTTAAAATGGTCTACAAAACAGAAGACCGCTTGCTTGGGCTTTTGATTGACATTGTTGACACCGAAAAACCAGAATGCTTGGAAACCTTTCTGGAAAAATTTTTAAAAACCGATTTGGGTTTAAACTCCGCCATTTGCAAGAAGATTTTTGAATATTTATCAGGATATTATTACGCACTTTCTGGCATGAAAAACAAAGAATATTTTTTCAGAAATTATCAAAACTGGGCGTTTATTTATCCACTTTTGGGCGCAAAATCGAAGCGCGTGCAAAGCAAATATAATTTCTTTTATCAATATATCATTGAACATGGTTTGGTGATTGAAATTTCTGATTTGGCGATAAATGAAAACGACATAAAAAACAATTTTAAAAATATTGACAGAAGAAACTACACCAAAATTTTGTTCAATCTTTTGTCCAAGGTTTTTGACGGAAAAATAAAAAATCAAAAAGAAGATTTGTTGAAAGAGATTGAAAGAAAATTGCAAAATTTCTAATTTGTTTTGATTTAATAATTTTGATATTTAGTCGCATAATATCAATATGAAAAAATCAGACGAAAAAACAAAAAAAGTTGAAAAAAATGCAAAAAAAGCAGAAAAAACCAAAAAAAAGAGTGGTTTTTTGTGGTTTTTGGGTGTTTCGGCAATGTCAGTGGCACTTTTGCTTGGGTGTCAATTCTTTTTTGAAAACACAATCACTGGCAAAGAACGCTTTTATGAAAACACTTCAATCAACGGGTTGGATGTCAGCGGGATGAGTGTGGCTGAAGCAGAAA
>CAJLLK010000071.1 GCA_905207515.1 uncultured Christensenella sp. | reverse complement strand
CTGGAGTATCGATTAAATTAATTTTTTCGTTTTTTAGCTTGTTCTATATTCAAATTTTGCAGAATATATTTGATTATAGAATTCGACATTTAAAGACAAGAAAAGTTTGTTTTTAACGCAAATGTCTTTGTCGATTTGAATAGAAAAAATTTAAAATAAAAGTGAGGTTTGTATGCATTTCTGCGTTATCAAATCAAGAACAATCAAAATTTGTCTTGCCATGCTTCTGGTTGTGGTGCTCTTGTCCATTTCAATAAATGGGACAACATCTGCTCAGGTTTATTTTGGCTATTCCACAAGAAAAGTGCCAATTTACAATGTCGAGACTGAAGAAAAGCAGGTTGCCATTTCTTTTGACGCGGCTTGGGGAGCTGACAAAACTCAGGGGATTATTGACATCTTGAAGGAATTTGATGTGTCGGCAACTTTCTTTTTGGTTGGTTTTTGGGTGGATGACTATCCTGAAATGGTTAAAGCAATCGACGAGGCGGGCTTTGAAATCGGAACTCACTCCAACACACATCCCGACATGGTCAAACTTGACAAAAGCACAATGAAAAGCGAACTTGAAACTTCAATTTCCAAAATCAAAGAAGTGACCGGCAAGGATGTCAGCCTTTTCAGAGCACCTTATGGGTCTTACAACAACGACCTTCTCGACACCGCTGAAAATTTGGGCTTGAAAACAATTCAGTGGGATGTGGACAGTCTGGATTGGAAAGGTTTGTCGGCTTCGGAAATTGCCAATCGAATTACTTCAAGGGTGAAAAATGGCTCGATAATTTTGATGCACAACAATTCTGACAACATTCTCGACGGACTTAGGCTGACGCTGAACAAATTGAAAGTTCAGGGCTATAAGGTGACAGGAATTTCGGAGCTTGTTTATGCAGACAATTACACGATAGACAGAAATGGCGTTCAACACAAAAATTAAGGAGGGAAAATGTATTACACATATTTAAAAGAGGAACCTACAAATCACGCACAGATATCAGGGGTTGTTTGTAGCACACCAGAAAAATCTCATCAAGTTGAAGGCGAAAGTTTTTATGAATTTAAAGTTGATGTCAAAAGGTTGTCTGGCAAAAGCGATATTCTTCCAGTCACAATTTCTGAGCGAACAATGCTTGGATTGACACTGAAAGAGGGCGATTTTGTGTCACTTACTGGCGAGTATAGAAGTTACAACAAATTGTTGAATGAAAAGAGCAAGCTTGTGTTGCACTTTTTTGCAAAGGAAATCAAGCTTTGCGAAAGCGAAGAAGAGAAAAAATATTTCAATGAAGTTAGGCTCACTGGGTTTATCTGTCGAACTCCAATTTTGAGAACAACGCCGTTTTCAAGAGAAATTTGTGATGTTTTGATTGCTGTAAATCGCCCGAATTACCACAAAAGCGACTATATTCCTTGCATTTTTTGGAGCAGAAACGCAAACTTTATTGCAAAACAGGGCATAAGCTGCAAGGTTGCGGTTCTCGGCAGAATTCAGTCGAGAGAATATAAAAAAGAGGGTGAAGACGATATCAAAACGGCGTATGAAGTTTCTGTTTCACGCATTGAAATCTTGGAAAATTCTGCTAAACAGTTGCAAGAAAACAACTCAGAAAATAAAGCTATAAATTAAAATTAATTAAAATAAAAAATAATTATTTGCCTTTAAAATA
>CAJLLK010000070.1 GCA_905207515.1 uncultured Christensenella sp. | reverse complement strand
CTTAATTTTAAATAAAATTAAATTTTTTAAATCAAAAATAAATCCCGTCAAAAATCCGCCCAAAGACAACGCAAGAAAAATTGTAGGTTGAGAAAGTGCTTCAAACAACATTATTTAAACAACCTTTTAAGCAAACCCGTTTTTTCAGCTTTATGGATGTATTTAAAAGAATTTACATCTCCAGAAAAACTTACAAATTTGTTTTCTAAGTCAAGTTTTGTTACTTCAAGATTTGTTCCCGTGAAAACAATGTTGCAATCACCTATTTCCACAACTGCTTGTGTGCTTGTCGACGAGATGACTTTGGTTGCGCCAGACACCGCAATTTTTTTTCTGTCTTCAATAACAATATTTTCCATAAAATCCCCTTTTTGTTTGATTGATTTTGCTTTATTTTGTATAATAAGATATGCTTAAAAAAGAGATAATAGTCGATAAAAACAGAAAATTGGTCAATCTTTTGCAAGATTATGGTTTTTCTTATGCTGACGTCAACAAAATTTTGAGAAACAAAGATGTTAAGGTCAATGGCAAGGCGCAAAAAGAAAACATTCAACTTTTTCAAGATGATGTTGTGACGGTTTATTACTTGGAAGATATGCTTTCAAAGCGTTATGAGATTTTGTTTGAAGATGAAGATGTTTATGTGGTTTATAAATATGCTGGCATTGAAGTGGAAGGTGAAAAAGGGCTTGAAAAACTTCTGAAGAATGCCATTGCAGTGCACAGACTTGACAGAAACACAGAAGGCTTGATGGTTTTTGCAAAAAACAAACCGACAGAAAAGCTGCTGATAAATGCCTTTAAAAATCATTTTGTTCACAAATTTTATCTTGCCGAAGTGGTTGGAAATTTTGATGTAAAATCGCAGACGTATGTGGCGTATTTATTGAAAGATAGCGAAAATTCGACTGTGAAAATTTTTCAAAACAAGGTTAAGGGTGCTGTGGAGATAAAAACCTTGGTCGACACAATTAAATGTGGCAAAGAAAGCAGCGTTGTCAAAGTTGAGCTTATCACTGGAAAAACTCACCAAATCAGAGCACATTTGGCGTTCTTAGGGCATCCAATAATTGGCGATGGGAAATATGGGAGAAACGAAATTAACAAAAAATTTAAACAAAAAAGGCAAAAATTGGCTTGTTTTTGCTTAAAATTTGACTTTTTAGGCGTTGAAAGTTTAAATTTTAAAGAATTTAGAAAATTTCCAGATTGGGCTTCGGAACTTTTTGAAGGTGTAACAAAGAAAAGTTTTTGAGCATAAATATTGGATATGAAAGAAAAACCTATAAAGTCCAATTCTTATTATGAGGGGTTAATTCAAAATTTGTATGGTGGTGCTGAAGGTTGTTTCTCCGCTTTCATGCACTTTTTTTATCAACACAATCAATGCGAAGTTTTTTATCCAGAATATTCTTGCTGTTTTGAGAAGATTTATCAACTTGAGCTTGAAAATTGTGAACTTTTAAGCAAAGTTCTTTTAAGAATGGCTGGAGACAACAAATATTATTCAAGTTCAAAAAAATTCTTGTCAGGTTATAACATTGATTATGTCAAAAATTTGGACAAAATATTTTTGCTTGACATAGAATTTTTGGAATTGAATGTGATTGAAATAAAAAATTTGATTTGCAAAATCGATGATTTAGAAATTAAAAAGATGTTGAAGAAGGTTCTAGAAAATAAAAAAAATTCATTAAAAATTGACAAAGAAAATTATTTA
>CAJLLK010000069.1 GCA_905207515.1 uncultured Christensenella sp. | reverse complement strand
TAATATATTTTTCATTTAATTTAATTTTTTAAGAATTTATCTGCTTAAAAACTTAAGCCAAAGAGAAATAACTTTGTCTTGCGTGGTTTTGTCAAAATCGGCGCCGTGACCAGCATGCATTTTTTGATAAGTTTGTTCTTTTAAAAACTGCAAACTTTTTTTCATTTCAATTTTGCTGCCACCATAAAGGTCAATTCTGCCCATGTCTCTGCCAATCAAAATGTCTCCAACAAAAACGTCTTCATCGACGAAATAACACATGTCGCTCAAACTGTGTCCGCCGAGTTGTTTGTAGCTTACATCAAAATTTTGTAGATGCAACGTTCCTTCATTTTGCAAAAATTTGAAGTTTGAAAAATCTGTGATTTTCAGCTTGCCTTCGCTATAGTTGAAATTAGGATTTTCAAGATATTCTTTTGCTTTTTCGCTGCAAAAGATCGGGCAACCAAATTCTTTTTGATAAGTTGTTGCATAAAAACAATGGTCATAGTGACCGTGCGTCAAAAAAATTCCGACCACCTTTTTGCCTTCGACTGCCTTTTTAACAAATTCCAGTTCAGCTCCGGCGTCGATGATGATGCAGGTGTTGTTATGTTCCACAACAAAAACGTTGCTTTCGATCAGTTTGCTGACAATTTGTGTAACCATAAAATTCTCCATAACTTTTTAGATTATAGCACAATCAAAGAATAAAACCAAACAATAAAATTGCAAATATTTTGATTTTTTATTGACTTATTTTTGGTTTTATAGTAAAATAGAGGACGTTTAGGGGTGTAGTTCATCGGTAGAATGAGAGTCTCCAAAACTCCAGAGCTGGGTTCGATTCCTAGTGCCCCTGTTATTTATAGAGAAGGCTGCGCAGAGATGCGTGGCCTTTTTTGTGACAAACCTGTCGGCTATAGTGAGTGTCAGACGAAAAGACGACATACAAAAAGTATGAGACTGGCAGAATAGGAGGCAGTACAAAATGAAACGTAGGATAATAGCGCTCATTCTTGTTATGGGATTGCTTGCGGGAATGGATGGAAAAATGACTTTGGCGGCGGAGAGTACACCGGCCGGACAAACGAAAGAAATTGCAAAGATAGAAGTTGTCGATACGGAAATTGAACTCCCTTATAAAAGTACATTTACTAAGGAAAATGTTGTTATCAAAGTGACTTATGAGGACGCAACAGAGCAGCTTGTGCATCCGGAGAAGATGACGGCTGTCGATACGACGAAGATTGGTGAGCAGCAATTAGAATTGTCCTATCAGGACAAGACGATAAACTATACGGTTCGTATTGTTCCGAGACAGGTGACCGGGTTGAGGAGGAAAGAGACAACCAAGAAAAAAGCAGTGATTGAGTGGAATGCACTGGCAGAAAGCAAGGAATACGAAATTTTTACCTCATCTAAAGAGACGAGTGGTTTTTCACTCTTGAAAAGCACGACAAAAACCAGTTATGAATTTACAAATTTGAAAGAAGGACAGATTTTATATGTAAAAATTCGTGCCGGTGTGAGTGGGTATTATGGAAAAGAATCCGAAGTCCTGCTTGTAGCTCTGCAGCCTGGTGAAGTGACAAAAATTACTGCAACAAAAAATGTAAAGACAAAGATAACGCTTGCGTGGGAGCCAGTCAGTGGAGCCACCGGTTATCAGATTTATTATCGTAAATCGACTTCAAAAGAAAGTATTTTGGCAGGTAATACGATAGAGACGACATTTGATGTGACAGGACTTTCCGCCGGAAAGGACTATTATTTTACGATTGTTGCGTATGCCG
>CAJLLK010000068.1 GCA_905207515.1 uncultured Christensenella sp. | reverse complement strand
TCTCCAGCCGAGTCATCGACCGATGAACCAACAATTTCAAATTTGCAATAATCTTTGACATTGACAAGAGCCGTGTGACCGCCGCTGACCATCAAACAAAGAAACGGCGGCTGCAAGCTTTTGTGAGAGAGATAATTCGCGCCGATGTGACCATGCACATGGCTGACAGCAATCAGCGGGACCTTAAGCGCATAAGCCAATGTTTTGGCAATATTGACACCGACGAGAAGTGCGCCAACAAGCCCCGCGCCGTAAGTCACAGCCACAGCGTCGATTTGGTCGAGAGAGACATTTGCCACTTTCAACGCTTCGTCAAAAACAGTTGAAATGTTCAAAATGTGATTTCGAGAAGCGACTTCAGGCACAACGCCGCCAAATTTTTTGTGAATTTCAATTTGAGTGGAAATGATGTTGGACAAAACTTCTCTGCCATTTTTCACAAGAGCGATTGAAGTTTCGTCGCAAGAAGACTCGACAGAAAGAATAAGCACATCTTTTTTGTGCTTTAAACTTTCAAATTTAAGTTTTGCTTCACTTTCATAATCTTTCAATTTTTCACACTCGTCCTTTTCAAATATTCATTGATAAAATCTTTAATGTCGCCGTTCATAACAGCCTGAACGTCACTTGTTTCAAAATTTGTGCGGTGGTCTTTGACCATTGTGTAAGGGCAAAAAACATAAGAGCGAATTTGACTGCCCCATTCAATTTTTTTGATGTCGCCGCGAATGGAAGCCAGTTTTTCCATTTCTTCAAGTTCTTGTTTTTCCACCAATTTGGAATAAAGCATTTTCATGCA
Organism: uncultured Christensenella sp.; assembly: GCA_905207515.1. Lineage (GTDB taxonomy): Bacteria > Bacillota > Clostridia > Christensenellales > UBA1242 > Caccovivens. The sequence goes on along the minus strand of CAJLLK010000068.1, from coordinate 1,105 downwards.
AGTTTCACGGTTTTGCACTTGTGAACGTTCTGTCTGACAAGAAACGATAATGCCAGTCGGAATGTGCGTAATTCTGATTGCAGATTCAGTTTTGTTGACGTGCTGACCGCCTGCGCCCGAACTTCGATAAGTGTCAATTTTCAAATCTTCAGGCCTGATAACAATGTCTGGTGCGTCTTCAATTTCAGGCATAACTTCCACGCTCGCAAAACTTGTGTGACGTCTTGCATTTGCGTCAAAAGGCGAAATTCTGACCAATCTGTGCACGCCTTTTTCGGCTTTCAAATAGCCATAAGCATATTCGCCCGAAACAGTGAATGTGATTGATTTAATTCCCGCTTCATCGCCGTCCAAAACATCCAAAATCTTGATTTTGAAGCCGTTTTTTTCCGCATACATGCTATACATTCGAAAAAGCATGTCAGTCCAATCCTGAGCTTCAGTTCCGCCAGCGCCCGCGTGCAAAGTCATGATGGCGTTATAGTCGTCATACTTGCCAGAAAGCAACGTTTCCAGCTTTGCACTTTCAATTTCTTTTTCCAAAGCTTCCAAAGTGGAATTCAACTCGTCAAAAATGCTTTGGTCGTCCACTTCTTCCAAAAGTTCGATGGAAACTTCGCAGTTTTCAATTTTTGTCTGCAAACTTTTCACTTTGTCGATTTTATATTCGCAAGACTTGATTTCTCTTCCGACTTTTGAAACCCTTTTCGCGTCCCCGAAAAAGCCGTCAGAAAGTTGTTCTTGCTTGAGAGCTTCCAATTTTTTTTCTTGCCCGTCCGGGTCAAAGACACTCCTTGATAAACTTAAATTCGTCTTTCAAAGCCGACAATTTTTCTTTTTGAATATCAACAATCATAAAAATCTCCTTTAAACATTTTATGATAACACAATAAAAAAGAAAAGTAAAGTCATGCAGCGCCAATTTTCAAATCTCTCACTTAACTTCGAAGCTTTCACTTAGCAATAAAACCATGCATTTCTATCAACTCGCCTTGCGAGTTCCTTAAGTGGAGATAGATTGGGACGAAGAACCGAGAATTTAGGCATTAGGAGAACCTTTTCTCCGTGTGCCGTCAAAATTCTTGGTGCTTCCCCAGCTCTCAAG
>CAJLLK010000067.1 GCA_905207515.1 uncultured Christensenella sp. | reverse complement strand
ACTCTGTACACAAAATTTTGTTAAGAATATAACGCTTAAAAAATTATTTTTTTGCTACTTTGTAAAGGAATATAAAGCTTATAGTTTTTTAGGCTGAAAGTGTAATTTTTGTTGTTATTTTGTCGGATTAAAAAAATTTTTTAATAGTTTAGACTGAAAACGGATAACAAAATAAGGAAAACAAAAAATGAAACACGAAGAACCTAAAAAAATAGAAGACATGATAGATTTTAATGATGAGCATGTTAACAAAAGAATCATCACAGAAAACGGAGAACAAAAAGCTATTTTGTTTGCTCTTAAAAAAGAACAGGAAATTCCTTTGCATACATCCCCTGTAGATGCATTTATCTGCGTAATTGAGGGAGAAATTGATTTTATACTTTATCCGGAAGAAGAATGCGGCTGTACAGGAGGAACCTGCGGACTCCACGCACCTGAAGACAACAGTGTTGAAGCATATGTTGTAAAAAAAGGAGAAATGTTTAAATTCTATGCAGAAGAAAAACACTCTGTTCTTGCAAAAAAAGACACAAAAATGCTGGTTGTAAAAATATAACAAAAAAGAGCCGTTTGTTTATCCAAACGGCTCTTTAAATTATTTAATTAGTTATTTTGAAATTCTACCAGGAACAACTACTCCGCCTTTTAAATTCTTTTTGTAGAATTCAACGTGCGGCTGCAATACACTGTCTAAAACTTCGGGAAATGCTGTATTTGTCATAACTTTTTCAACAATTTCCTGATACACAGTAGCAAATGCTCTCAATTGAGTCATTGCACCTGCTGCACACGGAGTCAGGCCCATACCTTTTGTTTCAATATTTTCAACAAATGTAGCACCTGTCACCTCGTAAGATTTTGACAATGCACCGATATAAGCTTCGGCATTTTCCTTGCAAACACCGTTGTCAACAGGAACTGTCAATGCAAAAACAAGTTTGTTTGCAGGGTTAAAGTGAGCTTCTGCACTGTGGTGCATAGCGTCAGGCACTTTTGCAACCTGTTTTAATGTATCTTTAACAGATTCATTTTGCATTTGAGCGTGCCAGTAAACAGTGTTTTCAAAAATAGCACCCATATACTGGTGAACAGAAGCACAGATACCGTTGAGTTTTGCATCTGCCCAGAAGATACCTTCTTTTAAAGCGTCATTTGAGTCCAAGTCAGCAGTTAAAGAAAGCTCTGACATGTTTTGAGCAGCTTCGAGCATTGCTTTCATATCTTCTTTTTTCATACCTGCAAATGCAAGTGTGAACAATGCGTGGTCATCAAAAGCAGAGAATCTTCCGCCAACATCATCGTGGATGAACAAATCACCGAGCCAGTTGTTTTCGTTTGAAGTTCTTCTTAATTCACTTTTTTCAGCATTGGCATCAGTTACGGCAATAAAGTGTTTGTTAGCTGCTTTTTTAGCTTCTTCTTCTGTTTTGCCCTGTGCTTTGTATGCATCTTCGAGCATTGCAAGTACTCTTAAAAAGCCGTCTTTTGTTTCAAATGTAGAGCCTGATTTTGACGCAATCATAAAATTAGATTTTGTAACATCATTTCCAAGTCTATAGAGGAATCTTTCAAGACTTGCAGAGTCAACATCAGAATAAAACTCAACAGCGTCGCCTTTTACATTAAGGCCGTTTATAGATAGCATATGTTCAACAGTGTGTTTTGAACCGCCGATACCCATAACGCTCAGTTTTTGAGCACCTGTTTGTGCTTTTAATTTATCAGCAAGGTTGTAGATTTCATCAACTCTTTTTAATTGCTCTTGAGGAAGGTTAACCCAGTTTAAAAACTGTCCTTTTTGATTTGCTCTTTTAGCAAATTCATTCACAAATTCAGAAACTTTTGATGAGTATTTTGAAAAATCCACACCCGTAAAATTTGTTTTAATATCCGAACATTTTGTCATCTGGATCTGCAATCGAAAGTAATCGCACAGGATCCGGCGATAGAG
>CAJLLK010000066.1 GCA_905207515.1 uncultured Christensenella sp. | reverse complement strand
GTCAGGCAAAGCGTGCAAAATGTCAGCAAAGGTTTCTTTGGCTTTTTGATATTCTTTTTCGTTATAAAATCTGACACCTGTTTCAAATTTGTTTTTATATTTTTTCAATTTTTGTCGCCTTGATTTTGAATAATAGTTCAAACTTTCAAAAAGCGAAATTTGAGAGTTGTCGTCCAGCGTCAAATCGCCTGTGTAACGATAGTCAAATTCAAAATTTTGTGGCAAATCGTTTAAAGTCGGCTTTGAAATCAAAATTTTTGTGCCAATAAAAGAATTTATCTCTTGCATTTTGCTCAAAAGCGTGACCACATCTGAAACTATGCTCGGCAAGTTATTTTCATCTTCGCCAACAATTCCAAAAATGACATCGCCGGTGTTTATGCTGATTTTTGCGTCAATGGAAGGCAACTCTTTTTGGCTTTTGTTTTTGACAGCGATAGATTTCAAAATTGTGTGAGCACATTCCACAGCGTCTTGAGAAGTTGAGAAGACTGCAATCACTCCGTCGCCGAGAAATTTGTCAACAAAACCGTTATAGCGTTTGATGAGTGGAACAACCACTTTCAAATAAGAATTTATATAGTTGAAATTTTCTTCTAGACTCAAAGTGCGAGAAATTGTCGTAGCAGACTTCAAATCGCAAGAAAGAACGGTCGCTTTTTTCTTGACTTTGTTGCCAAGTTCCAGCTCTGCCACGTTATTTTTGCCCAAAAACTTGAAAAACTGTTTTGGAACAGACTTTTGCGCCGAAAGATTGGTCTTTTTCAATTTGTTGTTTTTTTCTTTAATGTTGTAATTTATCTTGTTGAGCGAGTTTTCTATCTCTTTAAATTGTTTGCCACCGCCCACCTTGATAACATCTTCTTTCATTCTTCCGTCGCCGAGCTTCGAAGTCGCTTTTTCTACCTTTGAGAGAGGTCTGCAAGTGAACAGCACAATCAAAAACACCAAAACGAGATAGACAAGCGTCGCCAGCCCTGCCCAGAGATATGAATTGTAAGGATTTTCTGTTGCCGAAATTTTCAGCGTCGCTTTGACTGACTCTGCCGTTAGGTCATTCATGTTCACCACTGAAGAAACGTAGACCATAAAAACGCCATACACAAGCGTCAACGGAAACACAGAAAAGAAAATGGCATTTGAAAGTCTTTGGGCTTTCAAAAATCTTATAAACAAAATTGTGAAAAAAACATTGAACAAAATCTGAAAGGCAAGTGCCACCCACGAAAGCGCGGTGAAGTTAAATTCAAATCCATTGACGGTTGGCACAATAGCTTCCAAAAGATAATTGGTCAAAAAAAGATTTGGAATAAACAAAAGAATTGTCACAATAATCAAAATTTTGGTTGAAGTTCTCATGCCATTATGTTGAGAAAAATTTTTGTTTGTATGCACATTTAAACTTGAAAAAAATGTCGAAAAATGCAATTTTCTCTGCTTTGAAACAGAATATCTTTGAAAAAACTGCCCAAACTAAAACAAAGGAGTTTAAAATGGAATTAAAAGAAGCGACAACAAAATATCTCAACGCGATTTACCAAAACACAAAAACGGCAATGCAATCGATTGAAGACATCATCAAAAAGACGACTGACACAGCACTTATCAACGAGCTTTCAAAAGAACAAGACGAATATAGTTGTCTTGCAAAAGAATGTGAAAACTTTGCCAAAGGCGAAAAGATTGTTGGGCTGAAAGACAACAATTGGATTGAAAAAGCCAAACTTTGGACAAGCGTCAACATGGGCACCATGACCGACAAAAGCACAAGAAACATTGCAGAGCTTATGCTTATCGGAACTTTTATGGGAATTATCACTTGCATAAAAGATAAAGATGACCACAAAAATGTTTCGCCAGAATTGGACGAAATTTTGGATAAGTTATACCAATTTGAAAGAAACAACATCGACAGACTTTTGCCGTTTTTGGAAGAAAATTAACAAAAAAACACAGGAAAATGCACAA
>CAJLLK010000065.1 GCA_905207515.1 uncultured Christensenella sp. | reverse complement strand
CTGCAAATTTAGTAACTTTGCTTGACAAATTAACGAGAAAGAAGAGAAAATGAAAACCGACCGCATAACATCACCTATACGCAAGCAGGGGTTTCGTGCTTCGTAGGACAGTTAAGTGGTAAATTTAAAGTTCAGTTCTTCGTAGGAAGTTCAGTGGTAAAAATCCCTGCCTGCGTATAGCTGAGAAACGTTAGTGGCAAGGCTAACAGACCGTAGGACAAAACAAAAACCGTAAGACAAAAATTAAAATATGACAAAAATAATCGTAAGACCAGCAGCTTTAGTTAAACAAGGACAACTGACACTTTATTCAACTTCATTGAAAGTTTCGGACTTGTTAATTCCAAACTTTTACAGCGTTGAGACTTTAGACCCTGATGACGACAATGACAAAGGTTATCAAAGACTTTTGAACCGAGCGAGAGCAAAAAGACTTGCTGACTACATTATTGACGGTCAAGAAACAAAAGACGCTTTTTTACCAACAAGTATCTTTATGGCTAAACAAAAATATTGACTTCAATCCAACCAACAACACTATTGAAATCAACATTGATACAATTGGACCTTTCAGCGTAGTTGACGGACAACACAGAGTTGAAGGCTTGAAAATGGCAGCTGAAAAAGACACAAGAGTTTTAGACTTTGAAGTTCCAGTTAACATTGCTATCAATCTTCCTAAAATAGCTCAAATGTGCCATTTTCTTATTGTGAATACTACGCAAAAAAGTGTTGAGAAAGGAGTTGAACAAAGGATTTACCAAAGACTAACTCAAGCCTTGGAAATAGAAGACATTCCAAATTTGCCAAAATGGATTTCTAAGACAATTGAAAAAGGAGAAGATGATTTAGCATTAAAGTATGTTGACTTTTTAAATTCTGACCCTGACAGCCCTTGGCTCAACAAAATCAAAATGGCTAATCAGGAAAGCAATGACGGAAGTATCAATCAACAAAGTTTTGTAAAGTCAATCAAAAAATATGTTTTGGTAGCAAACAACCCAATTACAATTCAAACGGCAGACAAGCAACACAAGATATTTTTAAACTATTGGAAAGCAATCACAAATATTTTAGGAATTGAAGAACCTACTGTATTGTTCAAGTATAATGGTGTTGAATTGTTCTGCAAATTTTCCGTTCCGTTTTTCAACAAGATGATAAATATGCCTGACTTTAAGGTTTCAACAATGCAAAGTCTTTTAGAGCAAGCTTTTGAAGAAGTTGAAGGCGACTATGCAGGTGTAGGACATACTGACTTTTGGACAAAAGGTAGCACAGCAAGTTTTTTAAATTCAGGTGCCTTAAACGTGATTAATGCTGAAATGGTAAAAGCATTACATAAAACTAATTTTCAAAGAGACATTGAAATATGAAAGTTGAAGAGTTGACACCAAAACCGATAGACAAAGTGCAGTTTAAACTTGCATCTTTTAAATCAGTGCCACACGACAATGGCTGTTACATTCTGACAACCTTTGAAAATGACATTCTCTATATTGGTTTAGCTGTAAATCTGAATAATAGATTTAAGCAACATTTGGAAAATCCAGAAAAGACAAATCCAACTTCAGAAGGAAAAGCCATTTGGTTTTACTATACAACTTTCGACCCTAAAAATTTACCAAAACTTGAACGAACTTGGTTAAATCAGTTTACAAATATTCACGGACGACTTCCAATTTTAAACAAAGTAAATTCGCCCATAAGCTGACAATGGAAACTATAATAAGTATAGACGGAAAAGGAAGCCCAGCCACTAACAGGCGTTTGGCTCAATGGCGGGTGTCGTGGTTAATTGAACATTCTACCTCGCATCAACTTTTGTGGTGTATTGACAGTTTTGTGCTCCGAAATCCGCCACTGCGCCAAGCGCCAAACCGTTACCTGCAATCTCACTAAAACCGCGTGTATGAACGAAATTTTCAGAATATTTATAATCTTAACTTTTCTAATTTCCTGCGCTTCAAACTCTAAAATTGAGAATAGAAATTATACCGAAAAAATTGACAATTTAAATATCAATTTTACTGTAAGAGGAAAAGGACCAATTATGCTAATCGGACACCCAAGTTCGGGAAAAATTGGCTACGAAATGTCTTTAAAACCACTTGAAGAAAAATTTACAATGGTGTATTATGATTCTCGTGGAACA
>CAJLLK010000064.1 GCA_905207515.1 uncultured Christensenella sp. | reverse complement strand
AAGCAGAAAATGTCGTTTTGACCGACATGCTTAATGGCAGAAAAGACATCGAAATTGAGCTTTATTCAAAGGACAAATCTTGGACACTTTCTGGAAACGATTTTGAGGTTTCAAACAAGCTTGAGCCGCAAATTATTCAACTTTCCAAGTTTGGAAAAGACGGCAATTTTTTTCAAAATTTAATTCAAGAAAAAAAGATAAAGTCGGAAGGAAAAAATTTTGAAATTTCTTACACCAGCGTTTTGGCAGACATAGATGAAAAAATTGATGAAATCATCTCGCAGGTGGAGCAAGAAGCTGAGCCAGCAAGTCTTGTTTTTATGCCAGATAAAGAAGAAGCGTTTGAAATTGACTATGGTCAAAATGCCATTTTGGTCAACCGCGATTTGCTTTACAGCGAAATTGACAACAGTTTAAAAAACAACAAAAAAGCTAAAATTGAAATTCCTATCATTGAGATTGAAAACCAAATTGATGTTGAAGCGCTCAAAAACAGCGTGATTAAAAGAAGTGAGTTTTCCACATCTTATGCGACGAGTTCTGCCAGCAGAAAAAACAACGTCAAAAAAGCGATTGAAAGTTTTAATGGCATGATTGTTGAGCCAGGGCAAACCATTTCTTTCAACGAAACCACAGGACCTAGAACAACAGAAAATGGCTATCAAAGCGCTCATATAATTGTTGGCGGCGTCTATGTAAACGGTGTGGGCGGCGGAGTTTGTCAGGCTTCCACAACGCTTTATAATGCTTTGCTTTTGGCAGATGTTGAAGTTTTGAGCGTCAATCATCATTCTTTGCCGGCGTCTTATGTTCCGCTTTCGTTTGATGCAATGGTTTCGGGAAGTTATTCTGACCTTGTTTTCAAAAACAATCTAGAAAGCCCGATTTATATCAAAACTTCTGCTGATGACAGCGAGATTAAAGTGGAGATTTACGGACAAAAGTTCGACGATGGCATCACAATCAATCGAAGAACGGAACTTGTGAAAGTTTTGCCGCACGACGGAGACAAGATTGTGGCTGATGTGAAAGGCGAATATGCAAATCGAATTTTATATAAAGGCGAATATTACAGAGTTAAATATCCAAGAGAAGGTTATGAAAGCAAAGGCTATCTTCAATATTACAAAGACGGCGAGCTGATTGAAGAAAAAGAAATCAGACATGATTTTTATCAGCCGCAAAATGGAATTGTTATGGAAGGCGTGGAAACTCCTGTGGAAGGCATGACAATTCCGGCGAGCGATGTGAAAATTATCAAGCCACAAAAAGTGACAAAATCGACTGAAGAAGCAATCAGAAATAAACTTGAGAAGACAAATCCAAGCGAATATAATCCTTAATTTTTTAAATTCCTTTGTTTTTTGTTTGTCTTTTTGAATATAATATTAAATATGACAGAAGAAAGCAGTGCAAAACCTATGACCAAAAAGAAAAAAATAATCCGCACCATCTTGGTGCTTTCTGTTGTTGCCGCGATTGTTGTTTTGGCTTATTACATTTTGGTGTGGACTGGCGCTTGGGAATATATAAACTCTGTCGACAAAATCAGACAACTGATTTTATCCCTTGGCTTTTGGGGAAGGCTGGCATTTGTTTTTTTGCAGTTTTTGCAAGTGACTTTTTTGCCTATTCCGTCGACAATTTCAACACTTGCTGGAGTTTTGATTTATGGTCCGCTTCAAACTGCTCTTTTGAGCTTGGCTGGAATAATGCTTGGCAGCGTCATGGCGTTTTGGCTGGGCAGAAAGTTTGGAACCAAGCTTGTTGTGTTTATGGTTGGAAAAGAAACTTGCGAAAAATGGTGCAACTTTTTGACTAACGCAAAATATTCGTTTTTTGTGATGATGGTGCTTCCAATTTTCCCAGATGATGTCTTGTGCTTGGTGGCAGGTTTGACAAACATGACTTGGAAATTTTTTGTTGTGACAAATTTGATTGCAAGACCAGCGGGGATTTTTATGACTTGTTATTTGGGAAGCGGGCATTTGATACCTTATCACGGTTGGGGACTTATTGTTTGGGCAGTTTTGATTGTGTTCATTGGAATTTTGCTCTTTTTGACTTTCAAATATAGAGCGCAAATAGAAAACTTTTTGCAGTCAAAATTTAAGACAAAAAAACATGTCACTGTGGAAGCAGCAAAAGAAAATTTGCCAGTCACAAAAAATGAAAATGACAAAAACAACAAAAAAAATGACAAAAAATGACAAAAAAGTTGATTTTTTGTTATTTTTTTAACAAAATGAACACA
>CAJLLK010000063.1 GCA_905207515.1 uncultured Christensenella sp. | reverse complement strand
TTATATGAATAAAAATCCGCAAGTTTTATTACCTCATATCTAGGTTCATATGCAATCATTACATTTTCAGCTAAACAAGTACTTAACCAAAACTTTTTTATTTTTTTATTAAAATATATTTAGGAGAATAAAATGGAAGATAAACAAAGGGTTTATTTTGTTGTTGATATGAAATCTTTTTTTGCTTCCGTGGAGTGCGCTGAAAGGGGCCTGGACCCGTTTCAAACAAATTTGGTTGTCGCTGACCTTGACAGAACAGAAAAGACTGTCTGTCTTGCCAGCGATGAAAAAGTTGGGCGTCAGAAACAGATGTCGGCTTTTTGAAATTCCGAAAGACATTGACTATGTTGTGGCAAAACCTAGAATGAAAAAATATATCGAATATGCTGCAGAAATTTATGGAATTTATCTCAAATATATCGACAAAAATGATATCCATGTTTATTCGATTGACGAGTGTTTTATTGACGCGACCGACTATCTCAAGATTTACAAGCTGCGAGCAAAAGATTTTGCCAAAAAATTGATGAACGAGATTTCGGAAAAGCTGCACATTCCTTCAACGGTGGGCATTGGCACAAACATGTTTTTGGCAAAAATTGCGCTTGACATAACCGCAAAGCACAGCCCTGACAGAATTGGTTGGTTGACGGAAGAGAAATTTAAAAAAGAGCTTTGGCATCACAGACCTATCACTGATTTTTGGCAAATTTCAAAAGGCACTGCCGCGCGGCTGGAAAAATATGGCATTTTTGATTTGGCGGGCGTGGCGAATTTTAACGAAGATGTTTTATATAAAGAGTTTGGCGTCAATGCCGAACTTTTGATTGACCACGCAAACGGAAAAGAAACTTGCACAATTGCGGACATAAAAAATTATAAAGCGAAGTCCAAATCGCTTGGAGCGTCGCAGATTTTGCCGTGCAATTATGATTTTAAAGATGCAAAACTTGTCATGTCAGAAATGGTGCAAAGTGGATGTTATGAGCTTGCCAGACAAAACTGCGTGACGCAGCTCTTGCACATTTTTGTGGGTTATGGCGACAACAAAGAAATTGCCAAAGCCACCAAACGAATGCACGAAACGACCAATCTTTTTTCAATTATTGGAAAATATGTTGAGAATTTGTTTGATGAAATTGTTGACAAAAAAAGACCAATAAGACGTTTGGGTTATGATTTTGACGAACTGGCAAGCAGCGAGCATGAAATGTATGATTTTTTTACCGATAATTCAAAAATTGAAAAAGAAAAGAAACTTGTTCAAACCATTTTGACATTGCAAGATAAATATGGCAAAAATGCCGTTTTAAAAGCAAATGATTTTGAAGAAAAGGCAACACAACGCGCGCGAAACAAGTTGGTGGGAGGTCACAATGGCGGAGAGGATTAAAATGCCGCGAGAAGAACGAGCAAAACAGTTCAACCCTTTCAATCCGCTCAAAGGATTGAATGAAGCGTTGCGCATGAAAGAATATGAACACGAAAGAAGAGCAAAGTCGGACATCAGCGAAGAAGAAATGGCTGAACTGACAGAAACGATTTTAAAAATTTCCGGTCAAGACCAGGTGGAAATAAAATTTTTTGCAGACGGGCATTATTTTGTGATCAAAGGCAGTTGCAAAGTCGATTTCAACGAAAAATTTGTCGAAATTGACAAGCGAAAAATCAGTTTTGACGACATAAAAAAAATCAAAATTTTGTAAGTTATCTTCTCAATTTAAACAAGCTTAAAGCACATTATTTCTTTTTTTGAATAGAACGAATTATGACAGCAAGGAGTTAATTATGTCATTTATTCAAAGATATTCAGAAATAAGAGTTCTGCTTTCCATTTTTCAAAATCATATCTTGGATTTGCCGGGCTTGTTGAAGAAAGATAGATTGTTGGAATTTCAGTCTTGCAGAGCGACAAAAACAAATTGTAAGCAGTTTTTCCATTGCACAAAATCTTTTCAATTTTTGTGTTTGGTGGCAAAAGAAAGCTGAAGTCTGCAGTTTTTTTGTTGGATTTTTCAAGCGTTACATCTGCCGAACCTTTCAAGTCACTCTCTTGCACAACATCCCACAAAGCAATGTTGTGTTTTTTCAAAAAACTGATTTTTTCTTGAATGTTGTCAGAAATTTTTTCATCAAAGACCTTTTCAAGAGTTTTCCAAAAGCGGTTTTGTTTGTTGCCATAATAAAACCCGACAGCTCTGCTTTTTACGCTTGGAAAGCTGCCCAAAATCAAAACTTTTGAGTTTTCGTCAAAAACCGGGCCAAAACCTTTATTCATTTCCACTTAAAT
>CAJLLK010000062.1 GCA_905207515.1 uncultured Christensenella sp. | reverse complement strand
TTTAATTAAATAAAGAAAGAGCGATGGATTTTCTCCATCGCTCTTTTTTTGTTGATTTTTATAAGATAGACTTGAAGAAATTATACATCTGATTTCCAAGTGCTGCATAGCCTTCTGCATTTGGATGAACATCGTTTCCGATTTCGTCATAAGCATCAATTGTTGCATTAAACCATGAGAGATAAACATTTTCTCTTGAAACATAATTTTCAATAAGTTTCAAATTTGCTTTGTAAGTGTTTCTTTTGCAAGCCCAAACGGTTTGCCTAGTGCCGTATGCTTGTGTAAATTTGTCTTGATCAAGTTGGCAAGGAATGATTAAATTTATAACTATTTTTACTTCTGGGTCATATTCATGTATGCTTGAAATCATTATTTCAAGATTTTCCGTAAATTTATTTATTGCAGATTCAACTTGTTCATCAGTTTTCGAGGCGAACATGTCGTTGATGCCTAGTTGAAGAAAAACAACATCCAAATCTGTATAATCTTGAGTTGCCATATAATATGAAAAGTCAAAGCTTTCTTTTTCTGGGTTGTAAAATGAATTTGTATATGTGCTGGTCGAATCTTGTGCCAAATTTACATAACTGTATGCAGTCCAACCTCCACGGCCTTCATGTTTATTTTCTCCAGTGCCGCGGGTGCCAAGAAGAGTTAAGTCAAAAGTTTCATCAGAGCTGTCTAGATCAAGCATTGTTTGAGTCTCCGTGCCAGCATTTACGGTGCTGTCTCCGATGACAAGAACATTTGCTGACGATTTGGTTGTCGAATCTTTTATTATGACATTGTGAGTGCTTTTGCTTAAAAGTTGATAATCACGATTGTAAATGCTGATTTCAATTTCAAAATTTTCTGCAGAAGTTGGGGTGTATTCCCAGCGGTCAGAATAGATGTTTCCTTTTGTGGCAGACACATCAAAATAGACATCTTTGAGAGAATAAGCACTTATGTTTTCAAAGTAAATTTTCAATGTTTGATTTGCATATCCATAAATGGTTTCAGGAAGTGTAAGTGCTGTGTTTTGATAAATTTTGTCATTTAAATTTAGATTTTTCATAATATCTTCAATCGCACTGTCCGAAAGCCTGAAAATTGGATAATATTCTCCAATTTCAACAGGTATATAAGAATAATAACTTGTTAAATCAGAACTTACAGGAAATTCAAATCGAGATAGAGATGTTGGAATTGTTCCATAAGCAGCATAACTCATCAAAACTTGTTCTTCATGTTCTGGAATTGTTGCACTAAGACCAAGTCGACCAAAAATGTCGCAGAGCTGGTTGCAAGCAAAGCCAAAGTAAATGTTAGAATTTTCTTCGTTTGTTATTGGTTCGTCCAACACCCAAATTATATCTTTCGTATTGTAAGGGGCAACCTCTATTTCCAAAGTTTGTTGAGCCAATGTCTCTCCATTTTTGTCAGATTTAGCCAAGAAAACGCCAATTTTTGTTATGGCAGTGTCTCTTGCTCTTACTTTAAATTTTATACATTCAATATTGCTAGGTCGTCCGATGCTGCCAGCCCAGCCAGAAAAGTCCCCAGTTGTATGATGCCAATTTTGTGCTAAGTCAAAATTTTCACTTTCAACAGATTTGTAATTGACAGTCATGCCTACAGAGTCATATTCAATAATTGGTGACAATTTTTCATATAGTTGGTCGGAAGTTATTTCAGCTGAAAAATCTGTTATTTCACCATTTATGACCCAAAAACCATTTTCATTGATTTCAATTGTGGGCGTTTTTCCATCTTTGCCCAAGGCTGAATAACCTGTGTCGGTGCCATTGATCCACCAATTTCCGTTCGAACCAATGGTTGGGGTATCGCCATTTGTGCCAGGCTCTCCTTCATCTCCTTTGAGCGAACCCATAAAAACCCACTGTCCATTTTCTTTTTTATATAACAAAAAGTCGTCAGAATCTAAATAGAAATCGCCATCAACTCCCAAAGTTACATTAGGTTCATCTGTCCCTGTCAGCCATTGATTAGACTTGCTTTGATTGCAACCAGTAAAAACTGGGAGCATAAAAATCAAAGCCAAGCAGCATAAAGCCAATTTTTTAAACATATTTTTCATAATATACCTCCTTTTGTTTCAAGAACATTATAGCGGGGGGGGTTGTCAAGCAAAAATCAAAAAAATATTTATTTACTTTTGTTGTAGTATGTGTTAAAATATTTGAATTAAAAGGGGAAATAAAAATATTCAAAAATTCATCCGAAAAATTTGTGTGGACCAAAGATTTGGAGTTTGGTTTAAAGTTGGTCAAGCTTAACGACAAAATTGTTGGCGTTGAAAAAACTTTATAAATTTTTCAATTTTGTATAGATTTTCAGAAAGTTTT
>CAJLLK010000061.1 GCA_905207515.1 uncultured Christensenella sp. | reverse complement strand
AATTGATGCCGCTTAGAATTTATCATGAAATTTTAAGTCTAGAAAAAGAACGCAAAGATGTTTTGTCTCAAACGGTAGATTTTGAAAACATCAGAGCGAGAATTGTAAATTTGAAAAACCAACAAAATGAAGTCAGCAAAAAAATTGCAAATCAGAGCTTTGTTGAGACTTATCAAAAAATGATAGACGGTTCTGCTTTCAGCAAAGATTATGTTTATCAAATTTCCAAAAAACAAAATCTGTGGCCTATCAGAAAAACTATGGAAGTTTTTGGCGACTATCTTTTCAAACTTTTTCCGTGTTGGCTTTTGTCGCCAGAAAATGTTTCTTCAATTTTGCCGCTGAAACGAAACATGTTTGACATCGTTTTGTTTGATGAAGCTTCTCAGGTGTTTATTGAAAACACAATTCCTTCCATTTTCAGGGGTGAGAGAATTGTTGTTGCGGGCGACGCCAAACAGCTTAGGCCGACCACGACTTTCATGAAAAGATATATGGGCAGCAACATCGAGGACGATTTGGATTATTCAACTCAAGCCGCACTTGAAGTGGAAAGTTTGTTGGATTTGGCTGTTGCAAGGTTCAACAGTGCAAACATCACTTATCACTATCGAAGCAAAAATGAAGAGTTGATTGATTTTTCAAACAAGGCTTTTTATTCTGGAAAATTGCAGATTGCACCAAACGTTTCAAAAAATGTCAGACACAAACCAATTGAAAGAATTTTGGTCGATGGCACTTGGAATGACCGAAAAAATTTGACTGAAGCAAAAAAAGTGGTTGAATTGACCAAAAATTTGCTAAAAAATCGAAAAAATAATGAAACAATCGGAATTATCACGTTCAACATCGAACAAGAAATGGCAATTGAAGATTTGTTTGACAAAGAGTGTTTCAAAGACGAAGCTTTCAGAATTCAGTTTATGCGCGAGAAAAATCGAATTGAAAACGGCGAAGATGTCAGCTTGTTCGTCAAAAACCTTGAAAATGTTCAGGGTGACGAGAGAGATATCATCATCTTTTCAATTGGTTATGCGCGTAACGAATTTGGAAAAGTCAATGCAACATTTGGTTCGCTTTCAAATGAAGGCGGCGAAAACAGATTGAATGTCGCAATCACAAGAGCAAAACAGAAAATTTATGTTGTCACAAGCATTGAGCCTGAAGAACTCAAAGTTGACAGCGCAAAATATGCTGGTCCAAAACTTTTGAAAAGTTATTTGACATATGTTCGTGCTGTTTCGAAAGGAAACAATGAAGAAGTCAAGTCGATTTTGGAAAGCTTCAACGAAGTTTCTCTCACTCCAACAAAAACAATTGGCGTTTTGCCACTTGAAAAACAAATTCAACAAAAATTGGTTAAACTTGGCTATAACGCTGAAATAAATCTTGGAAATTCTGCCAAAATTTCGGTTGCTGTGTATGACAAGAAAAAAGATAAGTTTTTGCTTGGCATAGAAACCGACCAGACCGTTTATCAAAGTTCCCCGTCAGTTTTGGAAAGAGATGTCTATCGAAACCAATTTTTGAAGTCGCGCGGTTGGAAAATCTTCCGCGTATGGAGCAGAGATTGGTGGCACAACGCTTCAAGTGTGACTTCGTCAATTGTCAAAGAAATTGAAAAACAACGAAAAATCTTAGAAAAATCGTGATTTTTTCTTAAAAAAACATGTTTTTTTGAAAAATTTTTAATTTAGAGAGCGTAAAAACTCTCTAAATTTTTTTGTGTCTGAAACCATGTCAATCAAACTTTTTGACGGGGAAAAATTTAGCAAGTTTTTTGCTTTCGTTATGTCTGAAATGAGAATGTCAACATCGCCTTCAAGAGACGGTTTAAATTCATATGGCAAAGTTTTTTCAGAACATTTTCCCACAGCGTGCAAAAGGTCCAAAACAGAAACATCAAGCTCGCTGCCAATGTTTAAAACCAGAAAATTTGAAGGAGAAATATCTTTTTCAAGAGCCAGACAAAATGCCTTTGCAACATCTGAAACATGAACATAGTTTCTTATTGTAGTGCCGTCTTTGGTGGGGTGGTTTCCGCCGTTCAAAAACACCTTTGCGTTTTCCTCTGCACAATTCAACAGATAGTTCAAAACCCCTTTCGCTCCCTTTGTGCTGTGGTCGCCAAGCATAAATTCTGTGTCGGCACCAAGCGGATTTGACAATCTCAAAACAATTGCTTTGGCATTGTTTTGTTTCGCCCATTTTTCTATCATCTTTTCATTTTCCACTTTGTTTTCTGCGTAAGGCGACTGCGGATTTAGCAAACTTTCTTCTATAATTGGGAAATTTTTTTGCATTCCATAAACTGACAAGCTCGACGGAAACACCAATTTTTTAACTTGAAATTTGCTCATTGTGTCTAGCAAAATTTGTGTTGCAACGACGTTATTTTCGAAATATTCATCTTTCAATTTGAAGCTTTCAGGAATATATTTTTTGCCAGCTAAATGCAAAACAGCATCAAATTTGCAATTTTTAAACAAATTTTTCAAATTTTTTGCGTTTTTTAGGTCAAATTTAAACAATTTTATTTTTTCTGGATAATTTTTTATTAAATTTTCAATATGAAAAGAAAAACTGTTGGAAAAATTGTCCACAATAAAAATTTCATATTTTTTTTCT
>CAJLLK010000060.1 GCA_905207515.1 uncultured Christensenella sp. | reverse complement strand
TTTAATTAAATAAAGAAAGAGCGATGGATTTTCTCCATCGCTCTTTTTTTGTTGAATTTTGCTATTTACAAATTTAGATTAATATGATATTATATAGATATATGGAGGGAATATGGATTTAATAGAGCTTGTGAAGAGCAAAGATTATGACAAAGCGAGAGAATTGTTAAATGACCCTAGCGTCGACGTGAACATTCAAGATGACTATGGAAATTCACCACTTTTGTTGGCAGTTTTAAACAATGATGTGGAAATGATTTCTATTTTGTTTGAAAGAAAGGACCTTAACGTCAACAATCAGAACCACTTGGGTTATTCTGCACTGATTTTGGCTTCTACAAAAGGTTGTGAAGATGCTGTGAAAATGTTGCTTTCAAGAGATGATGTCAGCGTAAATTTGTTTGACAACGATGGAAGCGCTTCTATTCATCAAGCAGCTTCAAGAGGGCACGCAAAAATTGTTGATTGGCTGGTTAAGAGCGGCGCAAATGTGAACGCTCGTGACAGATGGGGGAGAACTCCACTGATTTTGGCGGCAGAAAAAGAACATGCTGATGTTGTGAAAGTGCTTATCAAAACAAAAGGAATAAATTTGAGAGCAAAAGATTGTGACAGAAAGTCCGCATATTCTTACGCGAAAGAAAATTCTGATATGCAAATCAAATATTT
Organism: uncultured Christensenella sp.; assembly: GCA_905207515.1. Lineage (GTDB taxonomy): Bacteria > Bacillota > Clostridia > Christensenellales > UBA1242 > Caccovivens. The sequence goes on along the minus strand of CAJLLK010000060.1, from coordinate 2,427 downwards.
GCTCAGAAAGGCACTGGAAAGTGCACCACCAGAAAATGATTTGTCAAAATAATGTTTGACTGTCACAAAAAATTATGTTAAATTGAGAAAAAGGGGATTTTTATGAAGAGAAGAGTTGTTTTGAACACAAATTTTGATATGGATAAATTTAAATACACATATTCAGACCATGCGAGAAGAAAAGTGCTTGACCTTTTGGAAAGACGCGAAAAAGCCATTCTCTCTAAGAGCGAACTTATTGAAAAGTTTGAAGATAACGAAGCTTTTTGTTTGCAAAAAGGCAGTGGAAAGAAGTTTTATGTCTATTTTGACAAAAAAGGCGTTTGCCCAGAAGCAAAAGTTCATTTTTATAACGAAGATGGCGATTTGATGTTTACTTTTCCTTGGAATGGAAGTGTCGGTCGCTACAAAACTTTGAAAACACCTTTCAATGGCTTGGCTAAGAATTATAAAAGAATTGAAATCTCTTGCACCGAAAGCAGAATTTTGGTTAAAGATTTGGCAGTTGTTTCGCACTATATGGCACCAGAAACAGTTGACGAAAATGTCACAGTTTTCGACGAGAATGGCAAACGAGAATTTGTGTTTGAACCAAAATCTTTTGGGAATTATCCTAAAAACAGTGAAGCTGTTGTCAATGGAAAACCTGTTGGTGACCTGTTTTTGTCGGCGAGCTTAGATGGTGACCGTTACATTGATTTTTGCAAGAAAATGGCTGATGTGAAAGTTGAAAAGACCTTTTAAGGTCTTTTTTTGTTTCGTCAAAGCATGTTTTTTAAGTAATCTTGCCCGATTTCATATGCTTTTTCGACATTTTCTTGGTGTTTTTCGTCCATTCTGTTTGTTCCATTGGTTTTTGAATTTTTAAAATGCAAACAAAGATGCCCGCATATCAAATTTGTTTCGCTGAAACCATGTGGATAGCACGCAAGGCTGGCAGGCAGGTATGCGTTTTCGTTTAGTTTGACAAGCACTGGAATTCTTTTCCAACTCCAATTTTGCCCGCAAATTTTAAACAAAATTTTTGCGTTTGTCTCATCAATTGGCTCGATGTCGGCGTGATTTTTTGAACTGACAAGTTTGACAACAGCCGATGTTTCTGTTTCTGGCTCTATAATTTCAAATTCGCTTGGCAGAAGAACACTTATGTTTTCAAAATCCAAGTCCAAAATTTTTGGAGAAACGTCTTCGGTGGGAGACAACTCTGTTTCGTGATAATTGTTTATTTCGTAGACAACCTTTCCGTCGATGTTTGTGTAGTTGGAAAAAATTGGATAGGGAAAAATTGCAGAAAAAATTGCTGCAATCAAAAAAAATGCCAAGACGTAAAATAGTGTTGTTTTTTGCATATTTTTAGTTTGTTTCAAAATCTTTCTTTCATACCGATGCGGTTTGGCTAATATAATTTAACATGTCCAAAGTTTTTTTGATTGTGTTTGTCATTTTTGGAACTGTTGTGGGGTCGGGCTTTTCAAGCGGCAAAGAAATCATGATTTTCTTCAGCCGATTTGGGGTGCTGTCTTATTTATACATTTTACTCGCTGGTTTTGGCTTCTTTTGGCTGTTTTATTTTTTCTTAACTTATGGACAAAAAGTTTTGAAAAAAGTGGAAAATTCCAAAACATTAAACTGGATTATTTTTTTGATTTCACTTGTCTTTTGCGCATCAATGTTTGCAGGGATGAAAAGTTTGTTTTATTATTTTCAGCCGTGGCTCTATTTTGTTTTGGTCGCAGGATTGATTGTGCTTTGTTTTGTTGTGACACTTAAAGGTTTGAAGGCGCTTGAAAAAGTCAACGCCATTTTGATGCCGGCGACTTCAATCATTTTTTTGACGGTTTTAATCTACGGAATTTTTGTTTCATCAGACATTTTTATTCAAACAAACTCATGGGCGGGCTTTTTATATTCTCCGCTTTATGTGGCACTCAATTCTTCTATGAGCGGACTTGTTATTGCAAAATTTAGTGGCAAATTAAACAAAAAACAGACCTTTTTGACCTGTCTGTTTTCCACTCTTCTTCTGACCGCTTTTTTGCTTTTTGGAAACTTTGTTTTGCAGAGAAACACCGAAAGTTTTATCAGCGAAATGCCGTTTTTATATATCGTCAAAGACAATGCTTTTATGTTTGTTTTGGCTTACATCGTCATTTTGGTGGGGTGCTTCACAACATTGATTTCTTTGACAATGACAATAAAATCTTCTTTTCAAAAATGTTTTAAAAGCGAGATGGTAGCATCATTTTTTGCCGTTTTTGTGCCATTTCTGATAAGCGCGCTTGGATTTTCTGATATTGTGACATTTTTATATCCTTTATGCAGCGTTTTAGGTATTTTATTGTTAATTTATTTTGTTTTTGATGTTATTTTTAATAAAAATGTCGATAAAACAATTTTTGGCTCGAAAAATAGTGGCAGAAAAATGTT
>CAJLLK010000059.1 GCA_905207515.1 uncultured Christensenella sp. | reverse complement strand
CATTTTTGAATAAAATTCATTAAGGCCTGCTTCAAATTGCTGTTGGCTTGTTGGGTCTAAATAAAACAAAAGCCCAAAAAGTTGACCGACATGCAACTTTTCTTCGTTGACTATGTCACGCAGTGTTTGATTGACAACCATATCGTTTGAACTAGCAATATGTGCTTCATATTGAATTATTGCGTCAAGTTCTCCGATTATGTCCGCACGAGTGTTTTGCGCCAGACTTAAATTACTTATGCTGTTTGCATTTTCTAAAATTTGTGAAAAATTTTTCATATCTCCTCCTTTCACATGTTTATATATGTTTTCAAGATTTTGAATGTCATTGGCTTTGAACCTTTCTTCAAAGATTTTTATATAATGATTATGAGCATACTTTAAGGAGGGTAAAATGCCTAACAACTTTTTTGGAAATGGAAATCCATTTAATAGATGTAATGTTGTTTTTAGATACACAGGCCCACAAGGTCCTGTAGGCCCTGCTGGAAGAACAGGCGCGACCGGGCCGACAGGCCCAACCGGTCCACAAGGACCAACAGGGCCGACCGGTCCGACTGGTCCAATAGGTCCAATAGGTTTGAGTGTTACCGGTCCAACAGGTCCAACCGGCCCAACCGGAACAACGGGACCAACTGGCCCAACAGGTGCGACTGGCCCTGCGGGTTCTGGTGCAACTGGGGCAACCGGCGCGACCGGCCCAACAGGACCGACAGGCGCTACTGGCCCAACCGGTCCAACCGGAGCAAGTGTCACTGGAGCGACCGGTCCAACTGGAGCAACTGGTCCTACTGGTCCAACAGGAGCAACCGGGCCGACCGGTCCTACAGGTCCGACGGGTCCAACAGGACCGACTGGACCTACGGGAACAACGGTAACTGTGACGACAACAACGACAACTGACCCAGGAACGGATGCCGCAGTGACGGGCACAACTTCAGGGAACAATTTGGAATTAAGTTTTTCAATCCCAAGAGGTGCGACGGGAGCCACTGGCGATGCTGGTGCAACAGGGGCAACAGGCGAAACGGGTCCTACAGGTGCGACAGGCCCAACCGGAGCCACTGGTGAAACAGGACCAACTGGAGCTACCGGACCGACAGGTGTTGGCTTGGCTGCCTATGGTGGGCTTTACAACAATGCCACTCAAACGCCGACAATCACGACGCCAAACACCTACGAACAGTTGACGCTCAACACTGAAATGCCACTTCTAAACACAACCACTGCAACAAATGCGATCACAGTTCAACAAGAAGGTGATTATGAAATTGCTTATCATATTGGATTAACATCGACAGCCGAATTGACGTTTAATGTGACGGCAAGAAACAACACCACACCAATCACTTCTTCGACCACCACGCAAACAGCTGTTGAAACAGCGACGGGCGGAACTTTTGTGGGCGAATTTGCAAATTCTTCTATCGTTTCGCTTTCGGCAAATGATGTGATCGACCTTGCGATAACCACCACAACTGCTCAAGGTGGTGCAACAATCACTGTTCAAGCAAATGGTGACGCTATTCTGACAGTAAAAAAATTGAACGAAGCATAACAATTTAAAAACATGAAAAAAGATAGAAAACTTTCTATCTTTTTTTTATTTTAAACTTTGACAGTTTTGAATTTCATGTTATAATAATCACAAAGAGGATGTTATGAAAAGCATATATACATATTACAAAGAACGTTTGATTGAAATAAGTGGAAAAAATCGAAGCCTTTTTCTGAAAAATTTTACAAAGAAAAATGGTTATGATGTGGGCAGAATTTTGTATGCCAACCAAGATTTGGCTGGTCAATTTTTGGAACTTTTGTGGAGCGGAAAAACCTTGCCTTTTTCATTGATTGGAAAAGAAACGAAAGCGGAAGTTTTGAAAGCAAACAAGGTGGACGAAAAATTTTCTCAAACGACATTTTCTGACGACAAAGAAAAGCAAAAGTTTGACCGCCAAAAACGCGAAGCTTCCAAAAAGGCTATGGAACAGGAAGTCAAAAATTTGGTCACACTTAAGAGAGAAATTGATGAGCTTGAAAAAGAGACTGGGCGTTATGAATTGTTTTTGTGTTATCCTTTTGTGTATGGAAACATCAGAAACTATACCTTTAAAGCTCCACTTTTGATGTTTCCAGTTGAAATTGATGTTCTTGACGACACCAATGTCAACATCAGGCTCAAGCCAGGCGAAAGTGTGCAGTTGAACAAAGCGCTCATGCTCGCGTTTGCCGACAGTCAACATCTCAATTTGGAAGATTTGGAGACCGAATTTGACTGTTTGAAAACAAAATTTCAAAATTTGCAAAAATTGTTGGATTATTTGCGTTCTTTTGGCATAAAAATTGCAAATTCTCAGAGAAAAAACTTTTTTCCTTTTGATAGATATGGAGAGCCAGGCATTGGCGATGCTCCAGAAATTAAACATGTTTGCATTCTTTCAAGATGCAGCTTGGCAAATTCAATTTATTCTGACTATAACGCTTTGGAAAGGAAACATTTGACAAACGATTCAATCAACGAGCTTTTAAACACAAAAATTGTTAAACACAAGAAAGAAAAACCGCAAAATCTTTATTTGATAAACAATGTTGATTATGCTCAAGAGCAAGTTGTTAGACAGGTGAACGAAAGTGGAAACATGGTCATCTATGGCCCGCCAGGAACTGGAAAATCTCAAACGATTGTCAATGTCATTGCCGATGCGATTTGCAAAAACAAAAAGGTGCTTGTTGTTTCGCAAAAGAAGGCTGCACTTGAAGTTGTCTTCAATCGTCTTGGCACGCTAAATAGCAAAGCTATGTTTGTCACTGATGCTGAAAAAGAAAAGCGTGCGTTTTATGACCGCTGTTTAGATATGCACAACGCCGTTATGAATGCAAAAATTTCAACTGACCTTCAAAAGCAATATGACGAACTTAGCAGGCAATTCAATGCAGAGACTGAAAAATTGAATGTTATTTCCAAATGTTTGAACGAAAAAACGCCTTTTGGGCTTTCTTTGCAAGAAATGTATTACAACTCTTATAAAATTGGCAAAAAATCAGTGGAATACACAATTTATCAATTGATGCTCGATAACAAAAGATTGCTTGACATGAACTATGACCAACTTAAAGATGCGCTGGAAATTTTAAGTGAGAAAAACAAGGCACAACTTTATTATGATTTTGTGGAAAGCAAAAAGAAGAATCCTTTTTTTGACCACTTTAAACCTGATTTGGGCGTTCATATTTTGGCGGAAGCTCAAACTAAGCTTGGCAATTTGTGTAAATCACGAAAAGAACTTTTTGATGTTTCAAAACACAAATACAGTCGTCAAGTTTTGACTTACTATTCAGAAATCAAGTCTGGAACGTCAATCAAACCTATCGTCAAACTTATCGCAAAGTTGGAGTTTAAAAAAGCCGACAAATTTTTGCAAGTGAGCCATGTTGCTTTTCCTGTTTATCCGATTGCAAAATTTAACATGGTTAAAAAAGAAAGAGAAATTGAAGCGACTCTTGGAAAAACCATTGAGGCGATTGATGAATATCTTAAAGAATACGAATTTTTGAAAAATATTTTGACAAATGACGGCTATTTGATTGCTGTGGACGGAATTTTGAACGGAAATTCAAGCGTTTTGAAAAATTTGCTCAATGCGGTTGAAAATTACATTGAGCTTCGCGATACAAATGCCACTTTGAAAAATTTAACCGACGACCAAAAATATGTGCTTAATTTTGCATATAAGCATGCGACCACTTATGCAAAATATATGG
>CAJLLK010000058.1 GCA_905207515.1 uncultured Christensenella sp. | reverse complement strand
TTTTGTTAAACTGAGTTTGCGAACCATCGAAGATCGATGTCGGACCACGTCGTTGCGGGCCTGTCTGTCAGGTTGACGAAGCTTAACGCTTGTCAACACGAATCCATCCCTGCCCACCAAGATAAACAACGTCTGTGTTTAGGCGTTGTTTTTTTTGTTAAACTGAGTTTGCGAACCATCGAAGATCGATGTCGGACCACGTCGTTGTGGGCCCGTCTGTCAGGTTGACATCGCTCTGCGCTCGTCAACACGAATCCATCCCTGCCCACCAGATAAACAGCGTCTGGTTTTAGGCGTTGTTTTTTTGTTAAACTGAGTTTGCGAACCATCGAAGATCGATGTCGTCAAAAACAACTCTTGTCAAAAAAATTTGTTTATGTTATAATATATATGAAGGGGAGTTTATGGCAAGAAAAGCTCAACGTTTTGATGATACTGAAGAAAATGTTGTTTTTGGCGGAAGTCTTTGTCCAAAATATGCTTTTTTGCCGCCAACATCGACCAATAAGGGTAATTTTACCATTTTGACCGACGGTTTTATTTCTGCCGGCATCTTGACTTTGATGAATTGCAAGAGAAAGTGTTCTTTAGGTTATAACAATGGAAAAATTGTGGTTAAAGAACTAGAAAAAGGTTATCTTAAAAGGTTTAAAAAACCGATTTATATTTACAAACTTCCACAAGACCAATTTGAATTTGAAGAACATTCGCGAAAGGGTCTGTTTTACATGAACATCACAAGCAAAAATTATGTCAAGCCAATTGGAGTGATCAAATTTGACAATGCATTGTCTATGCTTAAAAATTTTGAAGATTTAGGCAGGGTGGAAGTGGTTTTGTTTTCAGAAAAGTCAAAAGAAGAAGAAAAAGTTTTGTGAGCTTTTTCTTTTTTTTGTTTGTTTTAAATTTTTGATTGTTGTAAAATATCTTTAAGGAGATAGGTTTATGATAAATATCGCTGTCGATGGTTTCACCGGAAGTGGAAAGTCAACTTTGGTGAAGTTGTTAGCAAAAAAATTGGGCGACGATTTCAAAATTTTGGACACAGGCGCCATTTTCAGAGCAATGGCATATGCGATGTCACAAAAAAACATTAAAGTTTCTGAAAAAACTGTTTCAAAATTTGTGAACGATTTGAAAATTGAAGTGAAGTTTGTAGATGGCGTTCAGCATGTCATTGTTGATGATTTTGACACCACAAACTTTTTGCGAACGGAAGAAATCAGCCAGTTGGCGTCTAAAATTTCTGTTTATCCAAAAGTTAGAGAAAAATATTTGGAAATCGCCAAAAATTTTGCGGGTGCAAACAACTGCATTATGGAAGGCCGCGACATCGGCTCGGTTGTGATGCCAAATGCAGACGTGAAAATTTTCTTGACGGCGGACGAAAATATTCGTGCCAAAAGGCGTTTCGACGAGTTGAAAGCAAAAGGCGTTAAAATCACGCTTGCCGAAGTTTTGAAAGATTTGAAAGAACGAGATTTGCGTGATACAACGCGTGAAGTTGCTCCGCTTGTGCCGGCGGATGATAGCATAATTGTTGACAACAGCGACATGAGCTTAGAAGAAACTGTAGATTTTTGTTATGATATCATAACCAAAAAACTTGCTGAAAAGAAGACTGTCAACATCGCAATTGACGGTTACGTTTGCAGCGGGAAGAGCACCATTGCCAAAGCGCTGGCAAAGAAGTTGAATTTCAGAGTTTTTGACACTGGCGCGGTTTATCGGGCGATTGCGTGTGCGTTTTCTTATATGCACAACGACGAAAACAAAATCTCTGAAGAATATATTTGCAAGTTTGCCCGACAAATTGACGTGAAAATCGGCTTTGAAAATGGGTTGCAACACATTTTTGTCAACGGAATTGATTATACGCCATATCTCCGAACGGAAAAAGTCAGCGCACTTACGGCAAAACTTTCTCCGTTTGTTTGCATAAGAGAAAAAGTGTTGAACATTCAACGCGAGTTTGCAAAAGAGAACAATTGTGTTATGGAAGGGCGAGATATAGGCTCGTTTGTTTTGCCAAATGCTGATTTCAAGTTTTTCTGCACCGCTGACGAAAAAGTGAGAGCGCAACGTCGCTTTGAACAACAAAAAACGCTCGGCAACGATGTTTCATTTGATGAAATTTTGTTGCAACTTCGAGAAAGAGATTTTAAAGATGTTCACAGAGAGCACGGCGCAATCAAAATTTTGCCTGACTCGATTGTTGTTGACACCACAAATCAGACGCTTGAACAAAGTGTGGAATTTTGTTTGGCAGAGATGAAGAAAAGAAAACCAAAATTATTTCAAAATTTTTAAGCCATTTGCTTAATTAAGTTGACTTGGTTTTCTGTTTTGTGATAGATATAGAATATGGAACAAGTTAAAGTTAAGAAACAAAGAAATTTCAGTTTGAACAGTTTTTTGAAATATTTTTTCATTGCCAGTGTGTCCGGGCTTGCCGTTTGGGTGATCGTGGGCGTTGTGCTGGGCTGCGTTGCGCCAAATGTTGACGAACACATTTTGTATGTTTTCTCTGGAAACATTCCGTTTTCAGATTTTGCAGAAACATTGTCTTATGCAATTTGTCCAAATCCTTACACGGGCGAATATGGCATAAGCACTTTCTATCCACCAATTTCATTTTTGATTTTTTATCCGTTTGCGCTGATTTGCCTTGAACCGTTGAACAATTATTCAAGCGGAGCAATAACTCTTGAACAGCTCTCGTCAAATCCACTTTTCATTTTGAGTTTTGTGCTTTATTATTTGATAAATTTGGCAATCATTCTTTACATCGCTGCCAAGTTTTCAAAACTTAAGGGGCAAAATTTGTTCTTCCTTTTGGGAATTTTGTTCTGCTTTGGCCCGCTTCTTTTTGAATTTATCAGAGCAAACAACACCTTGACAGTTTGCACTTTGTCGCTTTTGTTCTTCTATTTAAACAATTCCGAAAAGAGATGGCAAAGAGAATTGTCTTATGTTTGCCTTGCAGGCGCAATTTGTATGAAAATTTATCCTGCATTGATGATTTTCTATCTTATTTATAAAGAAAAGAGATTTGAAAAATTGTTTTCAGTATTGAAAACTTTGGGCTACACGCTTGTTTTGTTGTTTATTCCTTTCTTGTTTATCGAAGGCGGCTTCTCAAACATTATTCACGAGTGGAACAACTTTACGGGCTTCTCGGGGAGCGGCGCGTCGGCACTGTCTCTTGACGGCATAATTCAGTTTATTGAAAGCCTTGGACCAACTCAATGGACGACAAACATTTCGATCGAAACAGTTGTCTTTTGGTTCTGCGAACTGCTTTCGCTCATTTTTGGCGGCGCCGACATGAGTTTGGTTCACTCGTTGCTTAGCACTGTTTTGAGATATGGCTTGCTTTTGTGCGCGGCCGTTTTGCCGTTCCTTGGTTTCAAGTCTGGCAAAAACAAAGAATTTGTCACGCTCGCAGTGGGGTCTTATCTGCTCTTCCCAGGGGTTTGCAATGGTTATTGCATGACTTTGATGATGATTCCATTCTTGTTTATGGTCAAAGATTGGGACAACATGAAGTTTTCAGACAAAGTTCTCTACACAGTTTGCTTCGCGATTGTGGCAAATCCAGTGTTCTTCAGTTTTGGCATCTTCATTCCAAGTTCAATCGCAACAATTGTTTTGGTTGTCAAGTCGATTGTGGATATCATCATAGATGTGTGCCACACTTTCAAAAAGAAGAAGCCAGAAAGCGTGGAAGATGAAAAACAAGAAAAAATTGTGGAAAAACAACAAGTGGAGAATGAAAATGTCTCCACTTTTTTTATTATTTTTGCAAACGCCTGGATGCGTTGTCAGTAAATAACAAGAAAAACATAAAAAAACATTAAAAAGTTTTTAAAAAGTGTTGACAAAGGAAGGGGAGATGATGTAAAATATCCATGTTGACACTGCAAGAGCGGTTTCCGGGGTCCACGAAAATGTTTACATTTTTGGGAAAGAGGAGACAACAAGCGAAAAGGCGAAACTTTTTGACATTAAGTCAAAATGAGCAAGAGCGCAGTTGTCGATGAGAACCTTGACAATTAAATAGTATTGAGAACGAAACAACAAACTTTACGAAAGT
>CAJLLK010000057.1 GCA_905207515.1 uncultured Christensenella sp. | reverse complement strand
TAAACCTAAGATGTCTGAAGAAAAAAAAGAAATTCAAGAACAAAATTTTGAGTCAGAAAAAGCTTTGGAAACAAAGCAATCTTTTTTTTCGCGTCTAAAGAGCAAACGCCAACTCAAAAAAGCTAAAAAGCTTGAGCAATTGCAAAAAGAACAACTTTCTGAAGAAGAAGCCAAGAAAGTTGAAGAAAAAATCGACGAGGCAAACAAAGAAGTCAATCAATCGCCAAGCAAGAAAAAGAAAGTTTTGAACATAATTTTCTTTATTTTCAACATAGCACTTGTTGCTGGCATTTTGATTTGGAACATTTTTACAACCGAAGATTTCACTCCGCTGAGATTGAGAGATGTCAACTTTCTTTATATCTTCATTGTGCTTGTCTTTTTGGTTGGAACAATCTGCGTCGACACCTGCGCCATTCACCGAATGATTTATCGAAAAACCTTGCGCTCAAGATGGTTTTTGTCTTTCAAATCTCTCGGCATTTTAAGATATTATGACGCCGTAATTCCAATGTCTGGCGGCGGACAGGCGTTTATGGCGACTTATCTAAACTCAAGAGATGTTCCGGCTTCGCCGTCGCTTTCTATCCCGATGGCAAAGTTGGTTTTTCAACAAATTGCATGGCTTATTGTCACTTTTGTCTGTCTGGTCTTGTCTTTTGTGAACGGCAGTTCTCAAACATTTGTGTCAGTTGCCAGCATAATTGGTTTCATTTTGGCTTTCATTGCAGTTGCTTTTATCATGTTTGTTTCTTTGTCGAAAAAACTGGGAGAAAAATTGGTTTCTTGGGGGTTGAAACTGCTTGTCAAGCTCCATATTGTCAAAGATTATGAGAAAAAATATAACAAAGTCATGAATTTTGTCAGCGACTATCAAAACATCATGAAAGAATATAGCAAGGCAAAGTGGGACATCATCTTTCAACTGATTTTGCACGTTATCAGATTTATTCTCTTGTTTTCTATCCCTTATTTCATCTACCTTGCTTTTCCATATCAAGGCGGCGCAGTGGGAAATTATGGCGACTTTTTCATCTATGCAGCGCTGATTGATTTGGCATCGAGTTTCATTCCTTTGCCGGGCGGAACAGGTATGAATGAAATCACTTTTGCGGCACTTTTTAACGATTATTTGGGCGGCTACACTTTTTGGGCTCTTCTTCTTTGGAGATTTTGTTCTTATTATATCGACCTGTTGCTTGGCATTTCTATCATCTCTTACGACACAGTTTATGGCAACCGAAAATATCGCTGGGTCAAAAAGAAACTTGCTTTGCAGGAAGAAAGCCAAGAATTTAAAAAAATTCAAATCGAAAATTTTAGACAAGAACGAAATAAGCGCAGAAAGAAACAAAAAAAATCTAGCTTTGCAGAATAATATCTTTTTCAAAGTTTAAACTAAATCTATGAAAAAAGAAACCTTGCCTTGGGCTTTTGCTGTTTTGATGCTGGTCATTGTTTTGATTGTTTCAATCATTTTAGGTGTCAGTGGATATTATTTCTCGCTGTCTTATCTAAATTCAAATTCTGACTTGGTCGTTGGCGACACGGTTTCAATCGGGGTTAAGCCAAATCAGGCAAACGTGGCGTCATTCACATTTGACGGCGGTTATATGCCGAATGAGAAAATTCCACAAGTCGTTCAAATCAATGCAACAGTTTTGGATGCAGATGTCAAAGTTCGAGTCAAGGCACAAATTTTTGGTGAAAATCAAGATATCAACTTTGATTTTGTGACCACCGAACACTTTGAACTCGCCGAAGATGGATATTATTATTACGATGATGTTTTGACAGGCGGAAACAAAATAACTTTTTGCAACTATATTGTCGTTCCAGATGATTTGTCAATGACCAGCAAAGAAAAATATATTTTGACTTTTGTTGTTGAAACGCTTGAAAGTGATTTGGATGTTGAAAATATTTGGAAAAATGTTCAACAAGTTTGATTTTTGTTGGACTTTTTTTTGCCAGTCATGTAAAATAGAATAAAGGAGTTTTTATGGAAGAAAACAAAGTCAACATTCCTACGCCGCCAAAAGAATTGAGAAACATGCCACCACCGCCACCAAAGCAGGCTGGCACACCGAAGCAACAGGAAACTGCACAAACATCACAACCTAACCAAAATGTTCAGCTGGCTCAAAATGCCCAACAAGCTCAGGCAACAGCTAAAGCAGCTCAATCGACTCAAACTGCTCAGGCTGCTCAGACTCAAACTGTTCAACAAGAAGAGTTGGTTGCAAACAAAAAATCCAAACAAAAACCTGGCGAAATCATGGCTCAAGACAAAGCAAAAGCTGATTTTAGGTCAATTTTGTATTGGATAGGCATTTTTGTTTCATTGGCAGCGATTGCAGTTTTAATATATTTCTTGGTTGTATAACAAAATCAGACCTTATTTTTAAGGTCTTTTTTATTGTGTAAGTTTGAATATTTCTTTTTTTGGCAATAAGTTTTGTATGAAAAAACTTATTGTTTTTATTTTAATTTTGTGTTGCATTGCTTCAACTGCTTTTGTGAAAGTGGAAACAAATCCGCTTTTCAGCCTTTCGGGAGTGGAAAAAGTTTGTTTTATTTCATCGCAAAAATATGAAAATGCCGATTTGGAATGTGTGGAAAATGGCGACAAATTTTTCAATTTTTGCACACTTGAAAATGCTAAGGAAAATTTGTCAGAATATCAAAAATATATGGATGGAATGCAGTTTTATTTAAAAAATTCTTCTTATGAAGCATTGAAAAACCGATTGAAGATTGAGCTTGTTAGTGTTCAAGAAGTTGAGGGTATGAAAATATATTGTGGCTACACGCCTTATGTGCAATTTAACATTCTTTTAAATGACAAAAAAGTCAACATTCAGATTGCTGAAAAGGCCGATGAAATTGTTGTGGGATTTCCATTGATTTTGACAGGATATTAGAAAAAACAATAAAAAATGGTGCAAAAACCGTGAAAAAACGCCAAAAAATGTGATTTTTTACGTTTAAAACGTCTGTTTTTGGAAATTATTCTGTTGTGGAGGTAATATGGAAATCAAAAGCAACGACAAAATCAAAAAATTTTTCAAAAGATATGGAGTGCTTTCTTTGGCTTGCGTCTTCTCTTTGGCAATAGCCTTGACGATTGCATTCAGCATTCCTAAAGATCAACCAGTTTCAACAGAAGAAGTCAATTTCAGTTTGCCAATGAGTGACGCAGTGGTCGCAAAAGATTATGCGGATGATAGATTGCAATATAATGCCAGCTTGAACAGATGGGAAATTCATCTTTCTGTCGATTTTGCATCAGAAAATGACTCAGTCTTTTCAATCTATGACGGAACTGTCACTTCAGTGGACTCAAACTCATTGGATGGCTATGTTGTGACAATTGACCACGGCAACGGCTTTGTCAGCGTCTATTCTTCTTTGAGTGACGATGTCAAAGTGAACGAACTTGACAAAGTTACAAAAGGTCAAGAAATTGGCAAAGCTGCAGCAACTGCAACAAATGAATCAGTGGACGGCTCTCACTTGCATTTCACTCTTTTCAAAGATGGATTGGAAGTTGACCCAAACAATTATCTTGATTTGCAAAATAAATAACGCAAAAACTTGATTTTTGTTTTCTGTTTATGATATCATAATCATGGAGGTTGACATGGTTATTGATAAAGTAAAGGAATTGGTTGCAGAACAACTTGGAATTTCTAAGGATACCATCAAAGCAGAATCTAACATTATTGAAGATTTGGGCGCGGACTCTTTGGACGTGATTGAAATGCTCATGACGCTTGAAGATGAATATGGCATTACAATTCCAGATGATAAAATAAGCCAAATCAAAACAATAGGTCAGATTGTTGATTTGATTGAAGAATGTCAAAAGTAAAACGCTTCGGCGTTTTACTTTTTTTAGAACAATTTTCGACAAGTTTTTTCATAATGTGACAAGTTCTCTCATAAGAATGCTTATGGGAGGATTTTTATGAAAAGCTATATTCAAGAGCGAACACTTCAAGAAGCGCAGTATATTTCTGAAACAAAACACACCATAAGAAAAACTGCGCAGGTTTTCAATCTGTCAAAAAGCACGGTGCATTTAGATTTGTCTAAGCGGTTGAAAAAAGTGGAT
>CAJLLK010000056.1 GCA_905207515.1 uncultured Christensenella sp. | reverse complement strand
ATGAACACACCTTCTTTGATTTGTTTTGGTGACATTTGATTGTCTAACAAAATTTTGGTGCTGTCGATATCAAATTTTTCAGATATAATTTTCAAATTTTCGCCCTTTTGCACTTGATAAAAAGGGAAAGGGATTTTTTTGATGCTCATAGTTTTCTCCGTTATATTTATATTTTTTCAACGCGAAAAAAATGCTTTGAAGATGCATATTTTGACAGCTTGTCTTATAAGTTTATTTATATGAAATCCATCTTCAAGAATGTTGCAATCATAACAATGTTTTCGCTTCTGACACGAATGCTTGGCTTCTTTTTTCGCATTTTTTTGTCGCGAACAATCGGCGCTGAAGCGCTTGGAATGTATCAAATTGCCTTATCTGTTTTTATGGTGCTTTTGACAATTGTGTCGAGTGGCTTCACATTGATAATTTCAAGAATGACCGCAAGCTATCGTGTCAGTTCAAACAAAAAAGCGATCGGAAGTTTGGTCTCTTCCAGCATTTTTGTTGGACTTGCTGTCAGCGGCTTTCTGTGTTTGATAATTCTGTTGTTCAGAAACCTTTTCGAAAATCTTTTCACCGACGAAAACTGCATGAACATTCTCATAATTCTGTTGCCATCACTTATTTTTTCAGCGGTTTACAGCGTTTTTCGCGGCGCAATGTGGGGCAATGACAACTATTTTGGGCTTTGCGTTTCCGAACTTTTGGAACAAATTGTCAAAATTGTGGTTTGCGTTTTGATTTTGGCTTCTGGCATGACCGCATTTCAAAATGCCATGACAGTTGCTTGGTCTTTTACGCTCTCTTGCTTCGTTTCGGCATTCTTTGTTATGCTTTTATATTTCTTCTATGGCGGAAGTTTGTCGCGACCGTCAAGAATTTATCGCAAGGTCATAAAACAATCCGCTCCAATCACGGGTGTGAGAGTGGCAAGCAGCTTCACTCAGCCGCTTATTGCACTCATCTTGCCAGCACAACTTATTGCGGCTGGTTACACCTCAAACCAGGCTATGAGCATCTATGGCGTGGCACTTGGCATGACTTTTCCGTTTTTGCTTTTGCCGTCTGCCGTGACGGGTTCTTTGGCAACAGCACTTGTTCCTGACATTTCCATGGCAATGGTCAAAAACGACAACGAACACATTGAAAAACGCGTGCAGTCTTCGCTGCTTTTTGCACTTTTTGTTTCGTTTTTGATTGTTCCGATTTTTATTGCAATCGGAGATAAGATTGGTGTGTTTATTTACGGCGAACCACTGAGTGGGACACTTTTGCAATATTCGGCTTGGATAATGATACCTATGAGCATAACAAACATAACTTCAGCTGTTTTAAATTCAATTGGTTTGGAAGTCAAGTCTTTCATCAACTATCTGATAGGCGGAATTTTTATGTTTGCTTCCATTTTGTTTTTGACAAAATTTATTGGCATAAATGCTCTTATTGTCGGAATGGGTCTGTCGTCTTTGATATCGGCGGGACTGAACTTGTTGATGATAAAACGAAAGCTAAAAATCAAAATTGAACTTGGCAAAAACCTTCTTTTGATGATTTTGTTCAGCATTCCAACCATTGCCATAACTTCTTTTGTCAGCAGTCTTTTCAGTTTTGTTTTTCCAATGTTTTTCGACATCGTTTTATCTTGCGCGGTTGGACTTGTGATTTTTGTCACATTGTCTTTGATGTTTGATGTGATAAACTTTCAATTTTATTGGATTAAATTTAAAGAAAAATTTTCTTCAAAAGCAAAAATGAGCAAAATTAAAAAGAAAAATGCTAAAAAAATGCAAAAAAATTGAATTTTTTCTTAATTTTTAATAAGTTTTTTATTTTTATTCATAATATAAATATGTTCACGATAGTTTTAAGAGCAATAATAATTTATCTTGTGGTGCTGTTTCTTTATAGGTTGATGGGCAAAAGGCAGCTCGGGCAAATGCAACCTTTTGAGTTGGTTTTGACGCTGATTATTGCCGACCTTGCCACAATTCCGATGGCGGAAGTTTCAGTGCCAGTTTTGCATGGAATTATTCCACTTTTCACGCTGGTCATTGTGCATTTTGTTTTGACGCTTTTGTGCAAGTTCAGCAACAAATTTGCTGCGTTTCTCAGTGGAAAGCCTGTGATTGTCATAAATCCTGAGGGAATTGACTATAAAGCTTTGAAAAATTTGAACATTTCTGTTGACGATGTTTTTGAAGCCATAAGAGGCTGTGGATATTTTAAGATTGAACAAATTCAATATGCAATCATGGAAACAAATGGCAAAATGAGTGTTTTGCCAAAAAGTCAGTTTGCTCCAGTGACGGCACAAGATTTGCAGTTGAATCCTGAAAAAAGTGCCATTCCGGTCAATGTTATCAACGAAGGAAAAATCATCAAAGAAAACTTAAAAATTGCAAATATTGATGAAAATGATGTGAAAAACATTCTAAATCAGGCAAAAATCAAAAAAGTTAAAGATGTTTTGATTTTGACTGTCGACAAAAGCGGAGCGGTTTACATACAAAAATTCAACGACAAATATCAAACTTTCAATATCCAGCCGCTTGGGCAGGTGCAAGAATGACAAAAGCGGAATGGTTTAAGCTTGTTTCAATTTTGGTGATTGTCGGCATCTTGATAGCACTTTGCATTTTGGAAGATAGGTTGGTTGTCAATTCTTTGAATGAAGTAAACAGATATTGTTTTGAAATTGAAGAAGTTGCAAAAGAAAACGGCGGCATCGTTAACGGAGAAGTGGCAAGTTTGGTGGACAATTTGGAATATTCTTGGCTAAAAAATGAAAGTTCGTTGTGCTATTTGGTCAATCACAAATCAATTGAACAATTGGGTGTGGAAATCGTCAGATTGAAAACATACATTGACGAAGAAGAGCCGATTGAATTTTTTGTTTCGCTGGAAATCATAAAGCACTATGTTGAAACTTTTCAACATTTTATGGGTGCAAATATTCATAATGTTTTATAAAAAAACAGCTTCAAAAAGCTGTTTTTGTTTACCAAATTTTGTCGCGTTTGACATAGAAGACAACAAGTGCAATTCCGCCGCCAATCAAAATCACCAAGCCGACAATAAGCAAAATCAACCAAACGTAAGAAGGTTGTTCCACTTTGATTGTGGAAAGGTCATTGACTGTAAGCCTTGCTTTTTCGGTGCCGTCACTGTTTTTGATGATGCAGGTGGCTGTCCAAGTTCCTTCAATATCGTTTGAGTCAAAAACAAACGAAGCACCATGATTGTCTTGCGGTGGAACATCCCAAATTGGTCTGAAATTTGCAAATTCAACGTCATATTCATCTCTTATTGCGGTGGAGTAAACATAATTTGTGTTCATTTGGTCGTTTCCCGAAACCACCCATTCAATATATTTTGGATTTACATATCTATATGTGTCTCTCGAGAGATAAAGATTAAAAATGTTCATAAGTTTGTTTGAACTTGAAATGGAATATAAAATTCTCATGTCAGTGTGTTGGATGCTGTCGATGTCATCTGGCAAAATTGCCACATAAATCTCGCCAATTGAAACTTCAACATCATTGCCTTCGTCATCTTTGACATAAGAAAAATCAAATTTATAAATTCCAAAATCGTTGCCGCGGCTTCTGATGCTTGTTTCCGTTCGGTTTGCGTCACTGTCGATGTAATACCAATAATCAAATTCGACAAGGTTATTGTCGGAAAGATTTCCGCGATACAAAACTTTTTCTTCGCCGTTTCCAAAAGATGTTTGCAAGTTTTCGGTCTGAACGTTTGTCACTTTGAATTCAATTGATTTGTAAGTTGTTGGAGAAAAACTCAGATTTTCTGCACGAAAGTTGAACCTAAGATATTCAAGCTCTCTCCACTGAAAACAATAAAAATCATATTCAAGCGTTTTGTCGCCGACAGTCACTTTGGTGTTTCTGACATCTTTTGTCAAGGCTTGAGAAGAGTTTCTGCCAGTTGCCGTCATGGTCATATAAAAATTTCCATCAGTGACTTGAACAAAGTCGAAAACTTCGTTTGCAGAAATGCTGGCATTTGTTTTTGAAATGGTCGACAAAGAAACAATGCCACTTATAAGCATTGCTGGCAGCATTAAAAAAGCAAACAACCATTTTGAAAATTTTTTCATCAATTTTATTTTATCATAAATATTATTTTTTATTACTGATAT
>CAJLLK010000055.1 GCA_905207515.1 uncultured Christensenella sp. | reverse complement strand
TTTTATGTTATATTTATAGTGTTACTGGAGATTTTTATGGAAAAAATAAATGGTTGTTTGTTGAATGTTGAAGTTGAAGATTTTAAACTTTTGAAAGAAAACCCTAAAGAGTTTTGGAAGGGTGTGACTATTGTCGGTGCAGGAGCATTTTCAAATTTGGATTTGTTTGAAATCGAAATTCCTGAGGGGGTGACGGACATTGAAAGGGCAGCATTCAAAAACTGCAACTTTCTGAATTACGTAAAACTTCCAAAATCTCTGAAAGGAATTGGGGAATTCGCTTTTGAAAACTGTTCAAGATTAAAAAGCATCAACATTCCAAATTCTGTGATGATAATCAGAGAAGCTTGCTTTGCTCGTTGCAAAAATTTGGGAAAAATCAACTTTTCTGAGAATTTGTTTTATATAGGAAATTACGCTTTTTTTGGCTGCTCGGCAATCAAAGAACTGAAACTTGGTGCAAATGTTTCAAAGCTTGGTTTGAGTGCTTTTGCAAATTGTTTTAATATGAAAAAAGTGCTTTTGCCAAAATGCTTGCAAGAAATTCCCAAAAATGCCTTTAGGAATTGTGTAAATTTGACCGAGATAAATATTCCAACAAATGTAAGTAAAATTTCAAAAAGTGCTTTTTGTGGTTGTGAAAAACTGAAAAAAATGAATTTTTTAAGTTTTAACGGCGATTTTCAAGCGACGATGTTGCATGGAGATTTAAAAGAACTTAAAAAAAGTGTTTTGGAAATTGAAACAAATCAAGAAAAAGATATGTTTTATTGTGAAAGAATGATGTGAAAGAACTTTTCCATTTTGGAAAAGTTCTTTTAATATAGCCACTTTCAATTTTATATCTTGATAAAAATTCTTGACGAAAGGTATTTTTTTGTAATATAATTTATATATGGATAAAAAAGTTGGTGGAATTAAAAAAGATTTAAGAAAGCAATTGATTGTCGGAATCGTTTTCTCGGTTATGTTGGTAGCTGGCATTCCCGCCATTGTTTTAGGTGCGGTTAACTCAATTTGGCCAGTTATGGTGCTAGGCATAATCTGCACTGTGCTGGGCTTTTATGGAACGCCGCTTGTCTGGACCAGTTATGGAAACAATGTGATTTTGAAACGGGTTGTTGATGCTGTTATGGAAGAAAATCTGACGACAAATGCGGACATTGCAGGGCAACTTCAAATGAGAGAAAAAACAGTCAAAGGTTATATTGTGACAGGCATAAAGAAAAAATATATCACAGGCTACATTTATAATGGCGAAGCTTTAACTCCAAATCAAAAAGAAGCACCAAAAAAGAAGATTGTTCAAAACAAATGCAAAAATTGTGGCGGACCTTTGAAAGCAACCGAAAATGGTTGGCGTTGTGAATATTGTGGTTCTGAATTTGATAAAGAATAAAAATTAAATAAAAATAATAAAAAACAAGCAAAAATGCTTGTTTTTTTGAGATTTTCATAAATTTTTTGGTGTTTTTTCAAAGAATATAAAATTTTTCTATTTTTAATAAATTTTAATTTAGAGTTTTTTATTTGTTTTCTTCTGACTTTTCTTCTTCTTTTTTGCGTTCAAAATAGTTTTTGTATCCAGCTTTGTGATTGTCGCCTTCGTCCCATTTTGCACCGCCAGTTGCAAGGATTGTTATCAAAAGCCCAAATGCAACTATAACTGCAATGATTGGAATGATCAGGTTTCCTGGAATAGCCAATTCTGAAATTAAGCACAAAACAGCGCAAATCAAAAGTGCAATTCCAAACCAAATTTTAAGTTTTTTGATTGTGGAAACATTCTTTTGCAGGCAACCTTGAATCAACATCAAAAGCCCAAGTCCGCCGCAAAGCACAACGCCTGCCCAAGCCAGACTGAAAAACCCAAATGTTTCTGGCACTGTGAGTGACAAGATCCAAAGAACAGCTGCCGCCAAAATCACCAACGCTCCCAAAACTTTGTAAACTAAATTTCTTCCCATATTTTTCTCCTTTATCTTAAAATTGCGTTTGCTGACAAAGCTGAAATTTTGTCTCCGTCAGTCAAAACGATTGATGAAAAATGTTTGTATTCTTTGACAATTCCGCCAATTCTCATGTTTATGGCTTTGATGTTTTCGTTGCACGAAAGCAGTGTATATTTGCCCGGCAACAAATCCGCTTTTTCGCCGACGCGATATTCTTTTCCGCGCTCAAGCATGATGTCGCCATAATTTAGAGTTATGTTTGTTTCACCTTTTTCATTCAAAGCTTTGTTGTCTTTTGTGTAACGCACGCCATTTGTGATTTCATAACCACCAACTTTGTTTTTGTCGTCTTTTTTTGTTTTTAAACTTGTTGCAATCCATGCCACAACAACAAAGATCAAGGCAATGCCTGTGCAAATTAAAGCAATTTCAGTCCAATCCATAAATCCTCCTTTTTGTTACAGAAAGTAGAACAGTGCAATAATTCCAGCGACCAGAAGCAAAACGCCAAGCACTGTGAAGAACACTTTCCAGCCCGAAACAGGTGTTTTTCCATAGACATTTCCGTTTTCGCCGTTTACATAGAAGTTGTAGTTTGTCTTTTTGTAACTATAATGCCCGACATAGAGCGGCACAAGTATGTATTTATAAGTTTTGCTGAGAAGTGTCGTTTGAACATTCAGAAAAACTTTGACGTCATAATCATATTTTTTAAGAATGCTAAATTCAATTCTGTTTTTCATTATGGTTTTGCACTCGTCCCAACATTCTGTGCCAGATTTGTTGTAGGTGCTTGCAGCATAACCTCTCAAGAATTGAGTTTTATATTTGACCGATTTGTTTGTGTCAAAAGGTTCGATTTTTCGAATGACGGAAAGTGGAATGTTTGAAGATGCCTGCACAAGCAAATCGTCAAAGTTGACATTTTGAGAGCCACTGATGTAAAAATATCTCGTTTTCACTTCGGTGTAGGTTCTGCCATTTGAATGTCTTGTGACAGTGTAATTTTTTCCAAGTTGACCTTTATAAATGCTGTGTGTTTTTGCATCAAAGGTGAAAACAGGGTTGTAGATGCCATGGATGTTTTCTGCTTTGACATTTTTTTTGAAAGTGTTTGGTGCATAACGTTTCTTTTTTGCCCAAGAAACAGCAATTTTTGTCGCTTCGTTTTTGTTTATCACAAAAGGAACGATCCCTTGCGGTTTAATTCCAGGAAGTTCGTCTGTTTTGACAACATTGCTGGTTCCGCAGAATGGACAGCGAACGGAAACTTCTTGGTGCTCCAAAATCTCTTTCGCTCCACAGCTTTGACACTGATAAACTTCTGCTTCTTTCCAAACTTTACCTTCATCGATAAGCTCAGACAAGTCTCTTTCACCCACATTTGCATCTTTTTCAACATCCAAAAGTGTTCCACAATAAAGACATCTCATTTTTTGAACTTTTGGGTCAAAAACCATTTCGCCTTTGCAGTTTGGACACTTGAAAACGGTGCTGTCGATTTTCTCGTCGCTGTAAAGCTTTTCTTCTTTTGTCATTATTTCAATTTCCTTCCGCATTCAGGGCAGAATTTTGTTGTTTCTTTGACTTCAGTTCCACAATCGGGACAGGTAAACTTCAATTTTTGTCCACATTCAGGGCAGAACTTTGGATTTCCGTGCAGTGGTGCCTGACATTTTGGACAAACTTTTCCGCTTGGTTTAGGTTGGTTGTTTTGTTGAGTCATTTGTTGCATATTGTTTGAAAACATATTGCCGAGCCCAAGCCCCATGCCAAGTCCCATTCCAGCGCCCATTGTTCCACCAGCGGTTCCTGGGTTTTTTGCAGCTTCTTTCATTGCTGCCAAGGTTTCCATTTGAGTGTAAACGTCCATATTTCCGCGCATCATGCCAAGGCTGGTGTTTTTGTCAAGAGCCTTTTCAAGTTCTTCTGGCAATGAGAAACTTTCAAAAACAAAATTTGTCAGCTCAAGACCAATTTCTTTGAAGTCTTTTGCAACTTTTGTTTCCACCATTCTTGAAAGCTCTTGCAAGTTTGCTGCCATATCCAAAACAGGAACTTTGCTTTCGCCAATGGCGTCAGAAATTCCACTGACAACCATGCTTCTCAAATAATCTGTGATTTGAGTGGTTTCATAACGAACATTTGTGCCGCTCAAATTTTTCATGAACACATATGCGTCGTCAACCTTGAAAGAATAATTTCCAAAGCCGCGAATGCGAACTGCGCCATAGTCTTTGTCTCTGACCAAAATTGGATTGACCGTTCCCCATTTTTGATTTGTGAATTGTTTTGTGTTGACGAAATAGATGTCAGACTTAAACGGTGTTTCAAAACCATATTTCCATGACATCAACTTGGTCAAAATTGGCATGTTTTGAGTGTCAAGCTTGTAAAAACCTGGCAAAAAGACATCAGCCAATCTTCCTTTGTCGACAAAAATCGCCACTTGACTTTCTCTTACAGTCAAAGCAGAGCCTTTGTTTATTTGATTTTTGCCGATTGGATATTTCCAGACAATCAAATTGCTTTCGGCGTCGGTCCATTCAATGTTTTTTAAAAGTGCCATAAACTTATCTCCTTGAAAATATGTTATCATATTTATCTATTAAAAATCAACAATTTTTGAAACATGTCTAAAAACAAATTGTTTTCATTTAAAAAAATTTTATTTTTAATTTAACATTTGTTTTTTTGAATG
>CAJLLK010000054.1 GCA_905207515.1 uncultured Christensenella sp. | reverse complement strand
TGCACTTCAACGACAATGGTGACGATGTGACAATCACTTTCACAATCACCAACAACCACACTGAAAAAGCCCTGCTTGTTGAAGTCGGCGAAATCACTGGCACTAAAACAAATGCCACTGTTTCTGTCACAGCCGATGGAGAAAGTGCGGAAAGTGTTGTGATTGCCGCAAACAACGACAGTGTGGAATATGTTGTGACTTTCAGCGTGACAGAAAAAGATAAATCCGCTTCAATCACTGACTTTAGCATCCCTATTTCAATGGAAAATGCTGAGGGTCATACAGTCACGATAACATATGATTCGTTGGGAAATATTCCAGCATCAATCTATTATAGTGTTAATGGAGGAGAAGAACAATATTTGGAATCTGGCGAGAACACAATTTTAGAAGATGTTGTAATTTTACATTTTTCTGTTAACCGTGGCGCCTGGAGTTTTGAATCAAGTCAGGGTTTTGGAGGCCCAGTAATCATAGATGGTGAAAGATTTAGTAGTGCTGGAGAAAAAACTATGCAAATATCCGAAGACACTACGATTACCATTTCAGACATTCCAATGTAACATAATCCCAACATTAGTTGGGTTTTTTGTTGCCATCAATTTTTCCGGTCTTGTTTTGTGCGCAAGTTTCTTGACTTTTGGCAGGTTTCTATTTAAAATATTTTAAATAGGAGTTTCAAAATGAGCTTAAAAGACATTGACATCGACAAAATCGTTCCTGAAAACGAACTCGAAGAAGAAATCATCGCCGACATAAAGGCGGGAAGAACAAAAGAAGTCGTCACACGTTGTCCCCCAGAGCCAAGTGGCTATTGGTATATCGGTCACGTCAAGGCTTGGACAATCAACTTTGAAACCGCACAAAAGTTTGGCGGAAAGACATATTTGCGTATGGACGACTCCAACCCTACAAAAGAGGACGGAGAGTTTGCTGACAGTTATATGGCTGACCTTGAATGGCTTGGCTTCAAACCTGAAGCACTTGTCTATGCCAGTGAAGCTTATTTTGACGACATTTACAAAATTGCCGAGAAAATGATTAAAAGCGGTGATGCTTATGTCTGCGACCTTTCAGCTGAAGAAGTTTCTTCCACCCGCGGAACGCTGACAGAACCTGGAAAAAACAGCCCTTATCGCAACAGAACACCAGAAGAAAATTTGAAGTTGTTCAGAGAAATGCGCGCTGGAAAATATCCAGACGGCAGCAGAACTTTGCGTGCAAAAATCGACATGGCACACCCTAACATCAACATGCGTGACCCAGTTATGTATAAAATTGCAAGACAACATCACTATCGCGTTGGTGACAAGTGGTGCATTTGGCCGCAATATGACTTTGTTCATCCAATGGAAGACTGCCTTGAAGGAACAACTTACAGCTTGTGCGACAAAGGTTTTCAAGACCACAGAGTTGTCTATGAATGGTTTGTGGAACATGGTTGGGGCAAAAAATATGCTCCAAAACAACGAGAATTCAGCCGCCTTGTCATTGAAAACGTTTTGACCGGAAAAAGATATTTGAAACAACTTGTAAACAGTGGCGCTGTCAGCGGTTGGGATGACCCAAGATTTCCGACGCTTGTGGGCATAAGAAGAAGAGGCTACACAGCAAAAGCGGTCAAAGATTTTGTCAAGTCTGTCGGCTGGGGAAGCACAATTGAAGTGACCGTGCCTTTCTCGGCTTTGGAATATTATGTCAGAGAAGATTTAAACAAGATTGCCACCCGTGCAATGGCTGTTCTTGACCCACTGAAAGTGGTCATAACAAATTTTGAAGGCAGCGAAGAAATTGAAATTGAAAACAATCCAAATGACGAAACTGCTGGCAAACACAAAGCGCTTTTCAGCTACGAAATTTACATTGAAAAGGAAGATTTCAGCTTAAATCCACCACCAAAATACAACCGTCTTGTCGAGGGCGGAATTGTTCGCCTTAAAGGTGCTTACATCATAAAATGCAACAAAGTTGTCTTTGACAAAAATGGCGAAATCGACCATTTGGAATGTGAATATCTCCCAGGCACAAAAAGTGGGCAAGACAATTCTGGCATCAAATGCAAAGGAACAATCCATTTTGTTTCAGCAGACAACTGCTTCAAAATCACAATCAGAGAATTTAAAAATCTTGTCAAAAGCGAATATAAAAGCCCTGCAAAAGCGCTGGCAGACGGAGTTTCAATTGACGAACTTCTGGAGCCAAATTCTCTCACAGAAAAAACGGCTTTGGCAGAGAATTTCCTGAAAAATGCGAAACCAGAAGACAAATTTCAGTTTATGAGAAAGGGCTATTATTGCGTCGATAAAGACTCCACAAAAGAAAACTTGATTTTCAACTCAACCATTTCACTTAAAGACAGCTTCAAACCTCAAAAATAAACAATCAAAGCGGGCCATTCCGCTTTTTTTGTCGCAAATTTGTTGGACAATTTTCAAAAATTGTTTATAATAAAACTATGATAATCGCTGGAATGGCTTGTTTGGGTGGAGCTAGCTTGCTTTTGGCGGTGGGACTTTGCTTTGTTAAAAACAGCAAAACCCTAATTTTTTTGCTGCAAACTTTTTTCTTGATTTCGCTCCTTTGCTTTGGAATTGTCTGTGCAAACTTTCAAAACAATTTCTCTGGCTTCAGCGTTTTGCTTTTCTTGAGCATTGCACCACAGTTTTTGAATTTGTTTGATTTCAAAAATTATTTAGACACAAAGCGAGAAAGCCTTGAAAAAGTTGCAAACGAAGAAATTGACCGCTCAGCCGAGGCAGCAAAAAAGAAGCTTTCAAACAAACTTCTTTTCAGCAATGGTTCACTTTTGAAAAGTTTGGCATTTTTTATGAGTGCATTTTGCATAGCTTTTTGTGGGCTCTATCTTGGAATTGAAACTTATTTTGGCTTTTTGATTGGCTTGGCAATTGCACTTTTTGCGACTTTTATTCTGCTTGCGGCAAAGAAAAAAATCAACATTTTTGACCTGTTGAGTTATTTTTTGGCATTTCTGTCGGTCGGCATTGTTTTGGGGCAAATCTTGACGGTTCTGCTCTATTCTTTCGCACTTCCAAACATTTTGTTCAGTGTCGGCTCGCTGATGTTTTGCGTTTTTGTTTTGCTTTCAACATTTTTGAAAAGCAAATTTGACCATTTGGCTTATTTGTCTGCCATGATTTTGTTGTTTTTTGCAATTTTGTTTTAAAAGAGAAAGTGCCAATGGCACTTTTTTTGTAAATTTTAAAAATCTTGAATAAACTCTTGACAATGACGTATAAATAGTGTAGAATATGAAAAGATGACGCGAGGTAGAGCAGCTCGGAAGCTCGCCGGGCTCATAACCCGGAGGTCACAGGTTCAAATCCTGTCCTCGCAACCAAATTAAAAAACAAGCTCAGAATTGAGCTTGTTTTTTGTTATTTAACTGCTTCTTTTTCGCGCGGTTTTTGTGTTTTTTCAATTTGATTCAAGCAATCATCGATCAGTGATGCACTGTTGTAAACTTCTTTATAGAACATCTCCACCAAATCATCAATTTCATGGCTTTCAATCGCCTTGTTTAATGCATCAAAATATTGTTTTGTGTTTTTGTGTTTGATGGAAACTGTCGGCATTTCATCTCTTATCAGAGAATAATTTGCCAAAATTCGTCCCGTTCTGCCGTTGCCATCCATGAAAGGATGAATTCGAATAAATTCTGCGTGAAAAATTGCCGCTTTTTCAATTGGATGCAGTCGCCCGCTTTGGTTGTCGTCAACAAACCAATCTGCCAAGGCGTCCAGTTTTTCATTGATTGCTTTTGGATTCGCTGGGACCCAATTTGCTGTTCCATCCAAAATGTAAACTTGAATGCTGCGAAACGGAACAAACAAATTCCCTGACAAGAGCGCACTGGTGTTTGAAATGACTTCAGAGACATCGCTTCTGGTCAACTTTTTGCGTCTGTCTTTCTTTGCGCATTTATAGGCATATTTAAACGCAATAAAATGCCTTATTGTGTCCATATTGAAAATATGCTCCACCTTTTTTCCTTTAAGTTTGACGCAAGTGTCATTGTTTTCTTTAAGTTCGTAATATTGATTTAACAATTTTTTGAAATAGTCATATTTTTCAAAATTTTCAGTTGGCGGGTCCAAAGCAATCTGCCCCCTAAGTTGAGTGCGAAAATCGAGCAAATCTTGAGAAAAATCTTGAAAAATGCCTTCAATGGCGTTGCTTTCTTTTGACAAATCGAGCCAAACATTTCGATTGAAACTTTTCACTCCGCTCAAATCATAGCCTTTTTCTTTCATCTCGTTTTCTTTTTGAGTGATTGTGTTGAGAAGTTGGTTTAAATCGCCGTAATCTCTTTCGTTGAAGCAATAAAAATTCAAATTTTTGCTGCCAGCTTTTGGCTTTGGATTTATCCAAACAATCCTATCTTTTTCGTTGTAAAGCTTCAAGCCTTGGCATTCCTTCAAAGAGTGTGACATCATGCCAAACCTTCTGACAAAAGTCGCTCTTTCTTGGTCGTTTTTTAAGACTGGTTGCGTCAAAATTCGTTTTAGGAACATCTTTCTTCCCCTTTTAAACTTTATAACACTATTTTCGTGTTATGTCAATAAAAAACTTGGCTAAATTTGCACAAAAAATCCAACAAAACCGCCAAAAATCTCTCGTTTATGATTGTTTTTTCTCCTTATATATGTTATAATATAGTATATTTATATAATATAAAGGAAATAAATTGACTATGGAAAATTTAGACGAAAACAAAAACAACAATTTAGAAGAAAACGACTTGGAAGAACAACAAAAACTTTCAAGAAGTGTGAAATATGACGCCAGCGAAATTCAGGTTTTGGAAGGACTG
>CAJLLK010000053.1 GCA_905207515.1 uncultured Christensenella sp. | reverse complement strand
TGTTCTCCACATTGTCATTTCAATCAAAGCAACAGCGGAGTGGAGAAATCTCAAGAAATGTCTGATGGCAGTTGATTCACTTTTTGCTTGCTCGAGAGGAGAAAAGTCTTTAATATTTTTTGAGAATAAAAAAGAAATATATTACATATATTTAATTGAGATAAAATTTGTTGACATTTTTTTCTTTTGGCGGTAAAATTGTTATGTACAACAAAATGTAAATTTTTTAAAAGGAGAAAGGGTATGGCAAAGAAAGCAGCTAGAAAATCAGATTATTTTGGTTTGGGCTATGTGGTAAGTCTTATTCTTGCAATCATTCCTGTCACAGCTTGGATTCTTGGCGCAGTAACAAGATTCAGAGAAGGCAAGATTGTTGCAGGCTTGATCAGACTTATCTTCGGTTTCAACATCGTTTGGCTCATCGACCTTATTCTGATGATTGTAAGCAAACATATTTTGAGACTTTTAAATGTTTAATTACAAAAGAAGACAACTTTTTTGAGTTGTCTTTTTAAATTATAAAATGAAAGGAGTTTTTGTATGAAAGATATTATAAAAGGCTTTGACGAATTGCCACTTATCGTAAAAGTCATTCTTGCACTTCCTGTGCTTGACATTGTTTGGGCGGTTTATCGTCTCTGCAGATCTTTGAGCAACAACAACGCTTTAGGCATTGTGCTTGCCATTTTGATGTTGCTGATTTGTCCGACACTGTTCTGGCTTGTGGATATCATCACACTTCTTGTTATGGGCAAAGTCGTTTGGCTTGATTAAAGAAAAAACTTGTCGTTTGACAAGTTTTTTTAAAACTTAATTTTTTCAGATATATATTCTTTCAGGTTTTCAACAGGAATCCTGATTTGTTGCATTGTGTCTCGGTCTCTTATTGTCACGGTATTGTCTTGCAAGGTGTCAAAGTCGATTGTCACACAGAAAGGTGTTCCAATTTCATCTTCTCGGCGATAACGCTTGCCAATTGAGCCAGCTTCGTCATAGTCACACATAAATTCTTTAGAAAGCATCGCATAAACTTCTTTGGCTTTTTCAGACAAATTCTTTTGAAGTGGCAAAACGGCGACTTTAAATGGTGCGAGAGCAGGATGAAAGTGCAAAACAACTCTCGTTTCGCCATTTTCAAGTTTTTCTTCGTCATAAGCTTCACACATTACTGCCAAGAAAAGACGGTCTGCACCAATTGAATATTCAATGACATTTGGAATGTATTTTTCGTTTGTCACAGGGTCGGTGTAAAGCATTGACTTTCCGCTAAACTCTTGATGCCTTGTCAAGTCGTGCGTAGAACGATGATGAATGCCGTTAAGTTCGCTCCAGCCCATTGGGAAAAGATAAAAGATGTCACAAGCAGCCTTGGCATAAAAGGCCAGCTTGTCATGGTCATGAAATTTGAGATGGTCTTCTTTGAAATTTAAATCCAACAAAAATTGTTTTGCCTGTTTTTTATAGTCATCATAGAAATCGAAAGAGTTTTCTTCTTTGCAAAATTTTTGAAGCTCCATTTGTTCAAATTCAATGGTTCTGAAAATAAAGTTTCCAGGGGTTATTTCGTTTCTAAAAGATTTTCCAATTTGAGCAATGGCAAAAGGAACTTTTGCTCTCATGCTTCTTTGAACATTCAAAAAGTTTACATATTCGCCTTGACAAGTTTCTGGACGCAAATAAACGACGTCTTTTTCGCCATCAAGTGTGCCACGACTGGTTTCAAACATCAGCTTAAACTGTCGAATTGGTGTCCAATTGAAATTTCCACAGTGCGGACATTTTATTTTGTGTTCTTGAATATATTTTTCCATTTCTTCGTTTGACATCGCTTCCGCAGAAACGGCGCCTTTGGAGTGTTCTTCAATCAAATTGTCGGCACGAAATCTTTGTTTGCAAGACTTGCAATCCATTTTTGGGTCAGAAAAGTTTTGGGTGTGCCCGCTTGCATCCCAAACTCTAGGGTTCATCAAAATTGCGGCGTCGACACCAAACGTGTTTGAGCTTTCCTGAACAAATCTTTTCCACCAAGCCTTTTTGATGTTGTTTTTAAGCTCCACGCCAACAGGACCATAATCCCAAGTGTTTCCCATTCCACCATAAATTTCGCTTCCTGGGAAAACAAAACCTCTTGCTTTGCAAAGATTGACAATTTTGTCCATAGACACTTTAGTTTCCATAAAAATCTCCTTTTTTGGGGTTATTTTTATATTTTTCAATAAAAAAGCCCCTATACTTTTATATAGGGGCGATTAATTTTTATCGCTGTTCCACCCTATTTCGCAAGAAAACTTGCCTCGTTTGTGGTCAATTTCGCAAGACCGCTGCGTCAAGCTCCAAGTTTGCCAGACTTTTCGCCGCTTGAATGATGTTTTTATTATATGTCTAAGTTGAAAATTTGTCAATTGAATTTGAAATTTTAACAAAAAAATAAAATTTTTTAATAAATTGGTATTGATATTCAAAAAAATTGTGATATAATCATATTACTTAATTGGAGGTTAACGTGAATAGAATTGAATTGATTGATGATTGGACAAAAGAATTGGCAGAAGCCGTTGCTTTTTCTCGAGCAAAGCCATTGAAAGAGTTTTTTGCTGACATTAGAAATTTTGAGGTAGGGAAAAAATATAGAGGTCGCAATTCCAGACTTTTTGTTTCAGCACATGGAAAAATTTATTCAACGAAAGGTGTGTCAAAAGAATACACCGACAACATCAAATTTGAAGAAAATGGCGAAAAGAAGACAATCAAGCATTTTGTTAAAGACAACATCGATGGAAAAGAAGTTCTTTTTTCAGAATGCCTTTCCTTGGATGGCGAAAATGGAACGCTTACCATAAAAACGGGCAACGACAAAGAAAAATACACTTTTGTTTATAAAAACAAAAAAATATCAAAATTCAAGTCAAACAGCGAAGCAGAAAAAATGTTTGAAAAACAATAAAAATAAAAGCAAATCTCAAACGATTTGCTTTTTTTGTTGTCAGAAATGCAGAAAAATGCACGAAAAATTTAAAAAAATCAATTTTTGTTCAAATTTTTCAGATTTTTTATCAATTTTTAATTTTTATATTTTTCCATATATTCTTCATAAGACATTTGTTTGTCAATGATTGTGTTTTCGTCGACTATGTCAATAATTCGATTGGCAACTGTTTCAATGATTTCTTGGTCGCCTGTTGCAAAAAGCATGCAGCCTTTGAAATTTGTCATTCCTTTGTTTAAGGAAGTGATGCTTTCAAGGTCAAGGTGGTTTGTAGGTTCATCCAAAATCAAAAAGTTTCCAGCTTCAAGCATGATTTTTGCAAGCATGCATCTGACTTTTTCTCCACCAGAAAGCACATTGACCTCTTTCAAACTTTCTTCGCCAGAAAACAACATTCTGCCAAGCCAGCCACGCACATAGCTTTCTGTTTTGTCTTTTGAATATTGTCTGAGCCAGTCAACAATGCTCAAGTGGCAGTTTTCGAAATATTCTCTGTTGTCCTGAGGCAAATAAGAAAATTTTATAGTTTTTCCAAATCTTACTTCTCCACTGTCGGCTTTCTCTTTTCCCGCAATAATGTTGAAAAGCGTTGTCAAAACCAAGCTGTTATTGCTTAAAAATGCAATTTTTTGCCCATGTTCCACGGTAAACGACAGATTTTTGAACATTCCAGCTTTGGAAAGCTTTTCCACTTTCAAAATTTCTTTGCCAATTTCTTGTTCATATTTAAAATCTACATAAGGATATTTGCGCGAAGATGGTTTGAAATCTTCCAGTGTCAACTTTTCCAACTCTTTTTTTCTGCTGGTCGCTTGTTTAGACTTTGAAGCGTTGGCAGAAAATCTGGCGATAAATTCTTTCAATTCTTTAGCGCGCTGTTCGGCCTTTTTGTTTTGGTCTTTGGCTTGGCGCGCCAAAAGTTGACTTGTTTCATACCAAAAATCGTAATTTCCTAAATACATATTGATTTCGCCAAAGTCAACATCGCAAATGTGCGTGCAAACCTTATTCAAAAAGTGACGGTTGTGCGAAACGATGATGACAATGTTTTCAAAGTCCAACAAAAAGTTTTCAAGCCATCTTATTGTTTTGAAATCAAGGTTGTTTGTTGGCTCATCCAAAATCAAAATGTCTGGATTTCCAAAAAGTGCCTGTGCAAGCAAAACTTTGACCTTGATTTTGGCATCAAGAGTTGACATAAGCTCATAAAAGCAGCTTTCATCAACGCCGAGATTTTGCAGCAAGGTTTTTGCTTCGCTGTCGGCTTCCCAGCCACCAAGTTCTGCAAACTCAGTTTCAAGCTCGCCTGCGCGAATGCCGTCTTCGTCAGAAAAATCTGGTTTTGCATAAAGTTCATCTTTTTCTTTTTGAATTTCCATCAATCTTTTGTGGCCGAGCAAAACTGTGTCCAAAACAGTTTCATTGTCAAATTTGTTTTGGTTTTGCTCCAAAACAGACATTCTTTCGCCAGGAGTAATCAAAATTTCTCCTGTGTTTGGCTCAATTTCTCCGGTCAAAATTTTTAAAAAAGTAGATTTACCCGCGCCGTTTGCGCCGATAATTCCATAACAATTTCCTTTTGTAAATTTCAGATTTACATTTTTATAAAGCGTTCTGCCGCCAAATGCGAGAGAAACGTTGACAGCCTGTATCATTCTTTCTCCTTTTCAATTTCATCATTTTTATAAGATTTTTTCACTTTTGAAGCGGTTTTTTCAAACTTTTCTAAAGTTTTTTGAGTGTTTTTTGTTTTTTCTTGAATTTTTTCTACCTGTTTCACACTTTCTTGTTGCGCAATTTTTGAAAGTTTTTTGTTGTTTTTGCGTTCTTTCAATTTTATTAATTCGGAGTAAGTCAAATTGTATTCTTTTTCCAAATTTGAAAAATCGCAATCGTCAATTTCTTTTTCAAACAAATCTG
>CAJLLK010000052.1 GCA_905207515.1 uncultured Christensenella sp. | reverse complement strand
AAAACCAACAAATTTTCCCTCACTTTCGCCGTGCCCACGATTGCTCACAGCCAAAACATTGAAGTTTTTTTCGAGAAAAAATTTGCAATATTGTTGCATTTCACGATAATCTGACCCAAATCCATGCACAACAATGACCGTTTTATCCGAATTGGCTTCAAAAAAATGTCCGACCAAATTCAGTTGGTCAAAACTCTGAGTTTTAACTTTGACAAATTTAAATTTGTCCCACCAACACAAGTCAATTTTATATTCTTTCAGTTGTTTTTCTAAATTTTTTTTCATCAATCTGTCAGCAAGATTTTTTCTTTTGAAAACTTTGCCAAACAAAATTGCACCAACTGACAAATAAAGCATTAATGCCAAAATTATCAAAATGATAAGCGCTAAAACTATCCACGCAAGAATTTTCATTTTTACCTGCACTTTTAATCTAAAATTGCTTTGATTGGCTCGCCCGTCGCCGCGTCTTGATAGGTCAACCAATAACCAAAACCTTGCGCATTTTCTTTGTCAAGCGGCAACCAAATTGGATAGCCAGAAAGTTCTTTTGGCGGTTCTTCTTCAAAAACTGCAGGCACGCCATAGCAGACATATTTGACGTTTTGCTGGTCGTCATACAAAAGACCAAAAACATAAAAATCGCCGTCGTCTTCATAGTCCACCTTCACCCATTTTGAATTTGGAATGATTGATTGCAAGTTGTCTTCAATCGGATTGCTTTCAAAAAGTTTGTCAATTTGTGGTTTAAGTTTGTCAAAAAAGAGTTCTGCCTCTGCTTGCGGAGTTTCAACCACTTCATCTTTTTCCAAACTTTGAGTTTCGGTCTGATTTTCAAAGAAATATTTTTTATATACACAGTTTGAACAAGCCTTGCAATCGTCACACATGGCGTCGTCAATCTCTTTTTCAATAACTTTTTTCTCTTCGTCATCAAAATCTACGCCATATTTATCCAAAACCTTTTCAGCATTTTGTGCAGTGTTGTTGTTTGACAATTCACTTATGATGCTGCCGTAAATGTCATCGTTGTTTCCGTCACTGGAACCATATAAAATCGGTCGTGCCACCGCATTTTGAAAATTTACAACCGCGCATGTGAACTTGTTTGGAATTTCTTTCAAATCAATAAAAAAATCATAAAGCATGTGCGACTTAAACGTCAAACCTGCTTTATAGACTTTTTGGTCAACATAAAATCCAAGTGACGAAACACCTGCAAGTTCATGTGAAAAATTATATAACCTGACCGTGCCACGAACGCCCAAACCGTCTTCTTCGAGCGACAACACAGCTTTTTGATTTGAACCTTCCGTGTCACTTAAAACAATGCTTTTTTTCTTCAACATAAAACCCTCACTTAATATCAATATTATATAAGCTAAAGTTTTATGATGTTACTTGAAAACATGGCAAAAAATGTCAGAAAATGACTATTTTTGTGCTTTTAATTTGCTTTCCACAAATTTTGCAAGATTTTTGACATTAAATCCGGCCTTGTTTAAAATTTCTTCGCCGTCGCCGCTGCATTGATAGCTTTCAACACCAAAAACCACACCTTTTTCGCCCAAAATTTTCAACCATTTTGTGTCGTTTGAAGCTTCAATTGCCACAACGAGTTTGGCGTCTTTGCTGATGATTTTGTTTTTGTAGGCATTTGTCTGTTTTTCAAAAACTTCAATTGAAGGAACGGAAACAACATTGACAGAATGTTTCTTTTTGAGTTCTGCCGCCGTCTTGACAGCAAGAGGAACTTCAGCGCCGCTTGCCACCAGCACAATGTCTGGCTTTGAAGAATTTTCTTCGAGCAAATAACCGCCTAAAAGTGCGCCGTCGTAAGATGTGCCGTCGACATGTGGAATGTCTTGTCTTGAGAGTGCAAAGCAAACTGGATTATAGCCCCTCAAACAAACATAATAGCCCGCCACCAATTCTTTATAGTCACAAGGGCGATAAACCGTGTTGCCAATGATGGCGCGAAGCTGACCGAGTTGTTCGATAGGTTGATGAGAAGGACCATCTTGACCGATGGCAATCGAGTCGTGCGTGTAAAACGACATCACTGGAAGTTTCATCATGGCACGCATTCTTATTGCAGGGATTGCATAGTTGCAGAACACCAAAAAAGTAGAGTCAAACGTGATAAAATCTTCATAAAGCGAAATGCCGTTTGTTATCGCTGTCATTGCGTGTTCTCTGACGCCGAAATGAATGTTTTTCCCTCGACGATAGCCAGCAGAAAAGTTTCCAGCATTGTCGATGTATGCCATTGTGGATGGTGCAAGGTCTGCCGTTCCGCCAATGAGTTGTGGACATTGATAAGCAAGCTCACTCAAAGCATAGTGGTTAACCTTTCTCAAACTTTGTCCGTCATATTTTGAAATGTTTCTCATTATTCTTTCAAAATTTATCTTCTTGCGGTCGAAAAATGCCATAAGTGATTTATAAAGCTCTGGATGAGTGCTGGAATACATCGCCAAATTTTGGTTCCACTTTTCATGGTTCAGCTTGCCACGACGTGTGCTTGCCATGCAAAGTTCTCTGACATCACTTGGGATATAAAAACTTTCTTTAACATTCAAGTTTTCTTTAAAATCAGCCAATTCTTCTTCTGACAAAATGACACTGTGAACTGCCGACGTGCCTTCTTTTTGCGTTCCAATTCCGATTGTCGTGTTGAAAATGATGATTGTAGGCTTTTTGCTGCGTTTAGCGCGAGCAATGGCGTGCGTGCAGCACCAATAGCTGTTTCCGTGCGCAACTTTGATAACGTTCCAACCCATTGCAGCAAATTTCTTCGCCACATTTTCTCTGTTTGCCAAATGTAACGAACCATCAATTGTCACTTCATTGCTGTCATAAAGCAAAATAAGTTTGTTGAGTTTCAAATTGCCTGCCAAACTTGCAGCTTCAAGTGCCACACCTTCCATAAGACAGCCGTCGCCAACAAAACAATAGGTATGATTGTTTATGATGTCAAAACCAACCGTGTTGAACCTTTCTTCCATCACCGTTTCGGCAATCGCCATTCCGACTGCATTTGCCACGCCCTGACCAAGTGGTCCTGTGGAGACTTCCACACCTTCAGTCACTCTATATTCAGGATGGCCTGGAGTTTTTGAACCATATTTTCTGAACTCTTTCAAATCTTGCAACGAGACATTGAAGCCAAACATCGAAAAAAGGCTGTAATATAACGCACTTGCATGACCTGCTGAAAGCACAAAACGGTCTCTGTTTAAAAAATCGGTGTCGGAAGCATCAAAGTTGTAATGGTCTTTGAAAAGTGCAAACAAAATTGAAGAAGCACCCAGCGACACCCCCAAATGTCCCGATTTTGCATTTGTTATCGTCTCAGCAGACAAAGCTTTCAAATAATTTATTGCTTTTTGAACCAAATTCATAGACAACCTCCCAGTTTTTCAATCAATTTTTGACAAACAAAATCTAAATCTTGTTTCTTCAGTGCCAAAGTCAAATCAGCCAAATCTTCCAAAGTTTTCGTTCTGTCGTCGTAAGAGATAAAATTTATCACATTTGCATTTTCTTTGACATATTTTTTTGACAATTTGACATAAACAATAAGGCTGTTCTCTTTCAAAATGTCGATGTTGTGGACCAAATAATCATAGCTTATTGCCACAACGACATTGACAAAAGATGCAATGTGGTCAATAACCTTTCTTTCGCTCGCTTCAAGATATTCTTTCGAACACAATTCCACGACTGCGTTTCGGTCAATAAGTTCATATTCAATCAGGTCTTTTGTATCACAAAACATCATGTCTAAATTTTGAGATAGAAGCTTTCCCAACTGTTTGGTATAACTATCACAAAGAGAAACAATGACTATTTTATTGAAATCCCTATTATTCATAAATTTATTTTAACACAAAGTTTTATTATTACAAACTTTTTTTTAATGCTTAATAAATTAATTCAATTAAATTAATTTTTTAATAGTTTTTTTCGTTTATTTAAATATATTTTTGTACTAAATTTATCGACATTTAAATTTTTAAAATGAGCGATTGAAAAGGCTATCATAAGAATGCAAACGACAAAAATTGGCAAGTCGATAAATTTTGACATAGTTCTGATTTTCACAGAATTTTCTGAAACGCCAACAGCAATCATTCCGACCTCTTTTGTGACATAAATCTTTTCAACACCGCATTCTTGCAATCTCTCAAGCACATCTCTTGACGGATGAAGATTGTCACCTGCACTCACAATTGCATAAGTCGGATTTATCTTTTCCAAAAATTCGGACGTGGAAGAATATCTTGAACCATGATGAGCGACTGCCAAAAAATCCACATTGATGTCTAGATTTGAATTTTGATTTAAAAACTCTTCTTCTCTTTCGCTTGTCGCATCGCCCGAGAACATAAAACTGCGACCAAAGCTCTGCACATAGATGAATGGCGAATAAGAATTTACGTCAGAATAAGTTTCTTCTTCAGCAGCAAAAATCTGTAATGTGGCGTTATCACCGAAAGAAATCAAAGAATTTTCTATGTAATCAACTTGACAGTTTGCTTCGCTGTAAACAGCTGTGATTGTTTCGGCATAACTTTGAGTTGTTGCCACTTCATAACCTTCAATTTTGTCTTCCAGCGGACTTGTGGAAAGAATTTTTGGTCTCAAAACATGGTTGACTTGAAAACTTTTCAAAAGTGCAGATGCTCCACCAACATGGTCGTCATCGCTATGCGTCAAAATCAAATAATCTATCGAATTTATTTTGTTTTTATGCAAAATTTCACTCACACTTTTCATAAATGCTTCTTCACTGTCAGAACTTCCTGTGTCAATAACAAGCGAAGTTTTGTTTGGAAAAACAATCAAATTTGCGCTTGCCTGCCCGACATCCAAAAAATAAACTTGCATTTCTGAAGAATAAATTTGGTTCATTCCGTTCACAAAAAGTTGAATGGAATAATTGTTTAAAAACAAAAATATGCAAAAAATTATCAAAATAATAAGAAAAAACAACATAAAAATGTTATTTTTTGACATTTTTCGCACATTTTCAAAAAATTTTTTCATAATGTTACTCCGTTCTGGTAATCAACGCGTCTTTT
>CAJLLK010000051.1 GCA_905207515.1 uncultured Christensenella sp. | reverse complement strand
TCTTTCCCCCTTTTAAAAATTTTTTTGCATCCTCCAAATCTTTGTTTTCTGGAAATTCTTCCAAAAAGTCTTGTTTTTTCATATCCCCATTATCCCCTTTTTTATATTTTAGCACAGCAATTTCAAATTTTCAATAGATTTTTGTAAAATTTTGAAGAATTTTGAAATTCTGCTAGCTAGCTCTCATGAAGTAAAACAAATATTGTTGAGCATATCCCGAAAGCTCGCCAAATTGTTCTGTCAAGTTTTGTCTGATTTGTTCGCGGTTTTCCAATTTGACATAATATTTGTTATACATTTTTGCTATCCATGTGTCCACAGGAAAGACATCCCCACGTCCATACCCAAAAAGCAACACACAGTCAGCGACTTTTGGTCCAACACCTGCAAGAGAAATCAATTTGTTTCGAAGTTCTTTGGTCGGAAAATTTTTCCAATCGTCTAAAGCTTTTTCATCCACTTGTCTGACCACTTTGAAAAGATATTTTGCTCGATAGCCCGCACCCATTTGAGTGAAATCATCTTCGGTGGCAGTCAAAAGCTGTGTTTGAGTTGGAAAAGCGTAAAAGTCAGAAATTTTAGTTCCAAATTTTTCACGCATTCGATTTAAAATCATCTGAATTCGCTTGATGTTGTTGTTTGCCGAAACGATAAACGAAATCAATGTTTCAAACAAGTTCTGCTTCAAAATTCTGATGCCATAACCAAATTTGATTGGCTCCTTCATGATGTCAAACTTTTCAAGCTCTTTTTTTATGCCTCCATAGTCGGTTTTCAAGTCGAAAAAGTTTTCAAAATATGTAGGTGCGGTCGTTTTTATCAAAAAGCCGTCATCTGTTTCAACAATTTCGCACTTTTTGTCTGCCGAAAGAACCAAAAAGCCATTTTCTATTTTTTTATATGAAAAAATCTGACCGCACTCCAAAATATGCTCTGCATTGAAGTCATCTTTCCCAAAAATTTTTAAAAAATTTTTTCCTTTTGTGTAGTTCATCCGTTTTTCTTGTCCTTTTTTCGACTTTTAAATCAATATTTAGTGTTTTTTAAGGCTTAAACACCATATTTAGTCGCCAAAATCGGCAGGTAACAAAAAAAGGGCGTAAAGCCCTTTAATTATTCAGCAACAACTGAAACAACATTTTTTCCATTGCTCGTTCCGAAAACGACCTTGCCGTTTTGAAGTGCAAAGAGTGTGTAGTCTTTTCCAATTCCGACATTGGCACCCGGATAAATCTTTGTGCCACGTTGGCGAACGATGATTGAACCAGCTGAAACAAGTTGACCCGCATAAGCCTTTACGCCAAGACGTTTGCTTTGTGAGTCTCTGCCGTTTTTGGTGCTTCCGCCACCCTTTTTATGAGCAAAAAGCTGTAAATTAATAAACATCTTTTTTTACCTCCATTTTAACATTTCTCGCATAATTTTTGGCAATGTCAGCCAAAGTTTTTTCCATTGAACACAAAATTGCTTGAGCTTGAGCGTTGTCTTGCAGAAGTTTAACTTGCATATAGCCGTCTTTTATGTCACTTTCGACATCAAGCTTCAACACTTCTTTAAGCCCAACAAGCGCCATTTGAGTTGCTGTGGAAATCGCACTGCAAACAATGTCGTTTCCACTTTCAGCAAATCCTGTGTGCCCTTTGACCTGAAAAGCCCAAATTTTTTCATTTTTTTTGAAAATTGTGATTTTAGTCATATTACATCTTAATAGAAACAATTTTAAGTTCTGTCCATGGTTGTCTATGACCTTGTTTCTTGCGTTCATTTTTCTTAGGTTTGTATTTGAAAACTACAATTTTATCACCTTTTCCATGCGCGAGAATTTCAGCAACCACTTCAGCTGTTTTCACTGTAGGTGTTCCAGCAACTGTTTTTGTGCCATCTGAAACAAGCAAAACTTCAAGTTTAACTTTGTCGCCAACAGCACCATTGAGTTTTTCAACCTTAAGCACGTCGTTTTCAGTGACGTTATATTGCTTTCCACCTGTCTGAACTACTGCAAACATCTTTAAAACCTCCTCTAACCAAACTCGCTGCAATCAGGTGTGAAACCTAAAAAAGTTTCAACTTCCAAAACCCGATACATGCGGATACGAAAATATTTTAACAAAAAAAGTGGCTTTTGTCAATAGAAAAACGCCACTTTAGAGATTTTTCAACAAAATTTTTCTAAAATTTTCAAATTAACGGTCTTTGTTTTTTCAAAAATTCTTCAAAATAGTCCGGCAACGGAACCTGAAAGGCCAAACGCTGTTTTGTTCTTGGATGAACAAACGAAATTTTGTAAGCGTGCAGAAGTTGGCCGTTCAAACCTTTATATTCTTTGCCATAGACCTTGTCACCGACGATTGGATGATGAAGAAATTTTGCGTGAACTCTGATTTGGTGAGTTCTGCCCGTTTGCAACGAAAATTCCACCAAGCAACACTTTTCAAACCGCTGCAAAACCTTATAATCTGAAATTGCCAGCCGACCGCTGTCTTGCACACTCATCTTTTTTCTGTCTTTCGGGTCTCTTTTGATGAAAGTTTTGATTTGCCCAGCGTCGTCTTTCAAGTTTCCTTCACAAACAGCCAAATAGTTTCTGTGGCAAGTTTTGTTTTTGATTTGTTCCGCCAAACTCACGTGCGCAAAGTCGTTTTTGGCGACCACCAAAAGCCCGCTCGTGTCTTTGTCGAGCCTGTGAACAATCCCCGGTCTTAAAACGCCGTTTATTCCGCTCAAATCTTTCAGCCGAAAAAGCAAACCATTGACCAGCGTTCCACTTTTTGTCGACGAGCAAGGATGCACAACCAAACCTTGTGGCTTGTTTATAACAGCCAAATCTTCGTCTTGATAAACAATTTCAAACGGCACGTCTTGAGCTTCGGTGGAAATTTTTTCAGGTTCGGCAAATTCAACCGAGATTTTCATGCCTTTTTTGAGTGCAAAACCCGCTTTCACGACCTTCCCATCGACCAAAACTTGCCCTTTTTCAATCAAATTTTTGATAAAAGAACGAGAAAATTCGGGCACTTTCTTCTGCAAAAACACGTCCAAACGCTCTTTTTGTTCGTCAAATTCAAAAAATTTAGTCTGCATCTTCAATTTTAACCTTTTTCTTTCTTGTTTTGACAAAATAAATTATCAAATAGATGATAAACAACACCACTCCAACACAAAGAGCGACATCGGCAAAGTTAAAAATTGGGAAAGACTTCCAAAAATCAAACTGAATGAAATCTCTGACATAACCAAACACGATACGGTCATAAAGATTTCCAAAACAACCTGCAAACAGAAAGCCAAAAGCAACATTCAAAAGCCAAGTTTTGTTTGGTTCTTTGATGTAATAAAAGACGAAAATTGCCACAAAAAGAAGGCTTAAAACAATGAGAAAAATCTGTTTTCCAGCCATAATTCCCCATGCTGCGCCATAGTTGTGCACAAGTTTGAAGTTGAAAAGGTGCGGAATGACCGTCAACGTGCTTCCGTCAGAAAGCATGTCATCAAAAACGTATTTAGTGACAAGGTCAAGCGTCAAAAGCACAGCAAAAATTGAAAGCATTACGCACAATTTGATGATGTTTTTCTTTTTCATTTCAGTCCCTTTCCAGCTCCATGTTTTTTGGCAAGAAAATATGCAAATTTTTCTCAACAATTTCTTCTGTTGCGCCCAAAACATCAATCACGCCGTGAAAATAATCCAAAATTTTGTTCTTTTCTCCTGTGGAACATCCGCGAAAGTCGATAAAAAATGGAGTGTCTTTTTTCAGCAATTCCACTTTATCTTTGCAATCTTCAAAACTTTCCGGATAAAAAACCTTTATGCCGTCAATTTCATCCGGCAACTTTTGTGTCACTTTGAGATTGTAAGACGCCTTTGGAGCGGTCTTTTTTTTGATAACCTTCACGTCATCGCTTTCAAAGCCAAATATTTTGTAAACAAAATTCATAATCCGTCCCATAACAGCTCCACTTTTAAATATAATATCACAAAAAATGTCTGCAATTCAACTTATTTTTCAATGTTGCAGAATTTAAGTTGCTTGACTTGACCGCACTCAAAGCTTTATAATATGTCAAAGGAGAAAAAAATGACATTAGAAATCGTTTCAATCGTCCTGTCAGCCATTTGTCTGGTCGCCTGCATCGGAATTTTGTTTTTGTTGTTTAAAAACAAGGGGTCAAGCGGCATGTCAAAAGAGGACAAGCAGCAAATTATTGACAGCTTCAACAACAATATCGACATTTTGAGCAGAGCAGTTGAGCAAACTCAAAGGGTCAGCAATGAAGGAATTATTCAAAACATAAAAACCTTCCAAGACAACTTGGCTGGCAACCATCAATCACTGGAAAAGAGAGTTTTGGAGCTTATCAAACAGCTTGACGACAGAATGCAACAGATGAGCAAAACACAAGAAGACAAGCTTGAAGCCATTCGTCAATCGAATGAACGTCAGATGAAAGCACTGCAAGAAGACAACAACAAACAACTCGACAAAATGCGTGAAACAGTTGATGAAAAGTTG
Source organism: uncultured Christensenella sp. (assembly GCA_905207515.1). GTDB lineage: Bacteria > Bacillota > Clostridia > Christensenellales > UBA1242 > Caccovivens. The sequence goes on along the minus strand of CAJLLK010000051.1, from coordinate 1,091 downwards.
TCAAAAACCATCAACGAACGCTTTGAACAGAGCTTTAAAGTGCTTTCTGAACAGCTTGAGAGCGTCTACAAATCGCTTGGAGAAATGCAAAACATCGCTTCAGATGTTGGAAACCTGACAAAAATGCTTTCAAATGTCAAAACCACAGGCATTTTTGGAGAAATTCAGCTCGGCGCAATTTTGGAGCAGCTTCTGGCAAAAGAACAATATGAAACAAACATCATCACAAATCCAAACAGCAAAGACCCAGTTGAATTTGCGGTCAAACTTCCAGGTCAAGCGGAAGGAGAATTTGTTTATCTGCCAATCGACTCAAAATTTCCATACACAATTTATACCGACATGCAAAATGCCTACGAAAACAACAACTTCGAACTTGCCAAAAAGAAAAAAGAAATTTTGGTGGCAACAATCAAAAACATGGCAAAAGACATCAACACAAAATATGTTTATCCGCCTTACACCACCGATTTTGCCATCATGTTTTTGCCGATTGAAGGGCTTTACGCCGAAGTTGTCAAGGCGGGCTTGATTGAAGAACTTCAAAACAAATATAAGGTCATGATTGCCGGCCCAACAACAATGAGCGCGCTTTTAAACAGTTTGCAAATGGGCTTCAAAACCTTGGCACTTCAAAAGAAATCGAGCGAAGTTTGGAAAATTTTGGGCGCTGTCAGAACCGAATTTGAAAAATATAACCAAATTGTGGAAGGCATCAACAAACGTTTTGAACAAGTCAGCAAAGATTTTGACACATTGATTGGTGTGCGAACTCGTCAGATTGCCAAAAAGCTGAAATCTGTGGAACTTTTGGACAAAACCGAAGCCACAAAACTTTTGGAACTTGACAATCTCGACCCCGCCGCAGAAGAATAAAATCAAAAACAACAAAAAACATCAGAAAAACACCAACCGTAGAGTTGGTGTTTTTTGTAAACAGTCAGTTCATTGTCATGTTAAGCCGTCGCCGAGATTTCTCGACAAGCTCGAAATGACAAGTGGTAGGTCCTAGGAAACAATAAAAAAGACTGCGTTTTCAGTCTTTTTACAAAAACAAAAAAATCTGCAAAAACTGCAGATTTTTTTATTCT
>CAJLLK010000050.1 GCA_905207515.1 uncultured Christensenella sp. | reverse complement strand
CTTTATTTAAATAGGACAAAAAATAATTCATATACAAATTTAAATTAAAAATAATAAAAAAATAAAAAAAACAGAAAAAATCTGTTTTTTTGTTAAAAAATGCGCATTTTTTTGAATTTTTTGCCATTTTTTTAGATTTTTTCACGATTTTCTGCAATTAGACTTTCTTTTTGATTGCTCAATTTCTTAAAATATTTTAAAGCTCTCTCTTTGCAAAGGTCCGTTCTGATAAATTCTTTGTTTGTTTCGTCCGAAAGTTCGACTTCACCCATTTTTTCAAACAAGCTTAAAACATTTGTTTTGAATTTTCCATCTTTCCAGCAATTTTGTGGCAAATTTTCGCAAAAAATCTCATAAAATTGTTTATTTTTTGAAATATTAAACTTATTTAAAAGTTTTGCTGTCATATATTCAATGTTCTCTCTTTTGAAAAGATTGTCAATTTCTTCTGCCGTCAAAACTTTGTTAAATTCTGGATATCTCAAAATATCTTTTTCATCAAAAACATACAATAAAGTAAACGTGTTGTTTTTCTGTTGAGACTCAATGATGCAATAACATCCTTTCAACAAACCGTTTGTGATTTTTCTTAAATGGCAACTTGACTCTTTTCTGATTGTGATAACTTTTCCATTCTTGAAATTTATCTTGTAATACATCCAAGAATTTTTGCCTTCCACAAGACCGACTTGGCAATCATTCCAACCAACTTCTTTCAAATAAGACGAAAAATCAACAGAATTTTTGTATTCCATTTTGTCGTCAATTTCAATAAATTCATCACTCAAATAATTTAATTTTCTCATAACTTTCTCTCTTTCACCTTTTTGCGGGACTTTTATCTTAACACTAAAAAAGAGAATTGTCAATAGGAAATTTGATGAAAAAAAGACTAATTTTGTCGAAAAAAATGTTTTTAAATGAATTTGACTTTTTTTTGCAATTGTTATAATATAAAGTGCATCGGGGTGTAGCGCAGCGGCTAGCGCGCACGGTTCGGGACCGTGAGGCCGTGAGTTCAAATCTCACCACTCCGACCAAAAATTATTTAGGCAGATTTACAAGTTTCTGAAAGATTAATATCTTATTGGGAAAACAATAAGAGAGAATGTAATTTTGATATGCTAATAAAATTAGCATATTATTTTAATGAAATAATAGATTATTTGCTCGGAAAAGATGAATAAATGGATTAAAAAAACATGACCACTTTCGCCAACACGCCTTTGGTCACAGCTGCTTGCGGTTTAATCCAAACTTCGTTTGTTTCGCTCACGCGTTCAGCCTGCGGCTGTTAATGCTTCCATTCGGAAGCCAGCTCTTTCAGAGCTGCCGCAAGGTCATAACAAAAAAAGCATGACCACTCGTCACGCTCCTTTTCTTTGGCTCCGGAGAGAGGGTTCGAACCTCCGACCTTGCGGTTAACAGCCGCCTGCTCCACCGCTGAGCTACTCCGGAATATCAACGGTTACGTGTAATATTTTACCAAACCAAACTGATTATGTCAATAAAAAACGCAAAAAAAATTTAATATTTTAATTTTTGTTAAAGCAATGAAAGATTAGGAAATTTCATTTTTATGTGTTATAATACAAAACGAAACAAATTGTTAGGAGAAAAAAATGATAACCATAAAGAAAATCTATCTTGAAGATTTCCACAACCCTAGCGGGGGGGGGATTGGCACCCGTTTAATTTGTGAAATAGACACAAACGGCAAAAAAGACACCTTGTTTTTGGAATGCGAGCAAAAATGGAAGAAATATTTGCTCACGGAAAGGGCTGACGCGTTTGTTGTGCTTTTGCTGCCAGTTGCCATGCGTGAAAAGCACGACATTGCAAGTTATTTGCCAATAACAGAAGCGCTGAAAAACAATTTGGAAAAAGATTACATACCAACGCTTTGCCAAAACGACAAAACTTTGTATGCTCCAAAAATTTTTGCAGAAACAGAAAACGCTTTGATTGGCGGAACCGCTGTTGGCACTGCAAATTCGCTTGGCGTCGACTCGTTTTACACAATATATAAGTATGGAAACTGTGAAGACGGAAATTTAAAAATTACTCATTTTTATATGGGAGCCGTTTCTCTTGATTTATGGCGAACACATTCAAAAAATATTTTTGAATATTTAAAAAAGAAGAAATATATTTTTGACAGATACAAACTGGTCGCTGATGAACTTGGAAAAGAACTGATTTTGACCTTTTCAAATTTTATCAAATTTATGTGCAAAAAACATGGTTATGTGCATACAACGGTTCACACTTACATCACCCTTGCCGAAATTTTATGCTTTAAAAAGCTTTGGAAAACATATTTATTTTCGGCAACTTTCGGCCCAAAAGATGTCTCAATCCAAAATGTCAGACACACAGACTGTTCACATTATGATTATTTGACAACACAAGCACTTTCTGTGCCAGATTTAAAAATAATCAGTTCTGGCGCCGAAGTTTCGCGTTATGAGAAAACCAAAATTTTGGCAGACTATGAAGCTGCACAAAAATATTTGCGACCATGCTTCAACTATCTTCAACTTCGAAAAGACATGAAAAATTGCGGAAGGTCTTTGTGTCCAAAATGTTTGAGACTTCTTGTGAGCGCCGATGTGGCTGGAAATCTTGATAAATTTAAAAATGTGGTTGATGTTGAAAAATATAAAAGACATAAAAAAAGATTTTTTCGAATTGTGGTTTGGGGAAGAAATCGTTCTCCTTTCTTGAGAGAATTGTATGGTTATTGCAAAGAAAAATATCCGAAACAAATTAAATCTCTTGACAGATTTAAAAATTTTGTTACATTCCATTGGAAAAAACCAAAATCTGAAGAAAAAACAAAAGCATGATGTTGAGTCATGCTTTTTTATGCTGCAAAATCGTTTATGTCAAACCAGTCTGGTGCTGAAATGCTGCCCGTCAACCTTGCCAGTCTCATTGTTTCAACTCCGTTTGTATATTCATAGCCGCCGAATTGACTGTTGCGGTAATCTATAACCATTTGGTCCGAGCTGGAAGTTGACGAGATTGTGTAAAGTCCAGCATTGTTTGAAATTTGAATGTCGTCTGATGGAACACCAGCAAAAAGCGTCAAAATGTCTTGTTTTACATCGCCCAACACGTTTCCTCCGAGCAAATAAAAAATTACAGAAATCTGTGAACTTGAATAATCTTCAATTGGCAAAGGATTTCCATAAACATCATATTCATATTTATATCCGTCAGTGCAATAAACCTTGTATGTGTCACTGCTTCTAAGAAATTGTGATGTAAGATTGTTTACGCAAGTTTTTTCATCTTCCACATTATCTCCCGAAGAAGAGATTTCAAACCCCTCCCATGTTGAAGGATCAATTTCTAAAGAATACACAAAATTTGCCAACGTGCTTCCACTGACTGACACGCTCAAAACAGCTTGTCTTCCATTTCTTGCAATGCAATAGATGTTGCTCGTGCCTTCTCCAACAGCCCGAATTTTAATGCGAGAAGAAAAAATTCCAGAGCTGTTTCCATCTTCTTCATACACGTTCAAAATTTCAACAACAAATTCGTTGGTAGAAGACCAATTCACATCTCTTGACACATCAATGATGCCAACATTATCTGATGTCACATTGCCATAAAATATGTCCGCTCTTATATCCCCTTCTTGTCCAACTTCCAAGTCTAAGTGAGAACTGTCAAGATAAATGTCTGAAACATAAGGCTCGCCGGTAGAATTGCTAACCCCATTAGTAAAATTGAAAGACAAAAAGAAACACACAACAACCACAATTATGCTGACAATCATTGTTATTTTTGCTTTTTTCTCCATATTTTTCACCTTTTGCTCTTATTTATATAGTCCAACTCTTCTTGTGTTAAAGCTGGCATATTGTGATTTTCTAAATATTCTTTCAATCTCTCAATTTTGGCATCAAGTTTGTCGTTATAAAAATTTTTCGTAAATTTTTTCTTTTTTGACAAGAAAACTTTATAACCAATTGCGGTCATGAGAATGCAAACAAGCAACACAATAAATTTGTAGCTGACACTTATCGGAATAAACGTAAATGCCAACATCAAAACCATTGCAACAACCGAAAGCGCAATTGAAATTTTGCCATATTTGCTTGAAGAAGTGGAAATTGCATTGCTGTCATCTTTTGCATCGCTCGGAACAGTTCCTCTCAAGCCCATTTTTGTAACAAAAGATTTGAGCTGAGCTTGGCTGTCTTTGTCTTTGATAGTCATGGAATATTGCGGCGCTATGCAATATTTTGTTTCAACAATCTCGTGAGAAAAACTGGACCTATAATCCTTCATGTGGTCACCTGGAAGATGAATTCTTGAGTCGGCATAATATTTTCCAATCATGATTGCACTGTCCATTTGTTCCATGGTGGCTTTTTTGATTTCAATGTTTTGCAAGTCACTTTCTTCATAACCAACTGAAATGCTGTTTAGTTCTGAATTTTCCACAATATCTTCAACATATCTTGTCGCTTTGTCATCACCATTTGTTTGAACGCAAACAAATTCAACTGAAGAGGCATTTCCATAATAAGGTTGCCAATCGGTCACTGTTCGTTCTTTGATAACTTTTTGACGAACGTTCATCTTGAGCTGAGAATCATAATGCGTTTCATAGTCTTCATATCGTTCTTTTCTGTCATAGCCAATAGACGCCGAATATGTGCCTTGATATCGAATTTTCATCATCAAAAATTGTGGATATTCAATTGTTATTTCGCCAAATTCACAGTCAAGAAAAGTCACTGGCACATCATCTTGTTTTGTCATTTCAATAAGAGCCTGTCTGAAAAACTCATCTTCAGACAAGTTCGTTTTCAAAACAACGTTTTCTGAACTTGTTTTTGTGCCATATTGATCAACTGTAACATTTATGTTGTTCGTGACGTTATGCTTTATTTTGATTTTTGACCCACAATATTCACAAATCGCCAAATCATTTGATTTCACAACAACGCTTGAAGAACCGCAATTTTCGCATTTTATAGTGCCTGGTTTATTTGATTTTTGTGTCGTCTCTTGGGTTTCCATATTTTCTCCTATATAAATAATAACACAAAATTATTTCACATCAAAATAAATTTCTTTTAAAATAAAAAATCACCAAAAATCTGATGTTTTGGTGATTAAAGTTCTCTTTCAATCTTCTTTCTGCTCTTTTCAGAAATTTTGCACATAATTGAGGCATATTCCATGCTTTTTTCGTCTTCTTTTCTCAGTTTTTTGTTCGCAACTTTTGCCCTTTTATCGACCAAGTCTCCACTCAGTTTTGCAATTTTTCTAAGTTTTTTAGCTTCTTCAAGCTCTTCTGACGACGCCAACATTGTCACATAATTTACAAGCTCTTCTTTTACCATTCGTGCAAAATCGTAGCCATGAACATACCCGCCAAACACTTCATTTGGAATGTTGTTCAAAAACTTTGCCTTTCCGTTCATAAGTCGTGTCGCGGTTTCAATGGCAATCGAATTCAACAAAATTTCTATATCAAACATTTCTTTCTTGCTGTCAATTGTCGTTTCTCCGAGAAACTTTCCATCTTCATTGAAAATCTGTGCAACGTCACCTGTGGCAACAAAATAAACCCCCAAATTTCTCAGTTCCTTGGTATAATATTTTTCGTTTTTTGGACTGCGAAAAGTCACAACAATGCCCTCATCTCTGTAAATATTATCGAAATTATCAGGCATTTTTTTGCTTTTCTTCAATTTCGGAAGCAGCTTGCTGTTTGCATCATAAACTCTAACCAATTTCATCACATACCTCTTGATATTAATTTAGCACACTTGCGACTGATTGTCAATAGAAAAATTTTTGTAAAATATTGCAAATTATGCACTTTAATCGGCAGTGAGCTTTGATACAAAGCATCACTCCTGTCACATTCACTTACTCTTCCGGACAGGCTTTTTTCGGGCAGGCGGCCCGGGTGAAAGCAAA
>CAJLLK010000049.1 GCA_905207515.1 uncultured Christensenella sp. | reverse complement strand
AATATTTTTAAAATTTTTTTATTTTTTTTGTAAAATCGTTTGGAGATTTTTTTTCTATATGTTATTATTCTTTTGTAATCAAAAAGAAAGAGAATTTAAGAATATTCTTCTTGATTTTTGAGAACAATAATTTTGAATTATTGGAGGAAAACAAAATGAACTTTTTAAATTCAGTGTTGGGAGTTGCAAGCTGGGGAGATGTCATCAATCAATATCTTACTGCTGATGAGTGGAGCTGGTTGTCACAACTTTTGTCAGTGTTGTCTACCGTTCTTTGGGTATTGTTGGTTTTGGTCGGAGCCGCTGGTTCAATTTATGCCATCTATGTTGGTGTGAAAATGGCAAGAGCTGAATCTGCAGAACAAAGAGACGAAAACAAAAAGCGTTTGATAAACATTATCGTTTCAATTGTTGTTGTTATCGTTTTGGTATTGTTCTTCAACACATTCTTGCCTATGATTCTTGATGGATTTGGTGTGTTTACAGACATGAGTAAGCCAGCTGATGAAGGTGCCGGTGGAAGTGCACTCGCAACAGCAACAAAACTTTTCCTTCATATGTAATATAACTTGAAAAAAGAAGCGTCACAAATTGTGGCGCTTTTATTTTTATGTTAAGCGAATAGTCATGTTGAGCGCCCCTGTCATCCAGAGCGGAGCGAAGCGGAGTCGAAGGATCTCAGCGACCGTTGTGTTTCTAGAATCGTTATTCCAAATTTTCCAGCATTTCGGTTCGCTCTTTCAAAATCATGGCGTCAATAAATTGGTCCAAATCGCCATTCAAAACACCTTCCAAATCATAAGACGAAAGGTTTGTTCGGTGGTCGGTCACGCGGCCTTGCGGATAGTTGTAAGTTCTGATTCTTTCGTTTCGGTTTCCACGGCCAACCTGATTTTTTCGAGCCTGGTCATATTCGCTGTTTCGCTGTTCTTCATAATAATCATAAAGCTTTGACTTCAAAATTGCCATGGCTTTTTCTTTGTTTTTGAGTTGGCTTCGCTCATCTTGGCACGTCACAACAATGTTGAGTGGCAGATATGTAATTCTTATCGCCGTTTCAACTTTGTTGACATTTTGTCCGCCAGCGCCGCCCGAATGAAAAACATCAATCCTCAAATCTTTATCCAAAATCTCAAAATCGACATCTTCAACTTCTGGCAGAACAGCCACGGTCGAAGTGGATGTGTGAATTCTGCCCTGACTTTCTGTTTCAGGCACACGCTGAACTCTGTGAACACCGCTTTCATATTTCAAACGCGAAAAAGCGCCCTTGCCTTTTATCATCAAAGTGGCTTCTTTAATTCCGCCAAGCTCGGTCTCGTTGACATCAATGTATTCCACCTTCCAGCGTTTCTTTTCGGCATAATGAGAATACATTCGGCAAAGCTCAGTGCAGAAAAGTGCAGACTCTTCTCCGCCCGCTGCAGAACGAATTTCCAAAATCGCGTTGCTGTCGTCGTTTTCATCTTTAGGCAGAAGCAAAATTTTGATGTCTTCCACTTTTTTTTCAATTTTTTCTTTCAAACTTTGAATTTCATCTTCAAAAAGTGATTTCATCTCGGCGTCTTTTTCATTTTTGAAGTCTCTTTCACAACTTTCCAAGTCATCCACCAAGTTTTGAAGCTCAACGTGCGCTTCAGCCAGACTTTCCAAAGAATTTCGCTCTTTCACCAGCTTTTTCCACTCGTTGTTGTTTGCGATAATTTCTGGGCGCGAAATAAGCTCGGTAAGCTCATCAAATCTCACCTTTGATTTTCCTGTTTTTTCAATAAGGTCTTTAGCTACGTTTTCCACAAACCACCCTTTCAATTTTGTTGTAATCTTTTATTGTTTTTATATCTTCAAAGCCATTTTCTCTCAAGATTTTTCGAACACTTGCCGCCTGACTCTTGCCCACTTCATAAAAAAGCATGCCGCCACTGTTCAATCTTGAAACTGCTTTTGAAGTTATTTCTCTGTAAAAATCCAAGCCATCATCGCCGCCATCCAAAGCAAGAACCGGGTCGCATTCTCTGACATTTTTGTCCAGCTTCGAAATGTCTTTTGTAGGAATATATGGTGGATTTGAAACAATTATATCAAACTTTCTTTTCTTTTTCAAGCCTTCAAAGAGATTTGAGTGCAAAAACTCGATTTCAACATCATTATTTTGCGCATTCGTTTGAGCAACAGCAAGTGCAGTTTTGCTGATGTCAACTGCCGTGATGAGTGCATCACAATTTTTCGCAAGCGCCACAGCAATCGCGCCCGACCCTGTGCCCAAATCTAAAATGGTCGGCTTTTTGAAGTTTTTTTGTGCTTTCAAAACCTGCTCTACCAAAATTTCTGTTTCCATTCTTGGCGTCAAAACCTTTTTGTTGACATCAAATCTCAAGCCATAAAACTCTGTAAACCCGAAAATGTTGTCCAAGCTTTCGCCTTTGGCTCGCCTGTCCGCCGCTTTCATAATTTCTTGATATTGCTTCTCAGTGACAGACGGCAAGAGCTTTATTTCCGCTCGATTTTTCCCTAAAATGGTTGCAATAAGCCAATCCGCATCACTTTTTTCTGTGACGCCACCACTCGAAAGCTTGTTTCGCACTTCAGTGTAAACCACAGAAAAAGCTTTTTTATCTTCATCTTCCATAAACTCTCTTCCCTTTTGTGTGCAAAGCAAATTGATTTCCGTCAGCGCAACATTCACAGTTTCAACATGCGTTCTTGTCGGTTTTGCAAAGACCAAAAAAGCTGTGAAATATTCCAATTTTTTTGTGATTAAGTTTCTATCTAAAAGCCACAAAATTTCATATGCCACACTTGTCGAAGCCAACAAAATCGCAATGTGAAATGCCAGTTTAAACCAAAAGCCATAGCCCACTCCACATAATGTTACCACAAGAAAATCTAAAACAAAAACAAAAATCAAAAAATTTAAAAAATTGGGCGTATTTTCCACAAAAATCTTAATTTTTTTGTGTTTTTTCTGATTTTTTCTATTATTTTTATTATTTTTGCTTGATTTTTGCTGCAAAGATTTTTTTCTGTTTAAATATTCCAGTTCAAAAGCAATTTCTGCAGCTCTGTTAAACCTAAAAAAATCATTTACAATAGGAAAAACTCTTAAAAGTGCAATAAAACCATAAAAAAGTGCAAATTTTATTAAAAAAATAACAAAATTTCTTAAAATTTCGCTGACGTAATATGGAACAATAAGGTATCCAAGCTTTCCGGGCAGAAAACCTAAAACAATTGCAGCAAACAAAATGGCAACCAAAGCAACAATCCCTAGAATTATCAACTTTTGGGTGTAATATTTGTTGATATCTTTGTTTTTCACTTTTGTGGTTTCACAAATGTCATTTGAAAGCAAAAAAGCCTGCAAAAGCCCAACAACTCCGCAGAAAAAATATTGAATTCCCCTGACAAACGGAAAATGCCAAAAGATGATTTTGTTTTTACATCTAAAACTTTTAAGTTTTTTCTTTCCGTCACAGTTGATTGCAGAAATAACCTTTTTGTCATCACTGTGCACAACCACACCATTATAGGTCGGAAAAACAATTTTGTTCATGCCAAAATTATTGACGAAATCTTTTAAAAACAAACAGATTTCTTAAAATTGATTATTGACAATGACGCAAATGCGTGATATCATAAAAACAGAAAAGGAGATCACAAATGATAGAAACAGAAATCATTGACAATGAGAAAAAAATCACTTCAGGCATATTGAAAGGTTATACAATTGAACACCTTGAAAACGGAACCATTGTTTTCAAATCGCCTGCCATTGGAAAAGAAGAACGTCATTTCAATTTTTTGATTGCAAACATCAAATATAACGATTTTACAGAAGAAGATTTGGTTGAAATGTGCACAAACAGCCTGGCAAATTGCATTATGTCAAGTGCAAATGAACAATCTAAAACACAACTTTTGAGAAGACATAAAAGAATCATTGAAAATTTTCCAAAAGCTATCTTCACAAATCAAAGCTATCTGAACGAAGCTTTGGCGAAATTGGATGAAAAATCTAAAGATTTTGCTTTGATTTTAAACGACAAAAATGCCAGCAAAAATTTTCTTAAAAAAGTAAAAACTGCAAGAAACCATTTTACAAACTATTTAATCGGATTTAAAAGTGTTCACAAAGAAAAATTTTATGAAACTGACTCAGAAAGAGTTTTTTAAGGTGAAAGCATGAATTCTTCAAACAAAAAGATAACACACGGCTTCTTCTCTGGTTATGAATTAGTAAAAGAAGGCAAGTGTTTTTACATAAAATGTCCAGGTTCAACATTTTCTTTTCCCGTCTATCCAAAAGACCAAGATATTTTGGAAAAAGACATGATTGAAGCCACCATCGACAGAATTTCTGGCAGAGTGATCAATGATGTTGAAAAATGCGAAAAAAATCCTGATTTAGATTTGTCAATTCAAACATATTATGCTCGCATTTTTTTGAGATATTTTCCAACAAAATTGTTTGGCGACAAAGATTTCATAAGAGAGTTGAACGCTAAGATAAGTTCTCAAATCTTTGAAATGAAACTTGAAAGACCTTTCACTGAAAAAATGAAATCTTCCATTCAAAATTGGAGAACAACATTGAGCTCTCATTATCGTCGAGAAAAAGACCGCGACCGAAGCAGATAAAAAAATAACAGCCAAACTGGTTGTTATTTTTTGTTTTTATAAGTTATATTTTTTCTTGAAGTTTTCAACTGTTCCGCTTGAGTCAACAACTTTCTTCTTTCCTGTGTAGAAAGGATGACATTTGTTGCAGATGTCGATTTTGAGTGTGTCGCCTTTGACACAAGAACCTGTTTTGAATGTGTTTCCACAAGCGCAAACAACAGTCACTTCATGATAATCTGGATGCAAATCTTTTTTCATTTTCCTTTCTCCTTTTAATCACCGATGTAAGGAAGAAGTGCCATGTTTCTTGCTCTTTTGATTGCATTGGCAAGTTCTCTTTGATGATAAGAGCAAACGCCTGTTTGACGTCTTGGCAAAATTTTACCTTTTTCTGTGATATATTTTTTGATTTTTGCAACATCTTTATAATCAATATTCTTCTCGCCAGCAACACAGAAAGCACAAACTTTCTTCTTTGATGGCTTGCGGAATTTTTTTACAACCTTTTCTTCGGTTTTTGCTACTTCGCTCATTTTCTCTCCTATATTATTTTTGAAATTTTCGACTTTTAACTAGAATGGCAAACTGTCGTCATCAATTTCTTCAAGCTCAGCAGTTTCTTTCTTTGGAGCTGGTCTGCTGTTTTCGCTTGGAGCGCTTGAATAACCACCGTCTTGACTGTCGCCACTGTTTCTTGTGCTGATAAATTCAACTTCATCAGCCACAACATCTGTTGTGTATCTTTTTGAGCCGTCTGGAGCATCATAACTTGAAGTTTGAATGCGCCCAATAACTGCACATTTTGACCCTTTCTTGAGATATTTATGGCAATTTTCTGCTTGATTTCTCCAAACAACGATGTTGATGAAATCTGCATCTCTTTCGCCATCAGCATTTGCAAATCTTCTGGTCACAGCCAAAGAAAATCTGCACACAGAAACTCCACCATTTGTCGTTTGAAGTTCTGGGTCTCTGGTCAAATTTCCAATTAAAACAACTTTGTTCATAAGTTTCTCCTTGTTATTTTCTCACAAAAATGTGACGAACAATTCCGTCGGTGATATTCATAAGTTTGCTCATTGCATCAATTTCATTTGGAGCCATTGTGATGTTCATGATCACATAAAAGCCTTCGTTTTTGAAGTTGATTGGATAAGCAAATTTCTTCATCCCAACTTTCTCAGTGCCATCAACAACGCCGTGATGAGCTTCAACATAAGCCTTTTGCTTTGCAATCAACTCTTCGCGTTTTTCTTCGCTAACGTCGCTGGCAATGATAAACATAAGTTCATACTTGTTCATATTTTACCTCCTTTTGGACTAAATGGCTTTTGGGCAAACACGCTCAAAAGCAAGGACAGTATTTTTACTGCAGAGCTAATATAACACAAAACAAAGCCAAAGTCAAGCAATTTCTTCCGCTTTTGGGCTAAAAAAAACATTTGAATGACAACGGCGACGTGTCGAAACATCTCCGTCATTTCGACCGAAGTGGAGGATCCTTCGACTTCGCGACGCACCAGCGTCAGGATTGCCCGTCAGTGAGT
>CAJLLK010000048.1 GCA_905207515.1 uncultured Christensenella sp. | reverse complement strand
CTTATTAAAAGTTGCGACAAATCGCCAACGAAGTGCGATTTCGTCTGGTCGCAAATAAAATTTAAACAAAATAAAAAGCCGCGCAAAATGCTTCAGCATTTTCGTTTGGCGCGATAAGGCGAAAATATACTTATTAAAAGTTGCGACAAATCGCCAACGAAGTGCGATTTCGTCTGGTCGCAAATAAAATTTAAACAAAATAAAAAGCCGCGCAAAATGCTTCAGCATTTTCGTTTGGCGCGATAAGGCGAAAATATACTTATTAAAAGTTGCGACAAATCGCCAACGAAGTGCGATTTCGTCTGGTCGCAAAATGAAAAAACAAGCGTCAATGCGACGCTTTTTGAATTTATTCAAAAACAAGCCAAAAGCACAGTTTTTTCATTTGGTGCGAGCGGTGGGACTTGTTGTTCGCTTGCTCTGGGAGCAAAAGCGAACAGCTGAGCGCGAAGACCCGCACGCCTTGCTGCGACCACACGGAGAGTGTGGTTTTCCGACAAAGTCGGGCAAAACGAAGTTTTGCAAAGTCCCACCGAAAACAAAAAAACAGGTTGCCCTGTTCTGGTGCGAGCGGTGGGACTTGAACCCACACTCTGTTACGAACACGCCCCTTAAACGTGCGCGTCTGCCATTCCGCCACGCTCGCATAAAAATCTTTTTCATTATACACAAAAAAAATCTTGTTGTCAACAAAAATTATCAAAATTATCACAAACAGCAAATTTTTAATATGATGATAACAACCAAAGGAGCAAAATGGAGATAAGAAAGGCAAAAGAAAGCGACAAAGATTTTATCTTGCTCGCAAACAGAGAGATTGACCAGGCGTCTTACATAGAAATTTCAAACTTAAAACAAAACCTTGACAGCGATGTTTTTCAAAAAAACAAGGCGGAATGTTTGCTTGCGGTTGAAGAGAGTCATTATTTGGGCATGGTGTTGTTTTCAAAGGTCTATTGGGCAGACCGCGGCGAAGGGATTTATGTTTCGCAGGTCTATGTTTCTCCAAAGTTTCGCAAACGCGGAATTTTCAAGAAATTGCTGAAAGCAGTTTATGACTTTGACAAAAACACAAAATTTGTCACTTGTTTGGTTTCTAAGAAAAACCAAAACATGATAGATTGCATGCACAATTTGGGCTTTGAAGACGAGAACATGATTTCTTATGTCAAAAACAAAGAAGATTTTGAAAAACTGACATTTGATTAGTCAAAAAAATCTATTTTATTTGATTTTTTGCATATTTCCGTGATATACTATGTATATGTTAAAATTCGTTAAACAAAACATTGTTTTTGGCATCTTTTTGTCAGCAATTTTGGTGGTGACTTTTCTTTTTATGCCATGCACGATTGTCTTGGCGGAAAATGTTGACCTTATGGAGAGTTACGAACAATTCAACTCTGATTTGATGAGCATGTTGAATGAATATGACGACTGGCAGAACGTTGAAAACATAACTCTTCAAGAAGAAGATTACAAAATTGAAGATGAAAGTTTGTATGTGAAAACAACTGTTGCGCAAAATTATGTTTTGACCGACGAAAATTCGGAAGACGACTATCAAAAAATTTCTTCGAAGAATATTTCCTACAAAACGGTTGAGGACGGCATTGTTGTTGAAAAAACTCCAGAAATAAACAGGCTGATTGTCAACAGCGACCTAAAACTTGACGATTGCGGCGCAGTTGCAAAAGCAGAATTTGGAGAATATCACATTTTTCAATATGCAAACGCAGAAGATGCTGCAAGCGCTTATGAATATTATTCCAATTTGAAAGGTGTTTCCGATGTCGGCTATGACTATGTTGTTTCTGCAGACGAAACAATTCAAACCGAAGCCACTTTCAACTATAACTCGTGGGGCGCAGAATATATTGGTTATCAAGAATATGTCAACGCTATGCTTGCAAACACTCAAGAGAGTGATTTGCCTGAAATTGTTGTCGCGGTTTTGGATAGTGGAATTTACACTGACCACGAACTGTTTGAAGGGCGAATTTTGTTTGAATATGGCCGAAATTTCACGACAGAAAGAAGCCAAACAGATTATGCATTTGAAGATTACAACGGTCACGGCACACATGTGAGCGGAACGATTGCTGAAGCGACACTTTCAAATGTCAAAATTTTGCCGCTTAAAGTTTTGATGAAAGACGGGACAGGTCTTGTCGCAAACATTGTCAACGCAATAAATTACGCTGTGACTTTGCAGCGAACTGACAGGGTGCCAAATTTGAAAGTTATGAACATGTCTGTCGGCGTCGACAGGTCAACTTCGACGCAAACAAGTGCAAGAAGTTCTTCACTGACAAGCGCGATTGAAGACGCCTATGCTGAAGGCATTTTGTCCGTTGTTTCTGCTGGGAATGAAAGTCAAAACACTGCCTATGCTTCTCCAGCCAATGTCGATTGCGCGATAGCAGTCTCTGGGCTCAGGCGAAGCTACAACTTTTTCACGGGCGAAGTTTTGACCTTTGATGGCTCTTACAGCAACTATGGAGCGCAAGTCGATTTTTGCGCGCCAGGCACGCTTGTTGAAAGTGCTGGGCTCACCAGTCCGACTGACAATGACGCCATAATGAACGGCACATCAATGGCGGCTCCACACGTGACGGCTTGTGTGGCACTTGTCTATTCAAATCCTTATTATGCAGATTATTCTCCTGCCCAGGTTTTTGAACTTTTGAAAGAAAATGCCGACAAAAGTTGTCTTTCTGGCGGTGTTTACAACGAATATCCTGTTCCAATTGGCGAAAGAAATGATTATTATGGCTATGGGCTGATTTGCTTGAAAAACCTTGGGCTTTTAAACAAAGGTTATGTCACTTTCAGTCAAGAAAACCAATTTCCGACCGAAAGTTTTGAATTGAATTTGTCTTACAGCGAGATTTTAGATTTTGGTCAGTATTGTGAAATATATTATTCAACAGATGAGAATGTTTCGGCAATTGACATTTCGATGATTCAAAGTGAGAGCGAAAGCATCTCAATTTACTCTTCAAATCAACCAATTGAAATCTCGAAAACAACCAAAGTGACGGCGGTTGCGATTGTGAGAAACTTTAATGGAAGCATTGTTCAAAAAAGTTACAGCACGTCTATTGTTTATTATTTTGATAATTTTGATTTGAACACAAATTTTGCGTTTTCTACTGTTGAAAACGGCATTTCAATAACTTCTTACAACGGCACTTTGGAAACTTTGCAAATTCCAGAAAAAATCAACGACGCGAATGTTGTTTCAATCGAAGAAAATGCGTTTAGAAATTCCAACGTCAAAGTTTTGATATTGCCATCGACAGTATCACAAATTAAAGCCAACGCTTTTTCAAACAACACCGTTTTGGAAGAAATATATTGTGCCAGCACACAAATTTCTGTGGGCGACAGTGCTTTCAAAAATTGCTCGGCACTCAGTGTGGTGGGCTTGGAAAACATAATTGAAATTGGCGACCAAGCATTTGCTTACTGCACTGCGTTGCAAGAACTTCGCTTGCCGCGGATTGAAACAATTGGTCAGCACGCTTTTTCTGGCTCAGGAATTGAAACGCTTTTGCTTGGCAAAAATTTGACGACATTTAAAAATCAAACTGAATTGAACTTAAACAAAATTTATGGTTTCAAATCTAGTGTTGCCGAAACTTTCGCTTATGAAAACAATGTTCAATTTTTTGACTTGACACTGAGAATAACTTCTGATTTGAGCGAAAAAAGAGTTGTCAAAGCGGGCGAGACCGTCAACATGTCAATTTCTTACACGGGTTATCTTCCGACTTACAAAATCGCTTGCCAGAGCAGCGACGGAAGCTCCAAAATTGTGCATGCAACAGTTGATAACACAAGCGAATTTGAAAAAGTTTTGAACATTTCAATTTCGGATTTAACTGTTGGAGAATATGAGTTGACTGTGTCTTTGACGGACGATTTTGGCACAAATGTTTCCAGCCAGACGATGCAAATTGAAGTGGTTGACCAGTCTACAGAAACCGTGACGCTGACTTTTGATGAAGGTCAATTTGATGTTTTTGTGGACGGAAATCTTGTCAGTTCGGGCGTTGAGCTAATCAAAAATTATGACTACACCTTGAGCATTGTGGCAAAAAATGGCTATCAGGTTGGTTATTTGGCAATCAATGGGCATCAATATCAAGGCAATTTAAACTCAATAGCTCTCAATTTAAGCGAAAATGGAAATCTTGAAATCAATGCTTCTGAAAAACCTGTTTTAAATGTGATTTTCCAAATTTCAGGGGCGAGCGGAAAAGTTTTGGTTGAAGGCGTGGAAACAAATTCAGCTTCGGTGGAACGAAATCAAAACTTGCAGTTTGAAGTTGAAACAGAGACCGGAACTTACGTCAGATTTGTGACGGTTGACGGAGAATTGTTGAGTCAAAATCAAGGTGGCGAGTTTGTTTTGGAAAATGTCGACACAGATAAACAGGTGGAAATTGTTCTGGCGCGTAAAACTTACAAAATCAACTTGGTGCTTGGCAAGGGTGGCAATCTTTCGTCGCAGGGCGGAACGATTGAAAGCGTAAGTTATGGCGACAGCCGAACATTTATCATAACTTGCGAAGATGGCTATGAAGTGGAATATGTGACCATAAATGGTCAGCCTGTCGAGCTTTCTGGAAACACTTTGACTTTAAACAACATCGAACAAGATTATGACATTGTGGTTTCTTTTAGAGAAGCAAAAAATTCAATTTTTGATGATGAAAATTCATATATTTTGATTTACTTCATTGTTATCGCAGCGGTTTTTGTCGCATTTGTAATTGCAAAAATTGTTCTATATTTTGTCAGAAAAAATCGTAAGAAAAAAATGGAAGCTTAAAAAATAAAAACAACCTTTTTGGTTGTTTTATTTTAAAATTTCATAAATGAAAAGTTCTTTGTGTGCTTTGATTGGTTGATTTAAATCATCTTCATCAAAGTTTCTTTTTCTGGCATCAACAATTCTTATTTTTGGACCTTTAAAATTGTCTTTTTTGATTTTTTGTTGAGTTTCAGTTTTCTCATTTTCAGAAGTCTTTTGCTCTTCTGCTTGATTGGTGGAAGTTGTGGCTATATCTTCTGCACTTTCTCCCACTTTTTGTTTCAAATCATCCACTTTTTCAATTTGTTTTGTCAATTCTCCGTCTTTGATTTCTTCAAAATCTTCCAATCGTTTTTCAGGAGCAATATTTTCAATCTCGTTTTTCGTGTCGTTTTCATCGTCTGTGCTTGCCAAGATAGGTCGATTTGCAGGAGTGCCCATTAAAGGTTGATTAATTGGTGCCATTGGTGTTGTCATACGGTTAAAATTGTTGGAATTGTAAAATCTGTTTCCATAGAAACCTCCGTTTCCAAAAGCTCCACCGTTTCCATAAAAACCGCCGTAGTTGTACGGGTTTCCATAACCATAGCCAGCGCTGCCGTAGCCATTATTATAGTTGTTTATTCCATAGGTGTCGATGTTTCGAAGTGTTGGACCATATGTGTCGGTGTTGCGATTTGGGTTGAACCTATTGAAATATCTGTTCGCGCCATTTATTCGATAATTTGGGTTGTTGATTGGATATTGTTGGCAATTTGGGCAATTCGTTTGGTTTTCGGTGTCGTCGGTTGTTTCGGAATTGTCAGCATTGTCAGCAGTTTCGCTGTTTTCAGCATTTTGTGGTTCAATTGCATAAGTGTCGATGTTTTTTGTTTTGGTTTGTGTCGTTTCATTTGTTTCCGTTCCGCTTGCTTCTGGCAAAATATTTTCCAGTTCTTCAAGAGTGTTTAAAATGTTTTCATAATAAGCTGACCTTGAATTTGAATTGCAAGCCAATCTGTTTAGTTTGGCGCTTATTCTGTCACTATTTTTAGCGACATTCTTTTTCAACGAGCTGATTGATTTGACTGTGTTTGAAAGTTCGCTTTTGCTGTAAGAAACAGAGTTTGTATATTTCGCCAAGTTTGTTGTCAAATCTTTGACAGCCGAAATTTGTGCTTTTGACAATTTTAAATCTTTTGAGAGTGAACTTTTCAGCTCAGCAGTTTTTTCTAAGATGTCGGTTTTATAAAGTTCTTCGTTCAAAAGTGCCTGCTGAGTGTTTCTTGTGCCGGCGAGAAGTTCGTCGCTTTCCAAAGATTTGGCGAGGCTGATGTCAGAAGTGTTCACGGTTTGCATATTGCTGACAGTGTTTGACGTTTCGTCCAATTGATTTGAAAGACTGGTGATTGCTGCGC
>CAJLLK010000047.1 GCA_905207515.1 uncultured Christensenella sp. | reverse complement strand
TGGCATTTTTCATTTTTTGAAGCGTTTCAGAAGCCACTTCTCTTGCTTTTTTTGCATTATCAAAAAGCATTTGATAAATTGAATTTATGTCTTTTTCATATTCTTTTCTTCTCAAACGAATAGGCTCCAAAAGCGCTTGAAGAATGTTGTTTAAAAACATTTTGATTTTTACATCGCCCAAACCGCCTTTTCTATAGTGCGCTTTGAGTTCGTCCAAATTTTTGTATTCAGGAAGATATTTTTTGAAATCTTCTTCTTTGCAAAAAGCATCGAGATATGCAAAAACAACATTTCCTTCCACCTTTCCTGGGTCACTGACTTTGATGTGGTCAGGGTCTGTGTAAGCGCTCATGATTTTGCTTTTGACAACATCAGGTTCATCTTTCAAATAAATGCAATTTCCCGCCGATTTGCTCATTTTTAACTTTCCATCCGTTCCGACAAGCCTTACACAAGTTTTGTTTTCTGGTAAAAGCGCCTGTGGCATTGTCAAAATTCCGTCGCCATATGTGTTGTGAAAAGCTTTGACAATCTCTCTTGTCTGTTCGAGCATTGGAAGTTGATCTTCGCCGACCGGCACTGTTGTGGTGTTAAATGCCAAAATGTCTGAAGCCTGGCTGATTGGATAGCACATAAATCCAACAGGAATGGAAGAAGAAAATCCACGTTGTTTAATCTCATCTTTCACAGTCGGATTTCGATTAAGCCTTGCGACAGTGACCAAATTCATGAAATACATTGTCATCTCGGCAAGTTCTGGAACTTGAGATTGAATAAAAATGTTCACTTTCTTAGGGTCAATGCCAGCTCCCAAATAATCAAGAGCGACTTGAATGATGTTGTTTTTGATTTTGTCGACATTGCCAGCATTGTCCGTCAAAGCCTGAGTGTCTGCAATCATAATGTAAAATTTGTCATAGTCATTCATTTCTTGAAGCTTCAATCTGTTTGCAATTGAACCCACAAAATGACCTATGTGCAAATTTCCAGTCGGTCTATCCCCTGTCAAAATAACTTTTTTCATTTTTTCTCCGCTATTTAAAATAAATTAAAATATTTGAAATATTAACAAAAATTTGTCCAAAAATTAATAAAAAATTGATTTTTTGTGTATTTTTTTGAATTTTTGGTTAATTTTACGCAAATTGAGCCATTCTTTCAAGCACTTGTTTTTCGCCCAAAAGGCTCATGATTTCAAAAAGATCTGGGCTGTCTTTTCTGCCAGTGATGGCAATTCTGATATATTCACAAACCGTGGCAACATTGCCCTTATATTTTTCTGGATTTTCTTTGTAAGCCTTGTTGTTTGTCGCATAGCCCAGTTCTTCCGCCATTTTCTTGATGTTTGCAAACCAAGTTTCTTTTGAACTTAAATTGATATATTTTTTATATTCTCTCAAAACCTTTTCAAAATCTTTCTTGTTCACATTTTCAAAATCAAATTTTGCAGGAACACTGAACATATAGTCAAACAAATCAAAAAACATAGACCACTTGTAGATGTCTTTTCTTGGATTTGGTTTTTCTCTGTCGATGTTTAAAACTTTTGTCACATATTCTCTATCTTTAATCAAATAATCGACATTTTCAAGAGAATATTCCTTCGCCCAAAGCAAAAGTTCTTCATAACACTTTTGTGCTGTGTAGTGCGAGATGATTTCTTTTGAAACATCATTCAGTTTGACAAAATCAAAGATTGGTGTGTTTGCAGTGATTTTGAAACCGTCAAAAGGAAATTCCATCAGGTCCGCGGTTTTATGATTGGCTCTCCAACTCTCAAAATTTGAATTTATCAAATTCATCAGATATTCCACAACCGCTTCTTTGTCATAGCCTTCTCTGTCAAAATAACGCATATCCGCTTCAGGATGCTTACGCTTTGAAATTTTGATTTTGTTTCCTTTTTCGTTGAACTTATAAATCAAAGGCGTGTGAATATATTTCGGCATTTTGAAGCCAAGCGCATTGAAAATTTCAACGTGCAAAGGATAAGACGGCAACCATTCTTCTCCGCGAACAACAACTGTTGTGCCCATCAAAGTGTCATCAATTGCGTGTGCAAAGTGATAAGTCGGCATCATGTCATTTTTAAGCAAAATGGCATCAGAACTGTTTTCAATGATTCCCAAATCGCCTTTTGAACCATCGTGAAGTTTGATTTTGTGTGTGCCATTGCCGTTTGACTTCAATCTTATGGCAAACTTTTTGCCCGCTTTCAAAAATTCTTCAATCTGTTCAATCGTCAAGTTTCTGCAAGGGTCTTTGTCTTCATTTATTCCAACCGCAAACTTCTTCTCGCGTTTTTCTTGAACATCTTTCAAGCCTTCCGTTTTTCGGCAAAAACACGGAAAAGCCTTTCCTTCGCTGACAAGTTTTTTGGCATAAGCTTTGTAAATTTCTTGACGCTCACTTTGATAATATGGACCATAATCTCCCACAGTGACGCCGCCTTTCAGCTGAAATTCGTCTGGTGTGAGCCCATAAGCTGTCAAGATGTTCATGATGACCGCACTGGCACCTGCAACTTCTCTTTTGCTGTCGGTATCTTCAATTCTCAGATAAAACACGCCACCACTGCGTTTTGCAATGTTGAAGTCAATCAGTGCTTGAAAAAATCCGCCCAAGTGCATATATCCCGTCGGACTCGGTGCAAAACGAGTGACATACGCGCCCTTTGGAAGACCTCGTTTTGGATATTTTTTCTCAATTTCTTCAACAGTAAGTTTGTTGTCTGCGAACAACATGTCCGCCAATTTTTTATAATTCATATTTACCCCACATAAATTTGATTTGCTGCATTGGTCAAAAAGTTTTCAAGTGAAATGTTGATAAATTGTTCCATTTTTTCGAAATAAACATTTGCCAACGAATTTTCAGCCAAATATTCTTCAAAACTGTTGTTGTAACTTGTTATAAGTGTGTAGATATCCAAATCTTTCAATGCCTGCAAATAGTCATCCATTTCAACGAAAAAACTTTCGGTCAGGTCATAAAAATTTTGCATAGCTTCTTTGCTTTCAAAAACTTTGATTTGATTGTCAATGCTTATCAACTGCGCTTTGTAAAAATCAAATTTTTGTTCAAGAGAAGACAATAACGTGTCAATTTGTTCTTTCGCCCCGCCAGAAAATGCCGACCAATTCAACTTGTTTTCAACTTCAGTCAACATAAACTCGCTGAAAACTGGCAAAATTTTTGCCACCATATAATCTTTTATCACTCTAGTGGAAACTTCGGTCGGTTCTGTCTCTCTCAAAAGGTCAAAAATTTCAGTTGTTTTGACAGCTTCAGCCATGTCCAAAGAAAGTTGAATGTTTTTTTGCACCAAATTTGCATAATAGCGCTTAAAATTTCTCAATCTTGACATGTGAGATTCTTCGTTCATCGA
Source organism: uncultured Christensenella sp. (assembly GCA_905207515.1). GTDB lineage: Bacteria > Bacillota > Clostridia > Christensenellales > UBA1242 > Caccovivens. The sequence continues at coordinate 3,091 of CAJLLK010000047.1, read as the reverse complement.
ATCTTGAAATTTGTCAAAATAGTCTATCAAATTGTTTCTTTCTCGCAAGAAAGTGGAAATATAATCTTTGTAATCTACCAAACTGGCGTTTAATGTGTTTATGGCTGCACGCGCATCGCTTGTCAAACTGTCTTCTGACCAACTTAAAATGTATTGCCTGTTTCCGTCAATATAATCGTTTGAAACAGCAAGCATGATGTTGTATCTATCACGAAGTTCGGCATAACCAGGTGTGTCATCAAAGACAAGCTCATCGACTTTGTCACCATAATTTATAAGATATTCGGTGTAAAAATCACCACAAAAACCCGCTTGAAAAACGTCGGCATTATCGGAGTAAATTTGGTCCAATTCTTCAAAGTTTTCGCTCAGTGTTTGCAAAGAAACATTTCCGCATCCAGACAGTGAAAAAAGTGAAAACATGCCAAACAAACACAAAACAACGCTCAAAATTGCACTTTTAGCTTTAACTTTCATCTAAATGCCCTCCAAAATTTGACCTTGCAAAAACGCCGAATAAAACGAACTTGCTTCTCCATTTTGCGAAATGTCAAAAACTCTGTCTTTCAAGTTTTGATTGTATTGATAATCCAAAATCAATTCGTCATCTGAAAAATAAGCATTCACAAAAGTCAAAAGTGTCTGCCCTGAAGTTTCATTTTCTGTCAAATTTGTTTCAAGGTCAGCCGTCAAAGTGTTGAAACCTTCAAAAACAAGCGTTGAAAAGCTGTTGTTCATAAAAATCGACGAAACTGACGCATTGTAAACCAAAATCAAACGCTCAAACGCATCTGTTGTGTTGTCGAAAATGGTTTTAATGTTTTCTCGACAATTTGCCCAAGTGTTTGCCTGCCAATAATAGTTATCTCCCGTCAATTCGCGATTTTCATTTATATAAACCACAAGTTCATCAGCCGCGCTCTGTGCTCTGTTGAACGCTCTTTCAATGGCGTTTCGATTGTCTTTGTAAACATTTGTGTAATCCGTGAAAATCATCTGTCTGTTGAAGAAGTCTCCGGCAACCAAAAATGCTTCATACGCTTTGTCATAATTTTGCGCTTCACTTTTTTCAGCGTCACGATTTTCGTTTGCCAAAGCATCAATTACACTGTCAAAATAAAGCGAAATCGTCTGATATTCTTCTTTGTCATCAGCCAAATAACCTTCTTGTGTGGTTTCATTCAATCTCAGTGCCAGCGCTCTTGTGTCTTTTTCTCTAAACAAAAAGATAAACACAACTGTCAACACCACTGCAATAATTATCAGAAAAATGATTGCTATTGCCCACTTTTTCTTCATAGTATCTCCTTTACTGTTGTTCTTCCACTTGAACTTTCTCGTCGTGATTGAGATAAGTGGTATATTCTCCCACCCATTTGAGTTTAACTTCGCCTGTACTTCCGCTTCTGTGCTTTGAAATCAACAGATAAACCGTGCCAGGTTCGTCTTCTGTGACAACATCGTTATATTTTTCTGGATTATACAAAAACAGAACGATGTCGGCATCTTGTTCGATTGAGCCCGAATCTCTCAGGTCTGAAAGCACAGGTCTGTGCTCTTCACGAATTTCTACCGCACGAGAAAGCTGAGAAAGCAAGATGATTGGAACGTTCAATTCTTTCGCGGCAATTTTCAAAGTTCTTGTGATGTCGCTGACTTCTTGGTTTCGAGAATCGCGCGTGTTCTTTCCCATGGTCATAAGCTGCAAATAGTCAATCACAATCAAGTCAAGACCGTCTGTCATTTTAAGTTTTCGGCATTTTGAAATGATTTCAAACGGCGTGACCATTGAAGAATCATCGACATAGATTGAACTTTGTGCCAATTTTTTTTCAGCCGTCCAAATTCGCTTCCATTCTTCAGAATCCATGTCGCCTTTCAGCACATGCCCCAAATTCACTTTCGCGAGCGACGACAACGCTCTTTGCATCAACTGTTCTTTTGACATTTCAAGGTCAAAAATCGCCACTTTTTTGCCATCATTGACAGCGGCGTTCACGGCAATATTCATGGCGAAAGATGTTTTTCCGACACCAGGACGAGCAGCCAAAAGAATAAGGTCACTTTTTTGCAAGCCATTTGTTATGGCGTCAAAATCTTTGTAGCCCGTTGGAATGCCACGCATTTTTCCTTTGTTTTCAGCAAGTTCTGAAATCTGTTTCAAAACATTGGTCAAAACGCCGCCTGGTTTGCCAACAAGTTCAAGCTCTGACGCACTTTCTTTTTGAGAAAGTTCAAAAATTTTCTTTTCAGCAACTTGCATTGCCATGTCAGAGTCTTCTGTTTCAAAAGTGTTGTTGATGATGTTTTGAGCTTCCAAAATCAAATGTCGTCTGATTGAATTTGCCTTGACAATCTGCATGTAATATCCAAAATTTGCCGCAGACGGCACAACATTTGTAAGATAAGAAATGTAATCAACGCCGCCGACAAGTTCCATGTTTTTGTCAACTTCAAGTTGGGTGGTCAAAGTGACAAAGTCAACAGGAATGTTTTTCATATAGACATTCAGCATGCTGTCATAAATTTTCTTATGTGACTCTGTGTAAAAATCTTCTTTTTGAATTTTGTTTAATATTTCAAGTTGAGCGTCACTGTCCAACAAAACACAGCCAAGCAATGCTTGTTCGGCTTCCATGCTGTTCGGTAAAATTTTGTAATCTGCCATATCCAACTCCTATTTAATCAGAAAACGGGTCTTTTTTCTTGCTCAAGCGTTCTTGCTTCTTTTTGTCGAGCTTTTCGCAGATGTAAGCATACAAAAAGAAGAGCAAAAACAACACAACCACAAGCACCAAAACGTTAAGCCAAGGTTCAACGTGAATGCCAGCAAGCACAACACTCAAAACCAAAACAGGAAGAAAAACAATAAGGAGAAAAAGCCCTATTCTTTTAATTTTCTTTTTAAGTTCTTGCTTTTCAGTGCTTTTCATATTTGAATTATAACAACAATCTTTGTTTTTGTCAATTTATACAATCGCAAAAAGAAAAAATCAGTTGTGTAACTGATTTAAATTTTTATAATTTTTATCTTGCATCCTTTTTCTTTGGCAAGATACATGACCGTGAATGAGGTATCCAAACCGCCGCT
>CAJLLK010000046.1 GCA_905207515.1 uncultured Christensenella sp. | reverse complement strand
TTTTTTTATTTTTATTATAAAGGTCATCTTTGTTGACAAAAATTTAATTTGATTTTATAATTGTGTTATGGAAATTATGGAAGAAATTGAAAAAGAACAAATAAGTTTTGATTTTTTAAACGACATTGTCAGCCCTTTGGAAAAAGCGGAAAATTTTGATTGGGTGGCTGACGAAACTTTGGTCGTCATTTTGAAAACCAACAATCAAATCAGCCCAAATTTTGATATCTGCGGCAAAAAAATGATTGATTGGGTGGCACTTGCCACTTCGGGTTGCATGCAAAAAATTGTTGATGAACCTGCTGAAGAAAATTTGCTCTCCATCATTCGAGATTTGGCAGAAGGTTTTCAGTTTGTTGCCGTTTTTTATTGCGACACTCCTCTTTTGAAAAAATCCACCTTTTTGGAGATTATGGATTTCTTCTCTAAGAAAAAAATGAACGTTTTGAAGCTCTCTCGCGGGTTTGTTTTTAAAGCGGATTATTTGAAAACCGCAAGACTGATTTTATCGACCACCACAGAAGTTTTTGACGAACAAGACTTCACGGTTGTTGACACCGCGCAAAAAGTTTCTTACGCTTTCAAGGTTTTGAACGAACGAATTTTGAATTATCACAAAGAAAATGGCGTTGTTTTGTTTGGCGAAAACACGATTTTTGTTGATGCAGATGTTGAAATTGAAGCGGGAGCGGTCATCTATCCAAACAACATTTTGAAAGGCGAAACTTACATCGGCAAAAACGCCATCATTGAAAGCGGGAATTATATTTTTGACACAATCATCTGCGACGAAGCCTTTGTCTGCCAAAGTTATCTTGAAAAGAGCAAAGTGGAAAAAGGCAAAATTGTTGGACCTTTTGCAAGGCTTGTGAATGAACAGGTTTAAGGAGTTTTTATGAACATTGTGGTTGGGCTTGGAAATCCTGAGAGCAGATATGACGGAACTTATCACAACATCGGTTTTGCCGTTGTTGATGTTTTGGCAAAAAAACTTGGCATCACTTTTGACAAACAAAAATATAAGGCGCTCATCGGCGAAGGAACTTTGAATGGTGAAAAACTTATGCTTGTCAAACCGACAACTTACATGAATTTGAGCGGCGAATGTTTGGCACTTTTGAATAACAAATTTAAAGATGCTCGCATTTTGGTTGTTGTCGACGACATTGACCTGCCAAAAGGGAATGTTCGCTATCGAGAACACGGCTCGGCTGGCACTCACAACGGGCTTCGCAGCATCGTTTCTTACATCGGCGAAGATTTTGAAAGAATTAAAGTCGGCATTGGAAGAGATATTTCAATGGACTTGGCTGATTATGTGTTGTCAAAATATGACAAACAAGTTTTTGAACCAATTTTGCAGAAAGTTGCTGACGAAATTTGTGAGAGATTGAAATGAAAAAAATCTTGAACCTTTTGAAAAATTCAACGCTCTCCAAGCAAAAAAACTTGGGCGGTTTTTTTGTCGGCGAAAAGGTTTTGTTTTCTGCACTTTTTGACAAACTGGTCTATCTTTGCGGAGATTTTGTCACTGCCAGCAAGTTGAAAAAAGGTTTGCTCGACTGCGGCAAAAAAGTTCAAATCGTCTCTTGCGGCAGAGAAATTGAAGATGAACGCGATTTGAATTTGTTTCCATTTGCCGACAGTGTCAGCGCATTTTTGCAAAACAGACTTGATGTCTTGATTTTTTTGCCGTCTTCACTGACAACAAAATTTGACTTGAAATTTTTGCAAGAAAAATTTGATGTTAAAGTCGGACAAAAGCTGGAAATTGAACAGTTGGCTGAAAAACTTACGGCTTTTGGCTTTGAAAGAGTTGACTATGTGACCAGCGTGGGACAATTTGCTGTGCGTGGAGAAATTGTCGATGTTTTTGTCAACGGTCAGGACTATCCATATAGGGTGGAATATTTTGACGACGAGATTGAAAAAATTATAAATTTTGATTTTTCGACAATGAAAACCGAAAAAAACGTTGAAAAATTTGAAATTTTTCCACTTTTTTTGAAAATTGGAGAAAATTCTGTCTTGGAATTGTCAGAAAACATTGTCATTGACGAACCGGTGAAAATTGAAAACGAATGCAAAATTTTGAGCAAAGCGCGCGAAGAACTTTCGTTTTCAAGCGACAAAATGTTTTTGGATTTCGAAAAAGTTGACACTTCAAAATATATCGTTTTGACCAACACCAACGATAGCGATTTTGAAAACAAGACCGTTGGCTCAAAGAGTTATGTGACCGATTTTTTGTCGCTCAAAAAAGATTTGACAATGTATGCAGACGGCCACATCAATGTCTTTTTGTTTGCAGGAAGTTTTTATGACATTTTGAAAGAATTTTTGATTACAAACAAAATTCATTATCATGATTTTGACGGCGAGCTAAAGAGCGGCGTGAATATCTATTTGTGCAAAGAATATTTTTCTTATTCGTTCAGTTTTTTGGACTTTAACATTGTCGGCATCGGCACTGACGACATGTATAAAACGCGCCAGACAAGCTATAAAACCAAAAACCAAAACTTTTCTTATTTGCCAAAAGTGGGAGACTATGTTGTGCACGCTTTTTATGGCATTGGGCACTGCAAAGACATTGTCAGAATGAAACTTTCGCACTTTGAGAAAGACTATTTTGTTTTGGAATATAAAAATGGTGCGCTGCTTTATCTTCCGACCGAACAGGCAAATTTGCTTTCGGCTTACATTGGTGGAGAAGCGCCAAAACTGAACGCTTTGGGTTCAAACGAATGGAATCGAATTAAACAAAAAGTCAAAGATGATTTGAAAGAAGTTGCCATTGCTCTGGCACAGATTTACAAGGCAAGACAAAACAAAAAAGGCATTGTTTTCAAGCGCGATGAAGAACTGGAAAAGCAATTTGCCGATGCGTTTGAATTTGAACTCACTTCCGATCAGGCTCAAGCGATTTTGGATATTGACAAAGACATGGAAAGCGGAAAAATCATGGACAGGCTGATTTGCGGAGATGTTGGGTTTGGAAAAACCGAAGTCGCTTTTCGTGCCATTTTTAAGGCGGTTTACAACGGCAAACAAGTCGCTTTTTTGTGCCCGACGACCATTCTTTCAGAGCAACACTTCCGCTCGACAAAGCACCGAATGGAAAATTTTGGGCTGAGAATTGAAGTTTTAAATCGTTTCAAAACGGCAAGCGAAACCAAAGAGATATATCAGCGGCTTGAAGAAGGAAAAATCGACATTTTGATTGGCACGCACAAGATTTTGAACGAAAAATTGAAGTTTAAAGATTTGGGATTGTTGGTTTTGGATGAAGAACAGCGTTTCGGTGTCAAAGACAAAGAAAAAATCAAAAAATTCAAAACCGATGTCGATGTTTTGACGCTCTCAGCAACGCCGATTCCAAGAACTCTTCACATGGCTCTTTCAGGCATTCGCGACATCAGCGTCATTGCCACGCCGCCAAGAGACAGACTGCCTATTCAAACTTATGTCAGTCCTTATAGCGACCAACTTTTGCAAGATGTGGTTTCAAGAGAACTTTCAAGACGCGGAAAAGCGTTGATTTTGTTCAACAGAGTGGCAGAAATTTATACTTTCAAAAGCCATGTGGCAGAACTTTTGCCGCAGGCACAAATTGGTGTTGCGCATGGTCAAATGATGGAAAAAGAACTTTCGAAAGTCATCAATGACCTTTATGACGACAAATTCAACCTTTTGATTTCAACAACTCTGATTGAAAACGGCATAGATTTGCCGACTTTAAACACGCTTTTTATGGTCGATTGTGATATGCTGGGCTTGGGGCAGCTCTATCAAATTCGTGGGCGCATTGGCAGGTCAGACAAGCTGGCGTATGCTTATCTGACTTACAACGGTGGGAAAATCTTGACCGAAGATGCTTACAAAAGATTGGAAGCAATCAAAGAGTTTCGAGAGCTTGGAAGCGGCTTCAAAATCGCCATGCGTGACCTTGAAATTCGTGGCGCGGGAAACATTTTGGGCAAAGAACAACACGGTCACATGCAAAAAGTGGGCTATGACATGTATGTTCGCTTGCTCGACGAAGTGACAAAAGAGCTTTCAGGGCAAAAGACTGTAAGCCAAAAAGAAATCAAAATGGAACTTGTTTTGGATGCTTACATCAGCGAAGAATATATTGAAGCGCAAGACGAAAGGATCATTTTCTACAACAAAATCAGCAAAATCTCAACGAAGAGCGATTTTGACCAAATCAAAAAAGAACTTTCAGAAACTTATGGCGACATGCCGGTGGAAACAGAAAATCTTTGCAAAATTGCTTACCTTAAAAACATGGCGGCGGAGTTTAATGTTCAAAAAATCAAAATCAATGCCGCTGATTGCATGATTTATTTTTATAAATCACAAGAAATCATTGATAAAAGATTGTCGAAAGTTGGCAAGTTTTATGATAGTTGTTTAAAATTTGAAGACTTACCTATTCTAAAAGTGAACGCCAAAGGAAAGGTCGTTGACAAGGTGAATTTGCTTATAGAAATGTTTTCAAAAGCGCTGAAAGAGAAAAAAGATTGAAAAATCTTTGCAATCGCTTGAAATTTGTTGAGTTTTCAGTTATAATATCTAAGTTAGTGAAAAATTACTTATTTTTATGGGGTATGATGTGAAAAAAAAGTTAGCTTCTTTGGTTTTATGTTTGATGATGTGTCTGTCTGTTTTCACAGGCTGTTCTTTGACCACGCGAAACAATCAGGCTTATTTTGAAGCAGTGGTCGCGCAAATTGAATATACTGATGGTCAAACTGAAAATATCACAAAAAGAGATTTGCTTGTGGCTTACAATAATTACGGCTCACAATATGAAGAACAATATGGTCGTCAAGAAGCCATTGAATTGACGCTTGACAGTTTGATAAATCAAAAATTGACCTACAGAGCTGTTGAAGATTATTATGCAGAAACTGGCGAAGAAGTTTTCAACGAAAGGGAAACGACTTATCTTTGGGACGAAACTTATGACGCACTCTATTCAAATCTGAAGACCTATTTTGATGAAGTTATGGACAACACAGGCTCTTCAAGTGGCGACAGTTCAACAACAGAAGAAAATGCGTCAGCATTTGAACAATATAAAAGTCAAGCTTATTTAGATTATGACGCAAACGGAAACTTGGTTATAAGAAAAACAACCGCTGCTACAACAACCAGAGCGACTTATCCTGCAAGAAAAGATAGCGATGTTTATTATGATTTTGAATATGAAGAAAACGGAACTTATCCATTTAAAGAAAAGATGTATAACATTTTGAGCACCATTGCAGACGCTGACCAAACGAGTGCAGCAAATTGGAGAAGTGCTTTAAACAATTATATCGCAGACATCAAAGACAATTATGACTATCGCGATTTTGCAACCGACAAAGATGCTTTCATGTTTGAAATGGACAGAGTTTACAACATCATCAAAGACAACTACATGACAGAAAAATATAGTGCAATCTTCAATCGCAGCGAGCATCAAGGCGCAGATTATTCAAGCGTTTCAGTGAATGACATTTTGAAAGCTTATTCTGCAAATGTTAGAGCGGATTACACAACTTATAAATTGGAACAAAGTTCTTCTTATCAAACAAACATGCTTGGTGACATCGCAAACATGGATTATGTTTTGGATGATGGTTCAGAATATTTCTATGTGGCTTACATCAAACTCAACTTCAGCACTCAAAACGCAGCAGATTATGCCGATATTGAAGCTGAATATGCAAACGGCGACATCACAGGAAAGAGATATCAAGAAAAACTCAGTGACCTTTACAATTCTGTTTTGGCAACGCAAAGAAATGAAGCTGGCGAAACAGTTGGCACAGTCAGTCAAACCACTTTGGAAGAAAGAATTGACGAAGCAATTGGCGCTCATCCATATTTGACACTCGAACAATATAAAAATGATTTGACAGAAGAAGAATTGGCATTGGCCGAAGAACAAGCTCAAGCGCAAAGCATGACTTTGGACCAATTTTTGCAAAGCGAAGTTGACGACGCCAACGTTCAAGTGGGTTATGACAGAGCTGAAGCATTTAGAGAATTTTTGTATCTCTACAATGACGATGACACACTCAAAAATGCCGACTATAATTCTGTTTTTGGCGTTGACGCAAGCGGAAATGTTTTGATGAGCGACACTTTCTCTTCAGATGAAGTGCTTGCTGAAAACATTGAAGACGCCATAAAAACTCTCTATCAAGACGGCACAATTGGTGCCACGACAGAGTTTGTCAGAGCAAGTGACGGCGTTTATATGTTCTTCTATGCGGGCGAAATTGAAAATCTTTTCTTGAACATTGACGAAAATTTTGACGCTTCAATGCGTCCAGAAAACGTAAGAAAACTGACTTCAACAAGACTTAATGTTTTCTCAAAAAAGACCGTTTTTGATGTGCTTTATGAAAGTCTGGTTTCTGACCAATTCTCAGTTTTCCAAAACATGAACATAAATTATCTCAGACAAGCGGCAGAAAGAATTGAAATTTTTGTTCATAACATAAATGATTTATATTAATATTTAAATTATTTAAAATGGCTCTTGCATTAAATTGACAAGGGCCATTTTTTTTGTTAAAATAAACCTAAAATGTCTGAAGAAAA
>CAJLLK010000045.1 GCA_905207515.1 uncultured Christensenella sp. | reverse complement strand
GGCTGACGGAGATGTTGTTGAAATCTATGACGCTGAAGAGTTTGTCGACTATGTAAATCACTATGGCGGCGGAACCACGCTCGACGGAAGAGCAACTGACATTATCGTTTTGCACAACAACATTGATTTGTCAGGGCAAACTTTGACAAACACAATTGGAATTGAGGCTGAACCGTTTGCAGGTCAGTTTGTTGGAAATGGGCACATCATTTCAAACATGACCATTGATTTGTCAGGTGCTGAAACCAAACCGACAAACCAATATGCCGGACTTTTTGGCTATGTTCAAGGTGCAACAATCAGTGGTGTTGGCTTTTCAGGAACAACCACAATTTCCACTTCAAGTGCAGTGAACAGTTATGTCGGAGTTTTGGCGGGCAGAGCAGATCAAGCCAAAATTTCAAATGTTCAAAACACATCAAATCTTTCTTTCACGCCAAATTATGACGGCAATCTGTTCTTTGGTGGGCTTGTTGGCTCAGCGACTGACACAAATCTTTCTTACGCAATAACAAGAAGCACTGTTGGCAATTGGAATTTTGAAAGACGCGACGGAAACATTTTCGACATCGGCGGGCTTGCCGGAAGATTGACAAATTGTCAAACTTCGCTTTGTGTTGTGGAACAAGATTTTGGTGTCACAGTTGGCGCTGATTTTCATGGCACGCTCAACTTTGGCGGAATTGTCGGCGAAATCAGCCAAGGAGAACTCACAAACATTGCGTGTGAGAATGCTGTAACTTTCACAAACAATTCTCAAGCGGCAAGTGATGCTTCGGTGAATGTGGGCGAAGTTGTCGGCAAAGTCTCAACGCCAGCACCATTTTCGGGAGACATTTCTTATTTGCATTACAGTCAAAATGACGGCGTTGTAAATCGCTTTGGCGACCTTGGCTCTTACACATATCAAAACAGCACCGAGAATGACTTTATTTCGCCAGCTCAATATGCTTTGAACAGCACAACCTATTTTGAAAATCAAGATTGGAACCGCTTTTTGCCATGGGATTTTGACACTGTTTGGTATTTCAGTGTGCAGAGCATCAGATTGCAAAATTTTTATAATGCTTATCAAATTACATACACAGACACATCTTCGGTCGACAGCGTGATTTCACTTCGAACTGACATCTCTTCTTTGGACATTTCTTATGGCGCAACCGTTGAACTGGACTTTGTTTTTCAAACAGTTGAAAATGGCGACCAAACGCTGAGCAAAAGACAATTTTATGACCTTTCAACCATAAATTTGAACGGCACTCCAATCGCCAGAATTGTCACGACAACCGTTGACGGCAGAGTTTCTTACAGAGCTTCTGGCTTAAATGATAATGATTTGGTCGACATCGTTGCGGACGAACAAAACGAGGACGCTTTTTCGCTTGTGATCAAACATGTTGACCGTTCTTCAATGGGCGCTTACAGCATTTCAACCACAGCAAAAACTTTTGAAGGAACAGTCACTTCAAAACTTTTCAAGGTCAACAACGACAACTCAGAAACTTTGGTTGAGGGCGAAATCCCTGGTTATGTTTTCTTTGTGAATGGAACACAAAGAGAAAGTTTGCCACTGTCGATGACTTACAATTCTTCAGTCAACATCAGAACAAGAGTCAAACCAAACACTCCAAATGTTTTTGTGGGGTGGTATCTCGAAAATGAAGAAGGCGAAGACATTTTTGTCGGAAACAAACCAGACCAACCATCAATGGAAACCATCAACATTGTGTTTGGAACAGGTGCTTTTGTGGAAGACGATTTCAAACTCTATGCAAAATATCAAGACAATGCTCGTGTTGTGATTTTTGCTTTCGACGATGGTGTTGCAAGAGTGGACCTTTACAGCGGCAGCGTGACGCTTGACGAGTCTGGAACAGCCGTTCCAATTTCAAAAACTGAGTCTGCTTTTAAAGTGGAAATTTATGTCAGACAAGAATATGAGTTTGACTATGAACAATTTATTGTTCAATTGAACACATATAAATCTGAAGCGTCTGAAAACATGTTCTGCACGCTGGAAGAAAACAGCGAAAAAGATGGCTATAACTATTTTCTGTTCAACCTTGACATGACCGCACTCAATGTTGATGACTTTGGAAACGAACTCAGCATTGAGGCGCAAACCACGCTAATTCAAAACAACGATATGACGTGGCTTTGGATAACTTTGGGCTGCGTCGGCGGAGTTGTTTTGATTGGACTGATTGTTTTGATAATTGTCCTTGTTAAACGCAGAAACAGTTTCGGCGGCGGCTCTTCTTCGGGTCCAAAATTTAGCAAAAAGAATTTTAAAAACATGTATTATTGATAAAAAATTCTTAAAAAAACTCAAAAAAATTGAAAAAAAGACCAAAAAATTGGTCTTTTTTTTGTTTTTAGCCTTGAATTTTCAAAAAATTTATGCCGCTTTTTCGTTTTTAAGTTTTGCTGCAATTGTGTTGTCGACAACATCTGACCATTCGCTTCTTTCAGTGATAACACCAGCGTTCAACATGACGTTCATCAAGTTGTTGAAGCTTTCTTCAGTCAAAATGCGGTCCTCGCTCCAAGCCTTGATAGCTTTGTATTGCGTGACTGCCACAGTCAACTCTTCAACAGTGTTGCCATCAAACGATGGAAGCAATGCTCTTGCCACGTCTTCTTCGTCTCTTGTGACGATAAATTCGTAGGCGGCGTCAATTGCTCTCAAAAACTTTTCAACAATGTCGCCATGGTCTTTTATATAACTCTCTTTCGCAGCAAAGCAGGTGTATGGAATGCTTCCAGAAAGTTCTCCCAAACTTGCCACAACATGACCTAAGCCAGCTTTTTCTGTGTTTGTTGCAGTTGGCTCAAAAAGTGTGCAATACTTCACGCTTGCATCAGCTTCCCAAACACTTGCTGTCAGGTCAAATGCCACATCTGTTCGCAAATTGACTTGGCCTGCTTCCGTGCCAATTTCCAAGTCTTCAACTTGCGTCAAGATATATTCCAAAGTCATTGCTGGAAGTCCGCCTTCACGACCGCCAATGATTGTTTCGCCGACCAAATCTTCAAGCTTGAAATCAGGTTCATCTTCTTTTGAAACAATAAACGAGCCGTCGCATGTGGTCAATTGCCCAAACACAACAGGTTTGTCAGACGCGCCTTCTTGGCTTGTGTAAACCACCGTCTCTGGCCCAGCCAAAATCATGTCAGCCGAACCGCTCATCAAAGCGCTCATGGAATTGTTTGAACCACCACCATTGACAAGTGTGACAGTCAGACCTTGGTCTTCGAAATAACCATTGTTGATTGCCACATAAAGTGGTGCATAGAAAATGCTGTGAGTCACTTCGTTCAATGTGATTTTGCTATAGTCTTTTTTGCCGCAACCACTCACAAGAAAACCAGTGGAAACCGCCAGTAACAAAGCCATGCCAACAATGCTAAGTTTTTTCCAAATTTTCATTTTTCCTCCTTACAAGATAAATGATATGCCAAATTGCAAATTTTGGTTTAACTGTCGCAGCTAAAGTTGAAAAAATGCTTTGAAAATTGAAGAATTTATTGTATAATTCTTCAATCAGGAGAAAATTATGGACAAAAATTATAATCCGCAAAGTTTTGAAAAAGAAATTTATCAAAATTGGCTTGAACACAAATATTTTTCTTCAAAGCCAAATAAAAACAAGAAAAAATTTAGCATTTGCATGCCGCCACCAAACGTCACGGGCAGGGCACACGTCGGTCACGCACTCAACAACTCCATTCAAGATGTTGTTGTCAGATATAAAAGAATGCAGGGCTTTGAAACTTTGTGGGTTCCGGGCACAGACCATGCCGCAATCGCCACAGAAGCGAAAATTGTTGACGCGCTTGAAAAAGAAGGCTTGACAAAAGAACAGGTTGGCAGAGAAAAGTTTATTGAAAGAGGTTGGCAGTGGTATAAAGACTATGGCAACGCCATTTATGACCAATTCAAACAACTTGGCATTTCTTGCGATTGGGACAGATGTGCTTTCACAATGGACGAAAATTTAAACAGAGCTGTCAAACACGCTTTTGTTGAATATTACAAAAAAGGCTACATTTACAAAGGTAAAAGGGTGATAAATTATTGCCCTCACTGCAAAAGTTCAATTTCTGACATTGAAAATGAATATAAAGACCAAAACACAAAGCTTTGGCACATTCTCTATCGTTTCGAACAGGGCAACGGCGGAATTGTTGTGGCGACAACCAGACCTGAAACCTTGTTTGGCGACACAGCGGTGGCTGTTAACCCAAAAGACAAGCGCTATCAAGCAATGATTGGCAAAAATGTTATCTTGCCGATTGTCAATAAACCTATTCCAATCATTGCAGATGAATATTGCGAAATGGATTTTGGAACGGGCGCTGTGAAAATCACGCCAGCGCATGACCCAAATGACTATGACATGGGTCTCAGACACAATCTGGAAATTGTTTCTGTCATCGATGACGACGGAAAACTCAACGAGCATGCTGGAAAGTTTGCCGGAATGGACAGAATTGAAGCAAGAAAACCTATTGAAGAAGAACTTTCTCGCTTGGGCGTTTTGGTTAAGGTGGAAAATTATAAAAACAAAGTCGGGCATTGTTGTCGTTGCGGAAGTTTGACCGAGCCAAAAGTTTCTGAACAGTGGTGGGTCAAAATGAAAGATTTGGCAAAGCCAGCAATTGACGCTGTCAAAAATGGCGAGCTGAAATTTATTCCAAAACGATATGAAAAACAATATCTGAATTGGCTCAACAACATTCAGGATTGGTGCATTTCAAGACAGTTGTGGCTGGGGCATAGAATTCCGGTTTACACCTGCCAAGACTGCGGTTTTGTTGATGCTTGTGAAGACGAAATGACCGTTTGTCCAAAATGCGGAAGCAAAAAAATCGTTCAAGACCCAGATGTTTTGGACACATGGTTCAGCTCGGCATTGTGGCCATTTTCAACACTTGGTTGGCCAGAAAAAACCGCTGATTTCAAATATTATTATCCGACCGATGTGCTTATAACTGCTTATGATATCATAACTTTCTGGGTTGTCAGAATGGTTTATAGCGGTTTGTTCTTCACAAAGAAACTGCCTTTCAAAGAAGTTGTCATAAACGGTATCGTCAGAGATATTCAAGGCAGAAAAATGTCAAAAAATCTCGGGAACGGCATTGACCCGATTGATGTTATAAACGAATTTGGCACTGATAGTTTGCGTCTGTCTCTTATCAACGGCACATCAATGGGCATGGACATCGCTTACAGCACCGACAAGGCAAAGGAAAGCAAAATTTTTATCAACAAACTTTACAACGCCAGCAAGTTTGTTCTATCAAACACCGAAAACATGAAGGTTAAGCCAATCGACAGTTTTGTTCTTGACGAAAAAGACAAATGGATTTTGTCTAAACTTCAAAATTTGATCAAATCGACCACCAAAAACATGGATAAATATGCTCTCGGTGTGGCTTCGGCAAATTTGATTGACTTCACTGTTTCAACTTTCTGCGATTGGTATATCGAAGTCAGCAAGCTCGACCTTTATGGCGACGACAAAGAGAAAAAAGCAAAAACTCAAAACATTTTGCTTTATGTTTTGACGACACTTTTGAAGTTGTTTCATCCTTTCATTCCTTTTGTCACCGAAAAGATTTATTTGGAACTTCCAAAGCACGAAGAGACAATCATGCTTTCAAAATATCCAAAAGTTGACGAAAAATTGACGACAAAAGAACTTAAATTCGAAAACATCATCAACATCATCAAAGCAATAAGAGCGACCAGAAGCGAATATGGCATTCCTGACAACAAAAAAGTTTCAATCAATCTTATGCCAATAGCTGAGAAGAAGTTGATTTCTGAAAATTTGGAAATCATCAACAAACTTTCAGGCGGCAGTCAAACGAAACTTCTTAAAGCGGAACCGAAAGAAAAATCGGCAAAAATTTTGACTTCAATTTGCAACATCTTTTTGCCTATGGGCGACCTTGTGGACGAAACTCAAGAGCTTGAGCGAAAAGAAAAGAAGGTTGAAGAGCTGAAGTTTGAAATTCAAAGAAGTGAAAAGATGCTTTCAAACGCGGGATTTGTGGCAAAAGCGCCAGCAAAATTGGTGGAAGCTGAAAAAGAAAAACTTGAGAAAAACAAAGAATTTTTGGCAAAAATTTTGGCGGAATAACATCTTCAAAAATCTGCGAATATATAGAATTGTGACAAAAAAAGACAAAATTTGCAAAAAAAATGAATTTTTGCTTCATTTTTGTTTACTTTTTTGAGAATTTTGTGTTACAATGACAATCCGCGGGGTGTTTGATGAACGAATTTCAATATGAGCAAGATATGACTTTGGGCAGTGCAAATGTCGATAAGGGCGAAAGCTGTGAAAGGGCAAAAGATTTCAAATCTGCCAGGTTCTATTTCAAATATGCTTTGAAGGTTTTCACTAAAGTTCAAACAGAAATTTTTGGAGATGAACAATTGCAAAAACTTGACAATGGCGCTGCAGGAGAAAAAATTGTTTATTGTGGAAAAAAATTGAGAAATTTGCCTGAAAATATTGAAGAAAATTCGTTGGAAAGATAAAATTTTATAAAAAAACAGGAAAAATCCTGTTTTTTTTGTTGTAAACAACATTTCGACATCACTTTGTCACTTCAAGGTCCTATTGTCATTCTGTTAAGACGTCAGTCTTACTCACTGACGGGTAATCCTGACGCTGGTGCGTCGCCAGCCGTTAGGTTGTATCGAAGAATCTCAAGAGGTCCTTCGACTCCGCTATCACTTCGCTTTGGATGACAGCAGCGACCATATTTTGTCATATCAACCGAAGTGGAGAAACCTAGAG
>CAJLLK010000044.1 GCA_905207515.1 uncultured Christensenella sp. | reverse complement strand
AAGTTCTATTTTTATTATAAAAACACAAGCAAAAAATGTCAAACAAAAAAAGGAGTTTCTTTTGAAAACAGAAAAAAGACAAGCATTTTATTATGCAATTTTCAGCATTTTGGTTTTGTTTTTTATTTTAAACATGTTGACAAGCCCCGCTCGCTTCATTTCAAAATCGTTGGATGGAATTTCTGCTTGGGCTTTCAATGTGTTGCCAAGTGTGCTGCCTTTCATGTTTTTCACAAAAGTTTTGTCAGCATTGGACACGCTGCCTAAGCTGACTCGACCTTTTTCTGGCCTTTCGCAAAAACTTTTCAAAACACCGCCGATTTCGATTTATGCATTTATTATGGCGATTTTGTCTGGCTATCCTGTCGGCTCAAAAATGGTGGCAGACCTTTATCTTCAAGGCAAAATAACCAAACAAGACGCTTTCAAAATGACTTCTTTTTGCTCGACGTCTGGACCAATGTTCATTGTTGGTGCGGTCGGAGTTGGAATGTTTAAGTCGGCTAAAATCGGCTACATTTTGTTTTTAAGTCATGTGCTTGGAGCCATCTTAAACGCAATTTTATACCGAAATTTGAAGCTTAAATTCGACGAAAGCCAAGAAAAAACAGAAAGTCAAACAAAAGCGTTTGACCTTTCTGAAATCGTTTTAAATTCCACAATTTCAATTTTGTCCGTCGGCTGCATTATCACAATCTTTTTCATTGTGATAGAATGTTTTTCGCCCATCCTTTCACTTTTGCCACAAAATTTGGCTTTCTTTTTTGAAGGAATCATTGAAATAACAAAAGGTTGCATTGACCTTGCAACCTTTTCAAATCAATTTTTGGCTGTTTCGCTTGTTTCATTTGTCATAAGTTTTGGCGGAATTTCCACACTTTTGCAATCTTTGACAATGATAGCAAAACTGAAAATGCCAGTGAAAACTTTTGCGCTACAAAAACTCACGCACGCCTGTTTTTCTGCCGTGATAACAGTTTTTATTTTGTTGATATCTTAGAAATTTCATTTCGCGCCAAAGCGTCGCAACGATTGTTGAAAGTGTTGTCGCTGTGACCTTTAACTTTGATATATTCAACAGTTTTGTTTTCCATGGCTTTCAAAAGCCTTTGCCACAAATCTTTGTTCATCACTTCGCCGTTGTCAGAGTTTCGCCAATTTTTCTTCAGCCATTTGTCCATCCAGCCTTGATTGAACGTGTTCACAACATACGCACTGTCGCTGAAAACTTTGACAGAATTTCCGCTTTTTATGCTTTCCAAGCCCATGATGACTGCCATAATTTCCATACGATTGTTTGTCGTGTCCGCTTCCCCGCCAGACAAGATTTTTTCTTTGCCTTTGTAAGACAAAATTGACGCCCAGCCGCCTGCTCCAGGGTTTCCAGAACAAGCACCATCTGTATAAAGCACAACACAGTCTTCATCATCAAAATCTTCTGGATACACTTTCTCTTCAGCTGGAAGTTTCAGCTTCTCGGAAACTTCTGCAAGGTCGTTTTTGCAACCAGAAAGTTTTGGATAAACCTTTTCGCCATCGCCATCCTTTCTTGGCAACACATGAAAATGAAGATGAAAAACCGATTGTTCAGCCGCTTTGCCTGTGGCGTTTAAAATGTTAAACCCGTCAAAACCGCAGTTTTTGACAAAATGACTTCCGATCTTTTTGCAAGCATCAATAACATGCGAAAGAGTGGAACTATCACAAGTCATGACGCTTTCATAATGTTTTTTAGGAACAACCAGTGTGTGACCATAGATGTCATTTGAGATATCTAAAAAAGCAAGACAAAAATCGTCTTCATAAATCTTATGGCAAGGCAATTCTCCATTTATAATTTTGCAAAAAACACAATCTTTCATAATTTTCTCCTATGTATAGCTAATTTTATCCAAAAAATGAAAAAAGCGCAAACAAAATTGCGCCAATTTTCAAAATTTTAATAAATTACATTACTGCCTATTGCCAAAACTTTTGGTCCAGTGTGAGTGGCAATGCTCAAAGCGAGTTCGTCAACATATTCAAACTCCACATTTGGAAATGCTTTCTTAACTTCTTCAGCAAAAGCTTCAGCATTTTCTCTGTTTCTTGTGTGAGCGACTGAAAGCCTGATTTTTCCGCCGTCAACAAGGCTTTTAAATCTGCCTTCCAAGTCTTTTTTCATCGCGTCAAGCATTTTGTTTTTGGCGCTTTTGATGTTCAACACCTTAGCGTATTGGTCGAGCTTGCCGCCTTGAATTTGAAGAACTGGCTTGATGTTCAAAACCGTGCCGATTGCGGCAGCCGCTGGAGTTATCCTGCCGCCCTGCTTAAGATATTTCAAAGTGTCCACAACAAGATAAATTGAAGACTGAGAAGCGGTTTCTTCAAGATATTGTTTGATTTGTTTGGCGGTTTTGCCGTCTTTTGCCATGTTTAAAGCGTCCACAACCGAAGCCTTCATGGTGATTGAAACACGTCTGTTGTCAACAACTTGAACCTTTCCGTCAAACTGTTCAGCAAAGTTTTTTGCCGTTTCGCAACTTTGGCTAAGCCCGCTTGACATTGGAATATGCACAATTTCATCATAAGTTTTAAGCAAATCTTCCCAAAGAGCAACAATTTCGTTTATGTTTGGTTGAGAAGTTGTGATTTTTTTGCCGCTGCTTTGAATTTCATAAAATTTGTCAACGGTCAAGTTTACGCCTTCAAAAAAAGTTTCTCCATCAATGATAAAAGGCATAGGAACAACAAAGCATCCCATTTTCTTTGCTTCTTCAGGAGAAATTCCACTGTTTGTGTCTGTAACTATTGCAATTTTCTTCATAAGTCCCTCGCTTGAAAGAGTATAACAAAAATTTTTTGACTTTCAAAATGATTTTACGCATTTTTTTGTTTTTCACTTGAAAAGTGATTGAATTTTGATTGTTTAAACTGGTGCAAGGTTTCAATCAAATTTTCATCTAAAAACTTTTTTGTTGCATTTTCAATGTTTTTTGGCACGCCATAAAACGCTTCAGCAATTGCACCAGTTATAGCTGCCAAAGTGTCGCTATCTCCACCAATAGAAACAGCTGTTTTGATGGCGTCTTCAAACGAATTTGAAATCAAAAAACAATATATCGCTTGCGGAACTGTGTTTTTGCAACCAACATGATATGTATAATTTTTTACTAAATCATCATAGTCAAAATTTAACGAATAAAAATCTCTTTCAATTCTGTTTTTTATTTTTTCTTTGCTTTGACCTTTCAAAGCAAGATAAACACAAAGTGCCGTCGCTGAAGCACCTTTCAAAGCCTCTTTGTGATTGTGGCTGATTTCTGTGACTGCATTTGAAAACTTTATGACTTCTTCTTCAGAGCTAGCAAAATAAGCAACTGGCGAAACTCGCATTGCTGCACCATTTCCCCAACTATTTTGCGGAACTGGATTTTCCAGCCAATCTAAAAACTTTTGACCATAGCCGATTTTGCCATTTGGCGGATAACACTTGCCAAATTCGACAAGTTTTTCTTTCGCTTCATGTCCCAAATTTTTGTAATTTCCGTGACAACATAAACAAGCCCTTGCAACAGCACATGTCAAAACTGTGTCATCAGTGAAAAAACAATCTTCTGAAAAAAGATTGAAATCCTTTGTTTTTATGTTGCAAAATTCGTAAACTGAACCTGCAATATCTCCGATTATCGCTCCCAACATAGGATAATTATATAAAAAAATCATCATTTATCAAAACAAATAACTGAAACATTTCTAAAATTTTCTCATAAAAAAATAAAAAGGATTTTTTTATGTTTTCAATAAGTGTTTGCATGATTGTCAAAAATGAAGAAAAAGTCTTGGCGCGAATTTTGAAGTGTGCCAAAAAATTTGCTGACGAGATCATCGTGGTGGACACAGGGTCGACTGACAAGACAAAGGAAATTGCAAAAAGTTTCACCGACAAAATTTTCGATTTTGAATGGGTGGACGATTTTTCAAAAGCACGAAATTTTGCCTTTGAAAAAGCCACTTGTGACTATCAAATGTGGCTGGACGCTGACGACTTTGTTTCGCAAGAAAACATCAACCAAATCATCATGCTCAAAAAAATAAATTCCAACGCCGATGTTTATATGTTTAAATATGCCACTGGTTTCGACAAAGATGACCACCCATATCTTGTGTTTTACCGCGAAAGGCTCTTGAAGCGTTCGAAAAATTTCAAGTGGGAAGGATTTGTTCATGAAGCAATTTCTCCGAGCGGAAAGGTGGAATATTGCGACATCACAATTGAGCACAGAAAATTAGACTCTCATGACCCAAAACGAAATTTAAAACTCTATCAAAAAGCCTTAAAAAGAAAGGTAAAATTCAATGCGCGAGAAACTTATTATTATGCGCGCGAACTTTATTACAACGGCTATTACTTTTCTGCCATAAAAAACTTGAAGAAATTTTTGAAAATTCCAAACACCTACGAAGCCGACAATTTGGGCGCCCACATTATGCTTTGTGATTGTTATGAGATAAAAAAAGATTATCAAAACGGATTAAACACTCTGTTTGACGCTTTGAAAACTCATGAGCCAACAGCAGAAGTTTGTTGCCGAATTGGCTACATTTTTGACAATCTAAACAAGTCAGAAACCGCCATTTTTTGGTTTAACAGCGCTCTTCTTTGCAAAAAACAGACCAACGGCTTTGTTCGAGAAGATTTTTCGGACATAATTCCACACATCGAGCTGACACGTCTCTATTATCAGACAAAAAATTTTGAACTTGCAAAGCAACATCATTTCAAAGCAAAAGAAATCAGACCAACCCACCCGTCAGTCTTGTATAACGACAAATTTTTTAAGTGAGATTTCTCCACTTCGCCACATATTGTCATGTTGAGCGGAATGAAATGGAGTCGAAACATCTCTTGAGATTCTTCGACACAGCCTGACGGCTGGCTCAGAATGACAATAAGGCACTCGAAATGACAAAGTGGTGTCATACTTTATTTTATTTGGCGCAGAGAAAGAGATTCGAACTCTTGGTGCGATTTCTCGCACACAGCCTTTCCAGGGCTGCACCTTAAACCACTCGGACATCTCTGCATACGTCGTGACCTGCGCTAAAACTCGGCTTGCTTTTCGCAAGCGCTCGACCGACGCTTCGTCACTCCTTTTCCCCAAAAATGGCAAGCATTTTCGGGGCACCCCAATAAAAACAAAAGTTCTTTACGGCACACGGCAAAGCCTAATGCCTAGACTTTTGGTTCCCCGTCCCAATCTCCCTCCAATGTAGGGAAATTTAAAATTTTTTACACATTTAAAAACGCTTGGTCACTCCTTTTCCCCAAAAATGGTGGAATTGGTTAAATTTTACAACAATCAAAACTTTTTGTCAATGATTCCGCCACCCAAACAAATTCCGTCTTGCGTGTAAAGCACAACAAATTGCCCTTCAGTGATTGCACGTTGTTTTTGTGCAAAATCCACCTTGATATGCGTGTCGTCCAAAACCGTCACATGCACTTTTTGGTCTGGCTGGCGATATCTAAACTTTGCAAAGCAATCAAATTCGGTTTCTTTTGGTCGCTCAGGTATCCAATTAAATGTGTCGGCAAAAAGCCCGCTTGAAAACAATTCTTCACACTCGCCCTGGCTGACATAAAGAATGTTGTTTTGCAAATCTTTTTTCAAAACAAACCATCTTCCGCCGTTTCCATCGTGCAAGCCGCCCAGGTTCAGCCCCCTGCGCTGCCCAATGGTGTAATACATCAGCCCATCATGTTTGCCGACAACTGTTCCATCCAGCGTGCAGATGTTTCCAGGTTGTGCAGGAAGGTATTGCTTCAAAAACTTTTTGAAATTTCGCTCTCCAATGAAGCAGATGCCTGTGGAATCTTTTTTCTCAGCTGTTGAAAGCCCAAGCTCTTTGGCTATCTCTCGCACTTGCGGTTTTTCAAGGTCTGCAAGCGGAAAAATGACCGACGAAAGTTGTTCTTGAGACAGTTGGTTCAAAAAATAAGACTGGTCTTTGTTTAAGTCTTTCGCCTTGGCAAGAAAAGTTTTGCCGTCTTTAGAAAAAGACTTTGCATAATGACCTGTTGCAATCATGTCAGCGCCAAGCTGTCTGGCTTTTTCCAAAAATGGACCAAATTTTATTTCGCGATTGCACAAAACGTCTGGATTTGGCGTTCTGCCCGCCTTATATTCTTCAAGAAAATATTTAAAAACGCGGTCGTAATATTCTTTTGCATAGTTCACAGAAAAATAAGGAATTCCAATCTTTGCACAGACGCGCTTGACATCTTCATAGTCTTCTTCAGCAGTGCACTGACCGTCTTTTTCGTCCCAATTTATCATAAAAAGCCCGATGACTTCATGCCCCTGTTTTTTCAAAAGATAAGCTGCGACACTTGAGTCAACACCGCCAGAAATTCCCACAACAACTCTCATGATTTTTCTCCTTCCAGTTCCACAATGACCGGCACTTTAAACTTTTTCATAACAACAAAAGCCAAACTTATTATCCAAGCGAGTGCCGCGACACCGATTGGAAAAAACAGATAATAACTTTCCAAATATTCAATGATTTGCGCATTGAAAACCGTGCAGAAAATCAGATAGACAAACGAAGCCGTCATCAGTCCGCCTT
Source organism: uncultured Christensenella sp. (assembly GCA_905207515.1). Lineage (GTDB taxonomy): Bacteria > Bacillota > Clostridia > Christensenellales > UBA1242 > Caccovivens. The sequence goes on along the minus strand of CAJLLK010000044.1, from coordinate 382 downwards.
TGATATATTTTCCGACGTAATAATAATGTCCGCCCATAATTCCAAAAAAAATTGTGTAAAGCAGAAGCTTGATATAACTCACATCTTTTGGCAGTTGGTTTGTGTAAATGATATAGTCGTTGTCGAAATGCAAAAGTTTCTTTTTTGCCGCTTTGTTTGAAGCAAATTGCATGCGAGAAAAAAGCAGGCCACACTCTTCACATTGTTGTTGAGCCAAAAGACATTTATTCCCGCATCTAGGGCAAATTTTGTAAGTTTTTTGCTTTCCAATTTTCATCATATTTATAATAAACAAAAAACCGCTTTAAGTCAAGCGGTAGAATGATTTTAAGCAGCTTTTGACGGCAATTTTTCAGAAGCGTTGTTGAAATAAACAAAAGCT
>CAJLLK010000043.1 GCA_905207515.1 uncultured Christensenella sp. | reverse complement strand
GGCGAAACCGAGTCTTCTTCGAGAGACAACGAGGTTGCTCTGGGCAAAAGCAATTCCATTCTTTTGAAACCGACAAAAATGGATGATTACAGAATCATTCTCAAACGCGGACAGGCGTTCAAATCTTTTGAAGTCAACCTTATCAGGTCGATTATTCATGAAATAAACCAAATCTCTGCGCTCAACATTTCTGACAAAACATATTTGCGAAAGCTTCACAACATGGCGATTGAAAAAGCGCTTGTCGAGAGCATCACAGACAGCGGAAGTGACACCATTTTGGGAATAATCAACGGGCTGGAAAAATGGTCGACAAGAACTTATGAAGGTTCGACCGTCAAGTTAGGAATTTTGATAAATCTTGCCACAATGGCAGACGCAAAAAATCAGGTGAGTTACAACGACATCATAAACAACGACTTTTTTGCACTTTTCACTGATGGTGTTTCTTCTTTTGTTGAATTTGACAAAGACGGATTTTTGCTTGGTTATTTAAATTTGAAAAGCCCAAAAATTGTGCCGACCGTTTCGCCTTATGTTTTTGACAGGCTTGCTCGAATTTGCAATGATAAACGTGTGGGTGTGGTTTTGACTGAAAAAGGTGACATCTTGATTTTTTATTCTCGTCAGCTTATTTTTGCCAAACGAAACGGAAATTGGTGCGTTTACAGCCATGAAGAAATCATTCGTCTTCTTTACAACAATGTTTCTTACACAGCAAAACAAATCAGGCGGGCGATTTACAACACCGCTCTGGACTGTTCGTTTTCATATAAAGGTGCATGTTTGGTTTATATCAATAAAGACAAAACTGAAGAAGCGCTCAATCACATCGACGCTGCTGACATCATTTCAGAAGAACATTTCGAAATGAAAAAACGTTTGGAACTTGAAGAAGCTGAAAAACTTTATAACCTTGGAAACGCAAAAAAAATTATTGAAAAATTTAGCTTGTCTTATGAAGATTTTTTGAATAAATATAAATACACAAAGACCATGGCAATAAGAAAAATCGTCGCAGGCAAAAAGCTTTTTGAACTCGACCGAAAACTTGTCGAAGAAATGACTTCTGTTGACGGCGCAACCGTCGTGGACTTTGACGGAACAATCATTGCGGTCGGTGCAATCATCAAAATCGAAGCAGGCAGTCGTGGCGGTGGAAGGCTTGCAGCCACGACAACCATGGCAAAATATGGCGTGGCAATCAAAGTTTCGCAAGACGGAATTATGCAAGGCTTTTCGGTGGATAAACAGGGCAAAGTTAAACAGATTTTCAATGTCGGTTGAAACATTTTGATTTGTTGTTAAAAGAAGAGATTTTTTGACAAGCTCAGGATGACAGAGATGTTTTGGTTGACTTTTTTGTTTTCTTGTGATATAATATTTTTGTCAGACAAACAGATGGTCGCTGCACATTTGTGATGAATGTGGAGAGGAAAGTCCGAGCATCTAAAGAACATGGTGCCAGTTAACGGCTGGTGAAGGCGACTTCAAGGAAAGTGCAACAGAAATAGACTTCCACGAAAGTGGTAAAGGTGGAAAGGTAGGGCAAGAGCCTACCGGGGTGCTGGCAACAGCGCTCGCTCTGTAAACCCCACTTGATGCAAGGTTAAGTCTTTCGCACATGTGTGTTCTTTCACGCGAAAGCAAAAATACCGCTTGAACTTGTTGGCGACAGCAAGTCTGGATAGATGACCATCCAAGACAGAACTCGGCTTACAGTTTGGCTGACAAAGACAAAGTCATAGGAATTTCCTATGATTTTTTTGTCTAAAATTTAACTTTTTGTCAACAATCACTTCATGAAAAAAAGTGATTATGTTGAAAAAGCCAAAACATCCATTTTAAATCGCATCAAATTTCATGCACCGATTTTGTATGACGACAAAATTGACCGCCGAACACTCTTTGAAAACGGCGTCAGTCTTGGTTTGCCAATTTTTAAATTTGACAAAATTTTAAACAAAAAGCTTGTCAAAGCGTTTGAACTTGCGCAGAGAGAAGAAAAGTTCAATCTTTTGCTGACGAGTTCAAGTTTGGAAAATTTGAAAGAAAAAAAGTTGAAAAATTTGTCTAATGTTGTGGTTTACAACCCCGAAACTTGCAAAACAAGCTTTGTTGAAGCGGTCAACAAGTTGAACATAAATTATCCGACATCTTCAAACTATAATCTCATTTTCAAGGACAAATTTTTCAAAGTTGAAAACGAAGTTTTAAATCCGCAGTTTGATGATTTTTCTTTGAAACAACACTTGTTTGTGGGTCGTGTTGTGGTCAAATATGAAGAATTTGTTTTGAACGGCGTAAACTTTTTTGTTTCGCTCAAAAACCGAAGTGAACAGGTGCAAAAAATCAATTTGGAGCTCAATATTCCGCTCAAAAAAGGGTATTATTATTTCAAAAAAATGGAAAAGTGCGTTTTGATTGAAAATTTGCTGACAAAAGAAAAAACATATCTAAACTTTGCTTGCCGAAACGCAAAATTTTCGTTTTCCAATGTTGACGGCTTGGAAAACTCTGTTTTTTGTTGTGTCAACATAAAGCTTGCTATCTCGCTCAAAGCCGAAGAAGAGAACTTTGCTTTTTTCAATTTTGGAACACAAAAATTTATGTTGAAAAATTTGCAAAGCATAAAAAAATTTGAAGAAATCTCAAAAATCGAGGCGTGCAAAATTTTTAATGTGCAAGTTAAGACAAAAAATCCAAAGTTTGACCAGTTTTTCAATCAAACTTTGCCCAAAAAAATTTGGATAAATTGGCTCAACGGCACTGTTGACAGCGAACTTGAAAACAAATATGTCAACTTAAAAAAATTGTTTATAAGAGGTAAAGACAACATTTCTTTTGTCAATTTCAAAGAAATCGGTCTGAAAGAAATCGGCGTTTTCAATGGGCAGTATTACAAAAAAATTGTTGTTGTCGCTGGTTTTGAACAATTTTTGAAGGTTGGAAACACAAAATTTTTCAATGTCAACGGCATAACAAATCATTCACTCAAAAGCAAAGAGCCAGTTTGTCTGTGTTTTGGAAGCTGAAAAATAATTAAAAAATTTTAAAGATTTGTTTTGATTTGTGGGTGCGATTTGCTATAATGTGTTTGAAGTTATGAGTATGCAGCAAAGAATTCCGCTTGCAGAAAGAATGCGAGCAACAAGTCTTGAAGAATTTGTTGGACAAGAACACATTGTCGGCAAAAACAAATTGCTTTATCGCGCAATCGCAACAGGAAATGTTGGGAGCTGCATTTTTTATGGACCACCAGGCACAGGCAAAACCACACTCGCTGGCATCATTGCCAAGATGTTGCACGCCAATATCGAAAAGCTGAATGCCGTTTCGAGCGGTGTGGCAGACGCTAAGGCGGTCATTGAGCGTGCCAGAAGCCAAAAGCAGATGTTTGGCACTGATACATATCTTCTGCTCGACGAATGCCACCGCTGGAACAAAGCTCAGAGCGATTGCGTTTTGCAAGCCATTGAAGAAGGCGACATCTATTTCATCGGTTCAACCACCGAAAATCCTTACACGAGCATGACACGGGCGATTGTTTCACGTTGCAGCGTGTTTGAATTTAAAAAAGTTTCAGAAAAAGATGTTGAAAAGGTTTTGCGTCGTGCAATCTCTGACAAAGAAAAAGGTTTGGGAAACTTCAAAACTCAAATCGATGACGATGCAATAAAATATCTTGCTTTTGCTTGCAATGGCGATGTCAGAACCGCTTTGAACGCGCTGGAACTTGCGGTTATTTCTACAAAAATGAGCAAAGACAAACTAATTCACATAGACAAAGAAACAATGTCAGAGTGTTTGAACAAACGACCACTTTCCATTGATGAAAACATGTATTATGACTATCTTTCAGCGTTTTGCAAAAGTTTGCGTGGCTCTGACACCGAAGCAGCACTTTATTATGCTCATCGCTTGATTAAGGCTGGCATTGACCCACTTAACATTGCACGAAGAATGATTGCTCATGCTTCTGAAGACATTGGCATGGCTGACAGCAACGCTCTTTTGATGGCTTGCTGTGCAATGTTTGCGTGTGAAAAAATTGGTCCGCCAGAATGTTATTTAAACATCTCTCACGCCATAATATATCTTTGTGAAGCTGAAAAGTCGAACAGTGTTTTGAAAGCCATGAATGCCGCTCAACGTGACGCTGAAAACGAACGAGAAGATTTGGTTCCAAACCATTTGAAAAATCATCCAAGCACAAATGACGACGGGCATGGAAAATATAAATATCCGCATGACTTTGGCGGCTATTGCAACCAACAATATATGCCAGACAGCTTGAAAGACAGAGTTTATTATGTTCCGAGTGAGAACGGCAAAGAAAAAAATTTGATAAGAAAAAAATTTGCGAAAAACGGATTTAATCCGCCAAAAAAGTAATTTAAGGAGAATTTTATGTGCAAGAAAAGAAGTGATGGAACAAAAGTTAAAGATTTGCAGATCATCGAAAAGGCGATTTCATATTTTATGCCACAGCGTATTGATGCTGTCAATATGTTTACGCAACCAATCAAATGCGAAAACATGGACAAGTTTATTTTGGAAGAAAAACAAAAGAGTGGCGTGCATTACACCTACACCGAAATTTTGGCAGCTGCATGCGTGAGAATGCTCTATGAAAGACCAAAGACAAACAGATTTATCAACAACTGCATCGTCTATCAAAGAAACACAATTTCCATTTCAATGAACGTCAAAAAATCGCTCACTGACAACGGCGAAGAAGTGACTTTAAAATTTTATTTCACCGGTCGTGAAAGTTTGGCAGAAGTCAAGAAAATTATGGACGACGAAATCGCCAAAAACATCAAACCAGACGCCGAAACTCACGAAACAACAAAAACCGCCAGCAAATTATGCAAATTGCCAAATTGGCTCTTTAAATTTGCTATGGCTTGTGTGAGATTTATGGATAAACACAACTTTTTGCCGAAAAAACTTATTCATGCAAGTCCATTTCACACCAGCATTTATATAACTGATATGAGAAGCATCAAACTTGACAAAATTTATCATCATCTTTACAATTTTGGAACTACATCAATTTTTGGCGCTCTTGGAAAGGTGCAATATGTTCCTGTGGCTGACCGTTCGGGCGAGATGCATGTCGAAAAGCAGATGAATTTGGGGCTTGTTTTGGATGAAAGAATTGCAGACGGATTATATTATGGAAACAGCGTTCGATTGCTCTTGAAATATATCGAAAATCCTTCACTTTTGATGGAACCATTGCCAGAGCCAGAGCTCTCTGAAAAAGAACTTAAGAAAAAGCAAAAAATGGAGAAAAAATTGGCAAAAAAAGCCAAGAAAAATGCCAAAAAAGAAGCATAAATTTTGCTTCTTTTTTTATGTTTGCCGTCGAAACATCGTTGTCATCCAGAGTTTGTTGAAGGTTCTGTTTGTCGAAAATTGAGTAAATATCTTAAAAAATGCATTATTTTGTCCAAAAAAATTGCTTTTTTGACATCAATATGGCGTCATTTTGATGTCAAAATTATTTGAAATTGTAAAATATTGTAAAATAATTAAAAATTTTTGACATAAAAAATTGACTATAAAAAACTTTGTTTTTATAATCAATTTTGTAGATTTTAAAAGGAGAAAATTTTTAATGAAAAACGAACTTGTTTGGACGAAGACAATTCTGACTGTTTACAGGTATTTGGAGAGAATTTGTGGAGCTATTGACAAAATTATTATGCAAAGCGCGCTTGGCAGCTCAAACATTGTTGGGCAAAATTATTTTTACAACAACGTTTATGCAATTTCTCAAAAATTGATTGATTTATCTGAACGAAAAGTCACTTTGATAAATTTGAAAGTTTTGATTGAAGACACTTTGACCAGTTTGGAAAGTGCTGACGCTCAGATTTTGATTGAAAAATATTTTGACGGTGTGAAATTTAAAGATTTGGCGGAAAAACACGATTTTTCTATGAGAACAGTTTTTAGAAAAGTTGAAAATGCGGAAAAGTCTTTCAAAAGCAAGTTGGCGTTTAGGGGATATAACGATGTTGCTCTGAAAAAATTTTTGGAAAAAGAAAAATGGATAACAAATGTCTATGACAGCATTTATGCCAAAGAAAATGATGAGTTTCAACTTTCAAATTCTTTTCTTGCCAAAGCTGTTTCAATGTGATTTAAAGCTGGCTTTCATCAAATTCAAAATAGTCTCCATGCCTGATTTTCTTCACTTCTTTTTGTGGCTTTTTTTGCTTCTTTTGGTTTTGCAAAACTCTGGTTGGTTTGATTAAAAAATATAAAATCAAAAGACTTGGCACACTTATTGACACAATCAACAAAACTTTTGTTCCGGTGGATAGGTTTGAAAATTCGGTTGTCGTGTTGTTTAAAATGCCTTCGTCGACAACTTCAAAACTTTCTTCGTTGTTTGTTATCGTCGGGATGATGTCTATAATTCTTGAAAAAACATAACCATAAAAAGTCTCTCCGTCTTTTTCTACGCTCGCATAAACCCAAACATTGTTTTGACTGGAAACGAGCTGGCCTGTTTTTGTTCCGTAATAAGTCAAAACGAGCGACTCATCCACGTCAGTCACTTTTGTTGAATAATCATATGGGCTTTCGTAAAGTCCATACGGCATAAACAATTTGAATGTGGAGTTTGCAAACGGTCTTTGCGGAGTGCCGTTCATAAGCGTGACTTTGTCTTTTTTTACGTAGCCTTCAACATTGTTGTAGCTGACCTTATAATAGTCGTCCACAACATATTCCACTTGCACAAAATATGTGTTTGGAATTTCAAAAAGTGCAGAAGTTTCACTTGGAGTGGAACAAAGTTGCACACCAGTTGATTGCACTTTTGCATAATAAATTGTTTCTTCTTCGGCAAGAGCAAAATTGTTTGCCGAAAAACAAAAACTGAGCAAAAACAATCCAAAAACAAAAATTATTTTTTTCATGCTCTCATTTTAAAACTTTCAATTCTTTTTTGATGTAAGATTTTTGTCTTTTTCTTGGCTTTTTTAATTATTTTTGTATAAAGGAATTTTTCATATGGATTTAAGCATAGTTAAAAAAATTTTAAAACTCGAAAAAACAATAAATTTGAGATATAATT
>CAJLLK010000042.1 GCA_905207515.1 uncultured Christensenella sp. | reverse complement strand
CAAATTTGTTGAAAGACGAATTTGAAAAGCCATATTTTAAAAAACTGCAAGAATTTTTGGAGAGCGAATACAATTCTCACACGGTTTATCCAGCAATGGAAAATATCTTCAACGCGCTAAATGCCGTCAAATTTGAAGATGTCAAAGTTGTCATCATCGGTCAAGACCCATATCACGAACCTAACCAAGCTCATGGGTTGGCATTTTCGGTGCAAGACGGTGTCGAACTGCCACCTTCACTTGTGAACATCTATAAAGAAATTGAAGATGATTTGGGCATTAAATGCGAAAAGTCTGGGAATTTGATGCGTTGGGCAAAACAAGGCGTGCTGCTTTTGAACACAAGTTTGACTGTCAGACGCGGGCAAGCAAATTCTCATCGTGGAAAAGGTTGGGAAACTTTCACAAACAAAATCATTGAACTTCTTTCAAAAAGAGAGGACCCTATGGTTTTCATTTTGTGGGGTTCGAATGCACAAAGTTTTGCCCCGCTGATTGGAAAACAACACTTGATTTTGAAAGCGCCGCACCCTAGTCCACTTTCAGCCTATCGCGGATTTTTTGGCTGTAAACACTTTTCAAAAGCAAACAAGTTTTTGGAAGAACACGGCAAAACTCCTATCGATTGGCGATAAAAACAAACCACACAGTCATTTCGACCATTCTCTCTTGTCATTTCGAGCCGTGCGTAAGTACGTGTCGAGAAATCTCAGAGATGTTTCGACACACTCGTTTCACTCGTGGCTCAACATGACAAATGAGATGTTTCGACAGCGGTCGCTTCGTTCCCTTGCTCAACATGACAGGTATTCTCACTCCGCTCTGGATGACAGAGATGTTTCGACACGTCGCCGTTGTCATTCAGAGCCAGCCGTCAGGCTGTGTCGAAGAATCTCGGCGACGGCTCAACATAACAAAAAAAACAGAGCCGGTCAAACTCTGTTTTTTCATTTGGAGCGGGAAACGGGGATCGAACCCGCGACTGCGTCACAAACTGCACTTTTCATTCGCTTTGCTGCTCGCAAAGGCTCATCTATCGTTTGTTTGTTCCTTCTCCCAAAAATGGCAAGCATTTTCGGGACCCCGTTCACAGGCTGAGCTCGCTTTTTTTCTTCAACAAAAAAACAGAGCCGGTCAAACTCTGCTTTTTCATTTGGAGCGGGAAACGGGGATCGAACCCGCGACCTCAGCCTTGGCAAGGCTGCGCTATACCACTAAGCCATTCCCGCATAACTTTTTATGCTGCCCGCAAATGTTTTGCTTCTATAATATAACAAATTTAAAATCAAAAATCAAGCATTTTAACACAATTTTCAAAAAAAATGAAATTTTTGTTGCGGTTGACATATTTCAAGTTGAAACATATAAAATATTGTGGTGATTGATTAAAAAAGGAAAAAATGTTTGACAACGCCCACTTTTTGTGATATATTTAATATGTTAAAAAGAGATGATGACGGCATATGGTACCATCGCCAAGTGGTAAGGCAAAGGTCTGCAACACCTTTATTCCCCGGTTCAAATCCGGGTGGTACCTCCAAAAACCGAAATCATCTCTTTTGAACATTAAGCTGGTGTGGCGGAATGGCAGACGCACAGGACTTAAAATCCTGAGTTCGAAAGGACGTGTGGGTTCGACTCCCACCACCAGCACCAGCAGCAAAAACTGAAAAGGTTTGTTTTTGAATAAATTCAAAAAGCGTCGCATAGACGCTTGTTTTTTCATTTCGCGACCAAGCGAAATCGCGCTTCGCTGGCGATTTGTCGCGACTTCTTGATTGGTCCTTAACAGGCTCCCGAAAATGCTTGCCATTTTTGGGAAGAAGGAACAAACAAACGTTAGATGAGCCTTTGCGAAAAGCAAAGCGAATGAAAAGTGCAGTTTGTGACGCGGCCCGCCCCGGCGTGATAGCGGAATAGCTCACTTTGACGGGCAATCCGCGGAGCGACTCCCACCACTCGCACCAAAACAAAAAAAGAACCGATTTTCGGTTCTTTTTTTAAGCTTGCAAACTTTCTTTTGTCACAAGTTCATAGTCAAGTGTGTTGTTTGTGTAAATGGTCAGTGTTCCGTTCACAGACGATGAACCATTGACAGTCAATGGATTTTTCGTTTGAGATGTCACAAGGTCACCGTCGACAAAGCCGTGGCTGACATTGATTTTGCCATCTTCAAGCAGAGCTGGCTGATCAGTGCCGTCGTTTACATAAGCATTTGCAACAAAACGCGCAACATTTGTGACTTTGATGTCAACATTTCCAGACGCCGAGCTTGCCGTCACGTTGTTTAAGTCGCCCAAGAAGCCCAATTCCACATTTCCATTGTTTGTTTCAACATCAATAATTCCGCGATTTGTTTCGCCAACAACGATGTCAATGTTAAATGCTCCGTCACCCTTGACGCTGATGTCACTTTGAGCGTTATCAATGTTCAAACTTCCCCTGTCGGCGAGAATTGAAACAACTCCGTCGACCTGTTTGAGATAAATGCTAGGTTCGGCATTTTGTTCGGTTGAAGTGGAAAGATTGAAGTCGCCGGTAACTTTATCGTTGACAACAATATTCGGTGCCAGCATGGTGTTTTCAGAATTTGTGAAGCTCAAATCTGAGTCAACAGTGTTAAATCTATAATTCCCTTGGAAGCAAGTCACATTTGTGGAGTTTGCTTTGATATAATCAATGTTGACATTTCCGCTTCGGCAATAAATCGACAAATCGCTTGTGCCGACATCGACAGCGTCAAACGAAATCAATCCGCTTTGAGTTGTGAAAGAAGCTTCTGTCAAATTTTGAGCATTCACGCCGTTGCCAGTTTTGCCGTTGTCATAGCTCACATCTCTAAAAGACTGAATTTTGCCTTCTTGAGAAGACAAGTTGAGTTTGGTCAAAGTTGACATATCAAAATGCACGCCCAAATTTATGTCGCCATTTCTTGTTTCAACATCCAAAGATGCCAATCTGACATCTTGAGCATTTAGCCCTGTTGCCCCCACTTCAACATCTCCGTCAACAGCGTTAACGACCAAGTTTATGTGACCAAAATTGGTTGTTGTGTCCGTGAAAGCCGCCAAAACAACTTGCACATCTCTTGAAAAATACAAAAATCCAGTTGGTTCTGTCAAATTCAAAGTCAGAGTTGTTCCAGAAAGCGTCAACTCATAATCAAAATCAACTGCATTGCTTGCTGCGGCAAAACCTTTGGCGTTGTTGACGATGTAAAGCCCTTCTTCAGCAAAAGTTTCGTCTCTATCTCTTTGAACGACGACCTTTGCATAAGCCGAGGTGTTTATTTGCAAAGTTTCAATTTCAGACAAATCAATCGGTGTTTTGCTTTCGTCTGTGGTGGTTTCCAACCATTTCCCTGGCTCATTTGCAGTGAAATATTGCATCCAAAGCACTGTTTTGCCAGGATTGAAAATCATGACAACCAAACAAATGCAAAACACTGCAATCAAAAGCAAAACAAAAAGTCCAAAATAGAAGAAAAACCCTTTTCTTATTTGACCTTGTGGCATAAGCTTCTCCTTTTCAATAGTTTTATTATAACACAAAATAATTATATTGTCAAATCAATCCAAAATTGCCTTAATTCTTCTCACGCCGCTTGAAGAGCTTTCTTCTTTGACAATTTTCAAGTGGTGCAAATCTTGAGTGTTTTTGGCATGTGGACCACCGCAAATTTCTTTTGATACGTTGCCGATTGAATAAACTTTGACAACTTCGCCATATTTGCTTTCAAAAACGCCGACTGCATCACTTTTTTTCGCGTCAGCCACACTCATCTCTTGGCAAGTGACAGGAATGGCTTTTGAGATGGCGTCATTGACAAAATCTTCAAGAGTTTTGATTTCTTCCGGCGTCATTTTGTGGTCAAGATTGAAGTCGAGTCTCAATCTTTCAGGAGTGATGTTTGAACCTTTCTGCATAACTTGCTCTCCAAACATTTTTCTCAAGCCTGCCATAATCAAATGTGTTGCAGTGTGCAACTTTGCACTTTCATAAGAATTGTCTGCCAAGCCGCCTTTAAAAACGCCAGCCGAAGCAGTTCGACTTTTTTCTTGATGTTCTTCAAAAGCTTTTTTATAGCCTTCTTCGTCGACTTCATAGCCGCGTTCTTTTGCAAGTTCTCTCGTAAGTTCGAAAGGAAAGCCAAATGTGTCATAAAGCCTAAACACAGCTTTGCCTGACAAAACGTTTTCCACTTTTTCGCCTTTTTGAGCGGCAAATTGTTTGTGTTTTTCAATTCCGTTCAAGACCTTTTCAAACTCTTTGTGGCCTTCTTCAAGCGCTTTCGAAAACTTTTCCACTTCAATTTTGAGTTCGTCTTTGATTTTTTGTCTGTTGGCTTTGATGTCGCTGTAATCTTCGCCGTGTTTGTCGACATAAAGGTCGATGATGTCGTCAAAATATTTCGTGTCCAAGCCAATGTTTCTGGCGCAATTTACGGCACGCCTTATAAGTCTTCTCAAAATGTAACCTTGCCCAACATTTGACGGCAAAACACCTCTTTGGTCGCCCAAAATAAACATTGCCGAACGCAAGTGGTCGGTTATTATTCGATAAGAGCGAGTGGCATTTTCGTTTTCAAGATAGCCAATCTTCGCTTTTGTGCCAATGAAATCAATAACCTTTTTGAAAATGCCCGCGTCATAGACACTTTTCAGCCCATTCAAAACGACAACAGTTCGCTCCAAGCCCATGCCAGTGTCGATGTTTGGTCTTTCCAAAAGCTTTGCTTTTTCGCCCGCTTTTTCAACTTTATATTGCATGAAAACATCGTTCCAAATTTCGAGATATTTTCCGCAGTCGCACGCTGGAGAACAGTCTTTTCCACATTTTTCTTTGCCACTGTCATAAAACATTTCGCTGTCAGGTCCGCAAGGACCAACGCCGCCGCCAAGCGCCCACCAGTTGTGTTCTTTGTCAAGATAAAAAACATTTTCAATGCCGCAATTTTTCCAAGTGTTGAAAGCGACTTCATCTCTTGGAGCCACTTCATCTCCCGCAAAAACCGAAGTTGCCAGCCTTTCTTTAGGAATGCCCAAATATTCTGGGCTTGTCAAAAACTCGTAAGAAAGTTTTATCATCTCTTCTTTCGGGCAACTCCCCAAAAACCAATTCCCCAACATTTCAAAAGAAGTCAAGTGACTTTCGTCGCCGACAGAGTCGATGTCGTTTGTTCTCAAACATCTTTGAATGTCACAAATTTTGTTTCCAGCCGGATGCTTTGCGCCCAAAAGATAAGGCACAAGCGGATGCATCCCCGCAGTTGTGAAGAATTGTTGGGTCATTTTCTGGAATGATAGAATAGCCTTCCACTCTTTTAAAGCCATGTTTTTCAAAAAACTTAAACCATTTTTCTTTGATTTCAACGTCAGTGATCATATCTGCTCCTAAATTGTCTATATCTTAACAAAAAACGCACAAAAAAACAAGCAAAAGCGCTTAAAATAAGAAAAAAGAAGTTTTAAAACTCCTTTTTGTTTTCTTCTTCAAACTTTGTGATTATTCCGACCAAATGATGATGTTTGCGACTTCTTTTCCATTTCTGAGAAAATTTTGGAAATTTTTCCTTGGCATCATATTTATCCAGCGTGCTTGACATTGATTTGACAATCGCTTTGCCCATAACGCGATTATCAACCTGTTTGGCAACAATTTCGCTTGAATTTGAATTTTGAACAGCATAAATGCATTGTTTGGTGCCTGTTCTTTTCTGCTTCAAAACAATGATGACAGTCGCCAAAAAGAAAAGCAAAAACACAAGCAAAAAACCGACATAATAAAGATTGAAACCTGAAATGACAATAAACAACAAAATCATGCACGAAAAAAACAACAACGAAAAAATGGCATATCTCATGTCGCTTTTAGCCTGTTCGACCATTTTTTTGCCTTCAAAAAACATCAAGTGATATTTGCCTTCAACATTTTCAATGTTGTTTATGTTAAGCCTTGCCATATTCCCCTTATGTGATAATATTAACAGATAAAACAAAACCTGTCAAACAATATTTAAAATTTTTTAATTATTTTCTCAAAATGTCACCTTTTTTGAGTGGCAACGAGCACGGAACAGTCACTTTTTCTTGCACAACTTTTGCCGATTGAACGTCTTCGCCCGAAGAATTTGTGATTTTTTCAATTTTAAGCATTTTGTTGAAAATATTTTTGTCTGGACTCAAAATTTCCAGTTCGTCACCGACAGAAAACTTGTTTCGCATTTCAAGTTCAACTGTGCCATTTTGACAATCTTTTGACACAATCGCCACAAATTCACTTTCTTGAACAGGCATAGAGTCTTCCACAAACTGCTTTTCAGGGTCGTTGAAATAAAAACCTGTTGTGTAGCGTCTATGGCTGGCTTTCAAAAGTTCCGCTTCCAAGCGTTCGTCTTTTTTTGGCGACATATCCAGCGCCATGCGATAAGCGTTGACAACGGTTGCAACATAATAGGCCGACTTCATTCTGCCTTCAATTTTAATGCTGTCCACGCCTGCGTCTTTAAGCTCTTGAAGATGAGAAAGCATGTTCAAATCTTTGGAATTGAAAATGTAAGAACCGCGTTCGTCTTCTTGAACTTCCAATTCGTCTTCTCGGCTGACTTCTCTGATGAGATATTTCCATCTGCACGCTTGCACACATTCGCCGTGGTTGCTGTCTCTGCCGGTCAAATAATTTGAAAGTAAACATCTGCCCGAATAAGCCATGCACATTGCACCGTGAACAAAAACTTCAATTTCAACATCTTTTGGAAGATTTTTTCTTATCTCCTTGATTTCGTCCAAAGAAAGTTCTCGTGCCAAAATCAACCTTTTTGCTCCGAGTTCTGCCATAAGACGAGCGGAATAAGAGTTGATGATGTTTGCCTGCGTGCTGACATGAACGGTCAAGTTTGGAGCCTTTTTTCTGACAAATTGCAAAACTCCAATGTCGGCAACAATCACCGCGTCCACATGAATTTCTTCCAAAAATTTCAAATAATCTTCCAATCCTTCAAAATCTTTGTCTTTTGCGATGATGTTTATTGTGACATAGACCTTTTTGCCTTGTTCGTGTGCAATTTTGATAGCGTCTTTCATCTCTTCATCAGAAAAATTTCCAGCAAACGCTCTCAAACCAAAGCGTCCCCCAGCCAAATAAACAGCATCTGCACCAAAATGCAGAGCGGTCAAAAATTTCTCAAAGTTTCCCGCAGGAGCCAAAAGTTCCATAATTTCTCCTTTTAATATAAATCTGCAATGTTGACGGTCGGTTTTGCGGTCAAAGTCAAATCAGCAAGCCCTACTCCCGCCAAAACATAATAATAAGCGATTGAACCAATCATTGCCGCATTGTCAGTGCAATATTTCAAATCTGGCAAAAAGAGCTGAACGTTTTCTTTTTTGCAAAATATTTCAAGTTTTTCTCTCAGTCTGCTGTTTGCGCCAACGCCACCCGCCACAACAAGTTTTTGTTGACCAAGTTTTTTGCAAGCTCTGATTGTTTTCGTGCAAAGCTCATCTGTCACGAGTTCTTGAAACGAGCAAGCCACGTCAGCTTTTGAAAATTCTTCGTTTTTCTGCTCTTTGTTATGCACAAAATTCACAACCGCAGTTTTAAGCCCGCTGAAAGAAAAATTGAAAGTATCTTTGAGTGGCGGCTTATAGTTGAATTTAACGTTGTTTTGACCTTGTTTTGCCAGCTTGTCAATGTTTGGGCCGCCCGGATAAGAAAGCCCAAGAACTCTTGCCACTTTGTCAAAGCATTCTC
>CAJLLK010000041.1 GCA_905207515.1 uncultured Christensenella sp. | reverse complement strand
GCACCTTCCTTTTGCAAGGGGTTGCCGTGACTTCACAGATCCTATGTATCTCCATCACTCTGAATAAGGGGGTATTCTTTTTTGCAAATGGGATTATAACCCTGTTTGCATCAAAAAGCAAGTGTTTTTTTTATTTTTTTTGCATTTTTTTATTATTTTTCGTCGTGGTCTTTGTGACCTAAGTCAATCATGCCGCGTGAAATAATTGCTGAAACAATAAGCCAAATTGCAGCCAAGGCAATCAAAACGTAAATGGCAATCCCCCAGCCGTTTCTATAGCCCATGCACATCCATGTGACAAGGTCAAAGTTGAAAATGCCGACCAAGCCCCAATTCAATGCGCCAATAAGCGTAAGAATAAACGCAATATAATTTGCAATAACCATAAAATTCTCCCTCCTAGAAATATCATTCCCAAAAAAGAGAATATTATCAATCAATAGCCATATTGTTCGATATTTTTATTTCGCCAATCTTTGTCGACCTTGACAAAAAGCTTGAGCATACACTTTTTCTCGCACAAATTTTCAATGTATTTTCTTGCCTCTTCGCCAAGCTTTTTCAATGTTCTTCCACCCTTGCCGATGACAATGCCTTTATGTTGCTCTCTCTCGCAGATGATTTCAATTTCAACATTGAGCAAACTTGTCGTCTCTTCAAAATTTGTCACAACAACCGCAATGCCATGCGGAACTTCTTTGTCAAGTTCGTTGAGCAAAAACCCACGCACTTTTTCAGCAATCAAAAAGTTTATGCTTTTGTTGGTGAACAAATCATCTTCAAAAATTGCATCTTGTTCTGGCAGTTTTGAAATTATCATTTCCAAAAGTTTGTTGATGTTTTCGCCTGTGTTAACAGAAATTTTTGTGGCATCAAATGGAAAATTTTTTTGCTTTTTGTCCGCCTTTGTTTGCACCAAAATCAAATTTTCTGTTTTTTGCTTCAAATTTTCGATGTAATCACGCTCTTCGTCGTCCATTTCGATGCTGCCATCAAAAAGATAAAGCACAACATCTGCCTGAGCGATTGCACTTCTGACATTTTTCATCATAAACTTGTCCAGCAGATTTTTGCTGTGATGAATGCCTGGCGTGTCGATAAAAACAATTTGATATTCTTCTCCGCTTTTGATGCCCAAAATTGAATTTCTTGTCGTTTGCTTTCTGTGCGAAACGATTGCTACTTCTTCTCCGACCAAAAAGTTTACCAAACTGCTTTTGCCAGCGTTAGGCAGTCCCAAAACTGCAACATATCCACATTTCATCTTTCTGCTCCAAACGCTTTTAAAATTTTTTCAGCTGTTTCCATCATCAACTTTTCGTCATCTTTTTCAATGTGGTCATAACCCAAAAGATGCAAAAGCCCATGCAGCGCCAAAAAGCAAATTTCTCTGTTTTTGCTGTGACCATATTCTTTTGCCTGACGAAAAGCAACCTTTTTGCAAATGACAATGTCGCCCAAAAAAATTATGCCATTCTCGTCACTTTCGCTTAAAAATTCCGCCACTTTTTGAGCATGTTTTTTGTCCAAATTTGGAAACGAAAGCACATCGGTCGCTCTGTCTACATCTCTAAAATTTTTGTTGAGTTTTTGAATTTCGTCTTCAGAAACAAAATTTATTGAAACATTGACATTTTCAAAATTTTCGTTCAAAATTTTTTCTGCTGTTTTGAAAAGTTTGACAATTTTTCGTTTATACGGGAAAACTTTTCCATCTACAATCATTCTTGACCCCCTATTTCTTCCAAAGTGACGATGCAATAGTTGACAATCGTCACGCCCGACAAATGTCGCAATGTGTAAAATTCATCAATTATTGTATCACAATTTGCACAATTTTCCAAGGCTTTTTGTTTTGCTTTTTCAATATATTCCTCTTGAACATCTTCAAAATTTGACTGAACAAGTTGTTGCGAGAGCTCATAATAGATTGTTTTTTTCATTTTGAACGGCAAAAAAAGGTTTTTAGAAAGATTTGCGTCTTCATATTCGACTTCGTATAAATCAAAATTCATTTCGTCTTTGAAAGTGTAAATCGTCAAACCAAAAAGTGTTATGTCGTTTTCTTGAGCCGTTTTGCCTGTGCGTTCCACCTGAATAAACGAAGAATAATGGTCGACGCTGCCTTCGTTATAAACTTCCGCCTTGATGGTTGCTTTTGCTTCCACTTTTTTGAGTTGCCCAGATGTGTCAATCGTGTAAGGTGCGACAAGAATTTCGCCCGCTTGCACAAAATCTCCAATTTTAACAAGCATTGTGCCTGAAATCAACTCAATTTCACTGATTTTTCCGCTTTTTGTGGCAACAATCGGCGCAAATTCGCCATACATTTCTTCTGGCATGAGTTTTTCTTTGATGTTTATCACAAGAGTCTGACCTTTTATCATGCAAGAGACAAAACTTATTTCATCAAACTTGTCGACAAGACCAATCTCAATCTCGCTTGTGTCAATTTTGTGTTTGTTTCGCGAATAGCTGTCTTTAACAAACTCCACCACTTCGTTTTGAGACAGCTTGTCCAATCCCACAACTTCATATCGCAAAATAAATTGGTATTGAATTGAATAAAAAATCGCAGACAAAAGCATAGCCGCCAAAATGCCATAAGACGTCAAAATCGTTTTCAGTTTAAAAGCTAAACCTTCGTGTTCGATTTTCAAAATCTTGACATTTTTGATTTTCAGAAGCTTTTCCACTTTTTTGTGGTCAAAATAAGAACATTTGAAAGTTGTTTCGTTTTTCGAATGTCTTTCAACATCTGTCAACGTGGCAATTTTGCTGATTTCGTTCAATAATTTTTCTTGATTTAGACCATTTATCAAAAATTTGGTTTTATTTTTAAATCTCATCAAATTTGCTCCACTTTTTTGATTATTCCGCAAATTTTTATCGTGTTTTCGTTGAGCTCAGACAAAACCATATCTTTCCCTTCCACCAAAATCACTCCCTTTTTGACCTTGAAAGAAACCAAATCTTTTGACAGCGTGACCAATCCCAAATGCCCCTCAACATAAAGAAGATGTCCAGAAATGTTTATGATGTTGAAACTTTCTAACCCCAAATTGTTTGGATTTTTCAAGTTGTCTTTGATTTCTTTCAAAAAATTGAACATACAGCAAATTCCCTTTGTTTAATATATGAACAATTTTGCATTATAAGAAGAAAAAAGATTAGGTTTTTGCCTAATCTTCTTCGTCGTCAAAATCTTTTTTTGCCAAAGCACCACTCAACAACATATCTTTGGAGTTTTGTGAAATATTTCCAAAAATATCTTCAATGTTTTCGTCGTCTTCATCAATTGTTATGTCAGATGAAATGTCTGGTTCGCCAACCATGCTGTTTTTCAAAAACTGTTCATATTCGGCGAATTTTTGCTCCATATCGTCATCATCTTCCAATTCGTCTTCATCATCGTCAAAAATCAAATCATCGAAAAATGATGGCTTTTTCGGCTTCTGAGCGGGTTCCAAACTGAAATCTTCAAAAATCGCCGTAGTCGGAGCGCTCTGAGCTTGTTTAACAACTTGCGGCTCAATTTTTTCAACATTTTCAGCCTTTTTCTTTGCTTCAACTTTGATGTTGTGTCTGCTCTCAGTGTTGCTCGAAGCCTGATGCTTGGCAAATTCTTTTTGTTTTCTTTCGCGCATAACAAAGAAAGCAACCACAACGCCACCAAACAAAAGAATAGCAAAAACATAAAAAACAATATGCATGATTTTTCTCCTTTAGCTTGCTTCTTCTTCGTCAGGCTTTTTGCCAATCAGTTTTCGACGCATTTCTGTGTCAGCCTGCAAATTTTGAAGTTTGTAATAATCGACAACATCTTTCATTTTGCCTTCTTTTATCGCCTGAACAAGCGCCTTTGGAACTTCAGCTTCATTGGCAATCACATTGGCACGCATTTCAGCCGCCTTGGCTTTGTTTTCTTGTTCCACCGCCACAGCAACAAGTCTGCGATGTTCAAGTTGATTTGCATTTAAAGCTCTTGTTTTTTCCATTTGTTCTTTCTGATGTGCCAAATTTCTGTCAACGCCCAAGTCAATGTGAATGACATCAGCT
Organism: uncultured Christensenella sp.; assembly: GCA_905207515.1. Lineage (GTDB taxonomy): Bacteria > Bacillota > Clostridia > Christensenellales > UBA1242 > Caccovivens. The sequence goes on along the minus strand of CAJLLK010000041.1, from coordinate 4,490 downwards.
GAAACAAGTTCAAATTTTGAGTCATTGTCGATTGCGGCATCAAAAATGGCTTTGTCGAGAAGTTGTGGTTTGAAAATGAGCGCTTCTGCCTTTTCAGTGTTGGCAATTTTTGTGACAACCGCTTCAACGGCGCGCGCAGAAATGGTTTCGTCAGTCACTCCACGCAAATAGTTTGCAATAACCGTTTTCAATGTGAGCGAAATTTTGACATTAATCTCTTTGTTGTCCTGTGCAACGGCAGTTATCAAAGGAAGCTCAATCACTTTTGGATTGATGCATTCTCTGATAACTTGCAAAACATCCATGCCAGCGATGTCAACCGACTTGGCAAATTCAAAGTCAATCTTAAGTTTGGCGCTTTGAGCGGCAATCAAGCCTTCCACGATTTTCATCGGATGTCCGCCACTTGTGGAAACAATTTCAAGGTCATAAAGACTCAAGCCCAAACGAGATTTTTTTGCCAAAATGTGAGAATTTACAATTTCAACAACGTTTTCTTTGCGCAATTTCATGCTGATTGCTCTGAAAACCGAAAGATAAGCGCCAGAAAAAAGTGCCGTGAAATATGCTTTCTTCGGCAACAAGATAAAAAGCGTCAACAAAAAGACGAAAACAATTCCTGCCAAGCAAATAAGTGTGATAATCCCTGCGTTCAATTTAAGCTCCTATATACGTTTATATTATATCACAACACTTTTTGCTTGTCTAGACCCAAATTTGATTGTGACAACAAAAAAATGTGACCGAAGCCACATTTTTACATTCCTTCCATGTCCGCCGTTGTGTAGAAACCAAAAAGTGCAACCTTGAAGTTATAGTTCACGCCCGAAACACCTTTAAGCTTCAAAACATCAAAGTAAACTTCAATAAAGTCGCACGCATCTTCGCCCGCTGTGTTTTGCGAGAACATCTGACCATTCAAAGTTCCGTAAAACCCATAAGATGAAGAGTTGTTGAGCATATAATAATCTTTTGCGGCGTTGTTTCCCGAGATGAGAATGGAACGCGTTTCGTCAGTTGTTTCTTCGTCGCCAGCAAAAGGATTGATAGCCCCTCCGCCGATATCGTTGTTGAAAGATGTGTTTATGAAAACATCTTCATCAATAAGCATATCAGCAACTGGCGCATCTTCAGAGATATAAAGTTTTGTTTGATCAGGATTTTCAAACTCGGCATATTTGCCATAAGCCACATTGAAAGTTTGCTCACCCATAAAAGTATAGGCGCCCTGACCACCGTTTGCCGAGCTGTCATAATATCTGAAGCCGACATTCAAAGTCAAGCCTTCTTCGACCAAATAAACCAAATCGCTTGGCGTTGTGCCGTCGTCATAATATTCAAATGCCAACCAAATGTCGGTCAATTCAAAGCCAAGCTGCTCGTCTCTTGGATACAAAATCATGCTTTGATATTCAGCCGCTGCGATGTGTTCAAAGGCTTCGTCATCGGTGTCGTTGCGATAAGACATTCCAAAATAGTCACCCTTATAGTCGGTTATTGTTGAAGCCAGATAGTTTTCGTCGAGATAGAGCGGCTTGCCAACTTCGCCGGTCTCTTCGTCGACGTAGTCATAATCATAGCCGATTGGTGCCTGCGTGCAAGCATAGTCAACAATGTTTGAAACGACCTTCTCATAATTTCTGTTGAAAGTCAAATCTTCAGGCTGAACAGGGTCAAGCGTTTTGACTCCGCCTGAATTAAAGGTGCTTGAAATCAAATCCACAACAAAAATATCTTTTTCGCGTGCCTGCGGACCAATCATTTTGTCCAAAATAAAGTTTGTGATTTGCTCTTTGTTTTTGTCGGTTATGCCCACAAAGCCGCCGTATTCTTGATAAAGTTCTTTCACACGACCAAGCGCATCAACAATTGAAATTGGTTGGTCTTCCCAGCCGCCCACCAACAAATCTGAGACAAGGCCGTTTGTATATCCTACCGTAAACTCAAAAAGTGGAGCATCGTTGACAGTTTGTCCACTTCCGTCAACATAGTCATTATAGTCATACCCCAAAACAAACAGATAGGTGGCATATTCGACAGCATCTTGAAAGAAATTGACCGCGTCTTCTGTCAAATCAAAGTTTTCTTTATAGAAAGGCGAAATGCCATAATCATTGACGATATATTCTTCTCCGTCTTTGTCAACGGTATGTGTCACCAAACCATTTTCAAGTGCATAAAATTCCGCAAAGTTAGGCACCAAAGAAAGATAAATTTGATCATTATAAATGTCTTGCCAAGTGCTATAAAAATTTATGTTGTCTATTGTCACCGTCACAACATTGTTTGAAGTTTGATAGTCTGAAACAATTTGATTGCTTGTTTGATTTGCCGCCAAAAAGAAATTTTCTTTGCCATAAGCAGCTTCATCAATCGTCCAATTCCAAGCAGAATTTGTGTCAAAAGTCAAAATGAAATTTGTGATGTTTCCATTGACGTCTTTCACTGTTTCAACGCTCGTGATTGTGTATCTCAAGCTGTCATAAAGATAATATTGATTTAAATCACCTTCGACAAACGGAAAAGTTATGCCGTTCTCTTGGCTTAAAAAACCGTTATCTGTTTCGTCTGCAAAAATTATATTAGTTCTTTCAGGATCTGTAGAGTTATCTTCATATGCATGATAAAGTTCAAAAACAATTTGTCTGGCAAAAAGATTGTAATAATATTCTGAAGCCAAATCCCCCACCGCTTCAGCAAAATCATAGCTGGCAGGTTTTGACAAAACCTTCACTCCTGCAAGGTCCTTTGGATTGTCTGGATCAAGAAAATCTCCAGAGTTTCCATCCATGCACCCTGTAAATAGCAAAAACATACAACAGAACAAAATCGACAAAAATCTGTAGATATTTTTCTTTTTCATGTTTTTATGATATCACAAAAAGAGAAAAAAAACAAGGAATTAAACCAATTCCTTGCTTTTTTCTTGAGCTACAAATGTGATTTTGCTCTTTTCTCTGTTGTCAGAAAGGTCAAAATCGACTGACTTTGTGGTCGACGTTTCGTTTTCATAGAAGTTTTTCACTTCATTGTCAATTGGCGTTCTTTCGCAAGAAAAAATCATATAGCCGTTCTTAAAATCATGCAAAACATTATATTTTTCATCTGACAAATAGCCATCTTCTGCTGCACGCACGTTGGAAACAATATACATTCTCACCCATTCAATTTGACCATTATATTCAAGCAGATAATATTGATACCATCCTCTACAATACCCCATATCCAGACCAGGAGAAACCCCACCTGCAGGACATTTTAGACCCGCAAGAACTTTCGCTTGGTCAAAACCAGGCAGTCTTGTCTCTGGAAAATCATTCTTTATGCTGCCAAGAATCAAATTTCCATTTTCATCAACTTTATCTCCTTGAATCCCTTTTTCGGCCATTCTTGTAAAAAATCTCTGAGTGAAGATGTCAAATTCTTCTTTTTGCTCATCTGTGCATTTGAAAGTGCTATATTCCAGTTCAATAGTAGGATAATAATATTTAAAAATTCGACCAGTTGAGTCGTTATTTGAATTTTCATTCAAAAAGTCAATAAACGCATTTTTAGACTGCAAATCATCGTTTTCAAGATATTTTGGCAATAATTCATCAAACTCAAGATGTTGAGCTCCGTTAAATTCATCCACATAAACGACTTTAAGACTGTCAGCTGTTGCATCCACATAAACCACATTGACAAATTCTATGTCCATTCCAAAGTTTGTATTTGAAAGATATCCGCTGTTTCTGAACCAATCATCCAAAATTTCCATCAAAAGAGCGTTGTTATATTTTCTCTCGCCATTTACATATTCATAGATGTTTTCGTCGTCAACAACTGGCTCTGTGTGGTCAACAATGTTTGATTTGTCTGGCAATGCAACTTCTGTGTCGCCCACTTGATAAATTTGCCCTTCAACCGCACCTGAAATATAAGTGTTATTGGTCTTTATTGTCAAGTCGATTTCTTGATTGTTGGTTGTCACACCAGTGAAGGTGTTTGTGCCTTCGTCGTAAGCTTCCCATGTCGTCGACATCAGACGGTCATAAATCACAGAACTGAAGTTTGCTCCTTCGCGCAACTCTTGTTTGTGCCATTTTCTGTCAGAAGAGTCGTAAGTCAAAGTGTAAGTCGAGCCATTTTCTTCAACATAATAGACTCCAATCACTTCGTCGGCATTTCTTACAAACATAACATTGTCATCAATCTGATAAACAATGTCTTCATCCCCTTCCGTTTGAATGTAAGAATAGTTGTTTTGGCTCATCTCATCGATCAAGTTTTGAACCTGTTCAAGTGGCATTTCTTCTTCAACCGAACTTGAGTCACTTGAACTTGAAGAATCGCCAACAGAGCTGTCTTCACCCACAATTGAAGACGAAGAACTGCCAGTTGTCGGTCTGTCACTGGTTGTGTTTGACGGCGTTGGAACCATTCCGCAACCAGAAAACCCGAAGATCATCCCCACCAAAGTCGAAGCCAAGCCGACTGCAATCTTTCCC
>CAJLLK010000040.1 GCA_905207515.1 uncultured Christensenella sp. | reverse complement strand
TTCTTTTTTATAAAACATTTTTGTCACAATTTTATCAATAAAATTTAATGTGAATATTTTTTTGCAAAAATTGAAAAATTTATATTCTTTTCCGACAATATATCTTGGCTTCAACTTCTTTTTTTCGCAGATTTTATACATTTTTTTGACAGCGTATTCAGGTGACATTCTGCGGTTTTCAGTTTTTTCGGTTGGCTTTGTGGAAAGCTCGACCGATTTGCCATAGCGCTCGTTTGTCTCATAATTTTTGTCTCTATTTTCGGTGAATTTTGTTTTTACATCGCCAGGGCAAATTGAAGTGACTTGAATTTTTGTTTGTGAAAGTTCCATTCTCAGACTTTGTGCAAAACTGTCAACCGCTGCTTTGCTGGCACAATAATAGGCTTTGAATGGCAATGGAAAAATGGCTGTAGCGGATGCGATAACGATGATTTTTCCTTTTCGTTTCATCATTGGAATGGCATACTTGCAGGCGTTGGCTGTTCCAAAAAAGTTGACGTCAAATTGCTTTTTTGAAGCCTCTTCTTTCAAAAGCTCGACCGCTCCACTCACACCATAGCCAGCGCAGGTTATCAGCATGTCAATTTCGCCATAATTTTTGTAGATATCTTCAAAAACGGCTCTCAACTTTTTATAGTCGCTCACGTCGCACTGATAGTCTCTTCCAGAAAGCGAAACGTCAACCACAACATCGCCTTTCTTCTCGAAAATTTCTTTCAAACCTTTGCCAAGTCCGCTTGAAGCACCAGTGATGACGATTATCCTTTTTTCAATTCTCATAAAATTCTCCCTGAAAAACATTTTATTACAAAAACGTTTTTTTTCAAAATAATTTGACAATATTTTTGGTAAATGATAACATACTATTCAAATAGGGAGAGCTTTTTTATGTATATGAACAAATCTAAAAGATATCTCATCATGTCGGCGGCAATCATAAATCTTATTCAAACGACCATCAGCTTGGTGCTTTCAATTTTGATGTTGGTCAATGAAGATTTGCTGCCTGATTATCAAGAATATTATTTTGTTGTCAGCATGTCATACAACATTTTTTACACAGTGTTTTCATTTGTTGTTGGTGTGGTTGGAAGTTCGCTTTTGCTCTATTCAATTAGAAAAAAAGGCAAATTTTTCCGTTCCAGCCAAACTCCATACTTCATAGGCGTTATCATTGTTGTTTTCTGTGGCGGATGGATTTCTTGGCTGTTGCTTCTCATTGAAATGTTAATTCCAGACATCATCATCATAAATTCAAAAAGCGAACTGCGACACGAAGAAAAAGAGCAGGCGGCATTTGAAAAACAACAGTCAGAAGCTTATGAAGCAAAAAAACAAAAAATTGAAGAACTCAAAAAAATGCGTGACGACGGCGTTATTACTGAAGAAGAATATAAGAAAAAGTTGTTTGAGTTGTTGTAAAAATAAAAAACTCTGTCAAATCGGCAGAGTTTTTTGTTTAAATTTCTCTTTCTCCCAAAACACCTTCTTTGAAATTGCAAGGCGAGATGCATTTGTAATCTCCAAAAGTGCAACGAGATGATTTTTTGGCATATTTTTTCAGCTCTTCAGCGCTTGGGTGTTGAGCTTTTTCCAGTTCGTCATAAATTTCAAGCAGGCTGGCAGTCGTTTGATTGTCTATTTCAAGTTGGGCAAAGGTGCATTTTCTTTCTTTTGCTTTCAAAACGAGATTTTCCAGCGTTCCTTGTTCGATGATTTCTGCCATCAAGCCTTGTGGATAGCTTTCAGCCAACTTTTGGCAATCTTCGTTCCATTCCAGCACCAAAGACGGGTCGCTTTTCAAAATTGGTGGAACATAAAATTTGTTTTCTGGCAAAAATCTCAGCTTGTAACTTATCGTTCGGTGTCTTTGAGCCTGTGCAAGTTGGGCAAACGAACCAAGGTATGCAATTTGATAAACATCGCCATATTGTTTGATTATTGGGCGGCGACTGTGGTCAATCAAAGAAAGACTTCTGTTCTTTTGGTCAAAAAGGTCTTTGTCAAGATATGGCACACTTTCAAATGCGGTGGCAAGTTCTTGAAGCGCCTTCGAATATTGTTTGTAAAACGCAGAAGTTTCTTCTTTTTCAATGCGGTCAATTTCTTTTTTGATTAAAGAATAAAGCACGTTGAATTGACGATAAGAAATTGTATATTCCATCGTGGTTGGCGTGAAAATCGAAGTCAAATAACGAGCGTTTTCTTGCGCCAATTTGGTTATTTTTATGTTGGTAAAAAACTCTGGATAGGTGGCTTGATATTTTTTTGAAATTTCTTCGCTAAAAATTTCCAACCACTTGTTGTAGAGCTTTTTTTGGTCTTCTGGAACATCGTTCATGACCTTGTAACGCGCTGATTTTTCACTTGTTGTATACATTTTTTCGTTATTCAGCGTCATGGCGACAATTTTTGGAATGCCGACCAGTTCCAGCGTAAATACAGCGTGGTCATAAGGGCTGTGATGTCCGCTGCCTTTTGTCATGCCAATTCTTTTGTCGGTTTTTTCTTGTGGCTCGCTGAAAAGCTTTTCGGTTGTGTCAGGCAGATAACACACTCCAGCAGTCAAACCGCCAAGTTGGTCAAATTCTTTTTTCGGTGCAACATAGTCGAGTTTTGTCGATGCAACAATTTTAACTTCCATAATCTTCTCCTTTTTTCTTTTGTTGATTTAACCGTAACACAAAAAATTGAAAAAATCAAGGTTTTCTTTTGCTTTTGAAAAACTGCGTCAAAATTTTTGAGCACTTTTCTTCAAAAGATGCGTCTTGAACAAATTCAGTTTTGTGATTGAGGCGGTTGCTGGTCAAAATTTTTTCAAACAGACCGTCTTGTGAAGTCTTGTCTTTTGCGCCAAACACAACTTTTTCAATTCGGGCGTTTAAAATTGCTCCAGCGCACATCGGGCAAGGTTCCAGCGTGACATACATTTCACAATTTTCCAATCTCCAGTCGTGCAATTTTTTGCAAGCTTTGTCTATGGCAATCATTTCGGCGTGCATAAGTGCATTTTTGCTTTTTTCGCGTTTGTTGCAGCCTCTTGAGATGATTTTCCCGTCGCGCACAATGACCGCTCCAATTGGAACTTCATCATTCTTCAACGCCTTTTCGGCTTGCATCAGTGCTTCGTCCATAAAATTTTTCATGTTTTTATTTTAATCTTTTTTGTCAGATTTGTCCAGTTTTTGTTTGTTATTTCTTTTTTTGTGTGATATCATTAAGAAAAATTGTTAACAAAGGACTTTTTATGAGCAAAAAAACAACTGAAAAAATTTCAGACGACCTTAGAAATGTTTTTCAAAAACGAAATTTTTACACCACCAAAGATGCGGGAAACATCTTTCTTTTTGCACTGATTTTGCCACTTGCTTTTGGGCTTGTTTTCTGTTTTATCTGCATGTCAATCGCAGACGGTGCCGGAATAACTGCGCCTGAAGGCAGCACAATTTTGGAAGAACTCTTTGCCAATTATTTATGGTTTACAATTCCGTATGCGCTTCTGACGCAGGTCGTTTTTTTGTGTGTATATCTTTGTTACAACAAGGCAAGCCGCATTCAACAAAAATCTTGCAACATTTCTTTCAAAAAAGCCAATGTTTGGACATCGTTTCTTTCGGCTTTGGTCGGAATTATTTCCGTTTTGGGCTTGGTGCTTTTGATTGAAGGCTGTTTTGGAAAATTGTTTGAAGTTTTGGGCTTTGAACAAAGCACGCTGAACCTTCCGATTGACACTGTGGGCTGGTATTTTGCCAATCTCTTCATTTTGGGAGTTGCACCAGCAATTTGCGAAGAGTTGATTTTCAGAGGGGTTATTTTTCAAGGGCTGAAAGAAAAATTTTCCAGCACGACAAGCATTTTTTTGAGCGCGTTGCTTTTTGCGCTTATGCACCAAAACATCCAACAATTTATCTATCCTTTCCTTTTGGGTTGTGTGCTTGCATTCACATTTGAGCGAACAAACAATTTGCTCTATCCAATTTTAATCCACTTTTTCAACAATTTTGCCACGCTGACACTTTCGTTTCTGTCAGAAATAAATGTCATCAATCTCAATTTTGAAATCACTTGGTGGGTTGTGCTGATTGCGATTGCTCTTGCCGGCATAACATTTTTGATTTTGTGGCTTATTGACAGATTTTATCTTCGAAAACAGTCAAAAATTGAAGTGGAAAAACAGGGCGAACTCAATCAAGCTCCACCGATGAGCATTGGAAAATTTCCAATCACAATTTTGATTGGAATTGTTGTTGCGGTTGTGTTTATTGTGATGAACGCTGCCATGTGATGTGTTATAATTGTCTGAAAAATCAAATATACTAATAGCGGAGAAGCTATGGAAGGAAGCAAAAAAATCAATTTTTACACAAATTTAATTTATTTTGTTGTTGTGGCTGGTTTTGTTGTTATAAGGATATGTTCAAACTTTGGGCTTTTCTCTTTTTTGGGAGATTACGGCGGCTATGTTTTGAGCATTGTAACACAACTTGGTCTGCTTCTTTTTTTGCCGCTTCTCTTGTTTAAAATTTTCAGCAAAAGTTCGGTCAAAGAAACTTTTAAATTTTGCAGCTTCAAAAAAATCTCCTACAAATCTGTGCTTGTTGCCATAGTTTTGGGGGTTATAGTCTTTTTTTTAAATGTCTATGTTTCCAGCTTTTTCAATTCTATAATTCAATTTTTTGGCTATAAACCTTTGACCAGTTCGTCGGCGTTGCCTTCAACTTGGTGGGTGTTGCTTTTAAATCTTCTTTGCACGGCTGTTTTGCCGGCAATTTGCGAAGAAACGCTTCATCGCGGGCTGCTTTTGAAAGGCAACTCAAACCTTGGCATGAAAAAGAGCATTCTGATTTCTGGCTTTTTGTTTGGGCTTCTGCATTTGAACATCGAACAATTTTTCTATGCATCAATTATAGGTTTGTTTTTGGGATATTTGTGTTGGTGCACAAGTTCGATTTATCCTTGCATCATCATTCACTTCATGAACAACGGTATCAGCGTTTTTCTTTCGTTTGCAAGAGACAAAGGTTGGGCAATAGGCAACATTTTTGTGGCAATTTCTGAATTCTTGACCAAAAATCCTGTGCTTGGTTTTGTGATGTTTATGTTGGTGCTTTGTTTGCTGTTTATTTTTGCTCTGGAACTGACAAAGTTTTTGATAAAAGATGCTTTCACTTACAATTTTGCCGAAAAACACAAAGAGCTTGCGTCAAAATTTATCAGACAAAGTTATTTCAACGACATTGAAAACATCAAAAACAACCAATATTCGTCAAACCAAACGCCTGACGGCAAAGAGATCATCTATGTCAACGCCGATGATTTGGCAGAGTTCGTCGGTAAAAATTTGGAGAGTGTTTCTCTCTTTCAAAAAACAGACAAATCACTTGAAAACAAAAGCAAAATCTTTCTTTGGGCTTCGTTTGCACTCTCTGCAATCATCACAATCATGACTTTCATTTGGGGGTTGTTATGATTTCAATCAACATCGTTTGTGTCGGAAATTTGAAAGAAAAATTTTCCAAAGAAGAGCAAGCAGAATATCTCAAACGCCTTTCAGCCTTTTGCAAACTTTCAATTTTGGAAGTCAAAGAACAAAACCAACTTGAAAATGTTGACACGATTTTGGAAAAAGAAGGCGAAGAAATTTTGAAAAAGTTGAAAGGGCATTGCATTTTGTGCGAGATAAATTCAAAAGAAATGTCAAGCGTGGAATTTGCCGAAAACTTAAACAAAATCATGCAAAAAAATTCGACAGTCACTTTTGTTGTGGGCGGATCTTACGGCGTCAGCCAAAAAGTGAAAGACTTTTGCCAACAAAAAATTTCGTTTTCGCCAATGACTTTTCCGCACAACCTTTTCAGAATCATGCTTTTGGAACAAATCTATCGCAGTTTCACAATTTTGAACGGAAAAAGCTATCATAAATAAAAACTTTAAAAAATTCAAATAAGTCAAGCCAAATTGCTTGATTTTTTGTTTTTGTTGTGTTATACTTGCAAGGTCATTGAAGACAAATAAACACCCGAGCGACCATTTCAGAGCCCGTTGCCTGAACGCTTTCAAACAATTGTTTTTGATTTTTCTTTTGAATTTGTTTGTTGGCAAAAGAATGTTAAACATTTTTGGGTTGGCTGTGAGAGTTAAAACGCATGGGGAAGACAAAAAACAAGGGAGGTTAAATTTATGTCAGTTATTTCAATGAAACAACTTTTGGAAGCTGGTGTTCACTTTGGTCACCAATCCAGAAAGTGGAACCCAAAGATGAAAGAATTCATTTTTACTGCTCGAAATGACATTCATATCATCAATTTGGAACTCACATCACAACAAGTTGACAAGGCTTACAGTTTTGTTCGTGATGTTGTGGCAAGCGGAAAGAGCGTGCTTTTTGTGGGAACAAAAAAACAAGCTCAAGAAGCTATCAAAGAAGAAGCAGAAAGATGCGGGATGTTTTATGTGAACACTCGTTGGCTTGGTGGAACTTTAACAAACTTCAAAACCATCAGAAACAGAATTGAAAGGCTCAACAAACTCAATCAAATGGAAAAAGTTGGCGAATTTGATTTGTTGCCAAAGAAAGAAGTTGCTCTTTTGAAACAAGAAAGAGACAAACTTGAAAAAAACTTGGGCGGCATCAAAGAAATGAGAGAACTTCCAGGCGTTATCTTTGTTGTTGACCCAACAAACGAAAAAATTTGCGTTCATGAAGCAAACATTTTGAAAATTCCTGTTGTCAGCTTGGTTGACACAAACTGCGACCCATCTGGTGTTGAAGTTGTCATTCCAGGAAACGACGATGCCATTCGTTCTGTCAAACTTATCGCAAGTGCAATCGCTGACGCTGTTATCGAAGCAAGAGAAGGCGTTTCGATGAAGAAAGACGAACAAGAAAATGCCGACGAAGCTGTTGACCTTGAAAGCTTGCTTGAACAAGCAAAGCCAAGTGTGGAAATCGCTGAAGCTGGCGAAGAAGTTAAAAAAGCAAGAAAACCTAAAAAGAAACCAGCTCCAAAGAAAGAAACAAAAACTGAAGAACAGAAAACTGAAGAAAAAACTGAAGCTAAAGAAGAAAAAGCTGAATAAAATTTTTGAAAGGAGAATTTGTTATGAGTTTCACTGCACAAGATGTTGCTCGTCTTAGAGCACAAACAGGCGTTGGCATGATGGAATGCAAAAAGGCACTCTCTGATGCCAATGGAGATTTTGAAAAAGCCATTGTTCTTTTGAGAGAAAGAGGACTTAAGGCTGTCGACAAAAAACAAGGAAGAATTGCTTCTGAAGGCTTGGTGGCTTCTTACATCCACATGGGCGGCAGAATTGGTGTTTTGGTCGAAGTCAACTGCGAAACAGACTTTGTTGCAAAGAGCGACGATTTCCAAACTTTGGTAAAAGACATTGCAATGCACATCGCTGCTGCAAACCCAAAATATGTCAGCGAAGCTGAAGTTGACCCAAAAGAACTTGAAAACGAAAAAGAAATTTTGCGTGCCCAGGCGCTCAACGAAGGCAAGCCAGCTGCAATTGTTGAAAAAATGGTTGAAGGAAGAGTTAAGAAGTTTTATGAAGACGTTTGCCTTTTGAACCAACATTTCGTGAAAAATCCTGACGTCACAATCAAAGACCTTTTGACTGAAGCAACTTTGAAAATTGGCGAAAAAATTTCTATCCGCAGATTTGTTCGCTTTGAACTTGGCGAAGGAATGGAAAAAAGAAACGACAATTTGGCTGAAGAAGTTGCAAAACAAATTAATGGATAATAAAGAAAATAATTTTGCTAATATGCAAAGTTCAGAGCAACTTAAATTTGTTGCATAGAAAAGAACGAGTAATTTGAAATGTAATTTCAAATTACTCGTTTTTTATTGTTATACACTTGTTTATAAATGGCAAATTTGATATAATGCTAATATAAAAAAAGTGGGTGAAAAGATGATTTTAAAAATTATTACTTTTAATGTTGCACATGGAAAAGGAATGGACGGAATAGTTGATTTACAAAGACAAGCTGAGGTTATTAAAAATTATAATCCAGATATAGTTTTTCTACAAGAAGTAGATATGTACACTAAAAGAGCAGGAGATAGAAATCAAATTAGAGAATTTAGTAAAGCAATTGGTTTATATTATTGCTCAATGGAAAGTAATATTACATTAGAAGAAGGATATTATGGAGATGGAATTATTAGTAGATTTCCTATTTCTTTTTCAACCAATTACTTAATGCCTCTTACTGATATAAATCATGAGCAAAGAGGAATTTTATGTAATAGAATTTCATTTGGAACTACTAAAATAAATTTATTTTCTGTGCATTTATCAACATATCAAGATGAAAGAGTTTTGGCAGCAAAGGAAATAAACAGAATAATAAGAAAAATTGACCCAAGTGAATTAATTATTATGGGTGGAGACTTTAATGTAGGTGTAACTAGATTAGGTAAAGGCAAATACACTTATGAAGAATCTGAAAGTTATGAAGAATATGAAATATTAAAAAAACAGTTAGAAAAATTACCAAATGAAAAAGATACATGGTTTTCTGATTTGGGTAATGG
>CAJLLK010000039.1 GCA_905207515.1 uncultured Christensenella sp. | reverse complement strand
TTTTTTTATTATTTTTTAAGAATTTTTTATAATTTCAATAATTTTTTCTGTCGTGTCCATTTTTCTTCTTTTAACTTTTTGGTGTATGTATGATGGCAGGTAAAACAAAAATGGAATAAGCGCATAAGCCAGATATAAAACGATAACCCAAAGCCATTCTGGCATGTGGTCAGAAATCAGTGAGAATGGAAAACCGCCTCTGAAAAACATGTAGGAACAGTTATAGATAAAATTTACGATGTTTGCTGGAATTGAAACGATAAAAAGTGGAATGAATGCCAAAATGGCGTCTTTTATGTTTTTGAAGCTATAATAGCCTGAGAACAACATCAAAAGTGCCACAAAAACCATGGTCGCGTGATAGAAAAGTGTGTGCATCCCTGCAAATGAAATGCAAGAATAAGAAGACAGCACATTTACTGGATAAACAAAGTTTACAAGACCTCCGATCAAGTTTAGAGTGCATAGAAAACTACACGCTGAGCGTCTGAGAAGGCTTGATTCCTCCCCCCCCCACACTGCAAACGGCATAACATACATGAAAATGCTGCATATATAGAGCGGCAAAATTCCAGTGACTTCAAAACCGTTTGGATTGGTCAGACTTTCCCAAGTTATTTTCACGATTTCCAGCGTGGTCATCACTGCCCACAAGACGATAAAAAGAATTTTCATCTTCTTTTTGTCCATTTTTCGCAACAAAAATGCCAAAAGAGGAACAGTTATTGTCAGCAAAACCATAAAAACAAGATGTAACGGCGAAAAAAGTTTTCCTGGCAGGTCGCTTGGGAGATATGCTTTGTTTGTGAAGAAATATTTAAATAAGTTCATTGTTTTCATTTCCTTTTATTGTGTTTCTATTGTGTTTTTGTTTGATTTTTTTCTTGAGATAGAAGATAAGTTTAAAAATTCCGAATTCAATCCAAAAGACGACAACTGCTTGAGCGATGTATGCTAAGAATGCATATAAATGTTTGGAAACGTTGTAAATGCTTTGCAAGATATCAAGGCCAAAAGGATTGCTTAAAAACATCATGTTTGTGCCGCAAAAATGGTTGACAATTGCTGCCACAATGGTGAAAACCGTGACAAAACCAAAATAATATAAAAAGTGAACAGCTTTTGGTTGATAAATTTTCAAAGTTAGACAACCAGCATAGAGCATTAACCAATGATATAGCAAACTATGTATTGATCCAGGATGCCAAATTGGAAAAATCATAAGCGAAGTTGATGGATAAAATATGAAGCTGATTGCAGGCAGAATTCCACCAAAGACGACCATAACTTGTCCTAAAAGTTTGATATGTTTGTTTTTGAAAAGCGAAAGCCAAATTGCAAAGAGAAAAATGCTGCAAAAATATAAAGGTATCCAAGAATCAAGACTGTCGTTTTTATAAATTCTCAAGGCGATTTTGATAATTTCCATGACGGTGACGACGATTGCTATGACAAGAAGTGTGATTTTTATCTGTTTCGGCGTCATTTTTCGAGAAAAAACCAATGCAAACGTCAACAACAAGAAAAACATTGCTATCGCAAAAAAATGCCAGGGAGTAAACAATCCGCATATTTGGTCTTCTGAAAAGTTGTCATAAAACATAAATTCATTATAAATATTTTGTTTAAAAATGTCAATTTAAATCAAAAATTTTGAGAAATATTTTTATTTTTTGAAAAAAAGTTATATCATATATGTGCATTTGAAAAACAATTGAAAAAGGAGAAAAATTTATGAGAAAAAATTTTGGTTCAAAAACTTGGCTTTATCCACAGCCTGTTTTGATTATTGCAAGTTACGACAAAGACGGAACGCCAGATGCCATGAATGCAGCTTGGGGCGGAATTTCAGATTACAATCAAATTTCAATGTGTTTGAGTGCTGTCACAAGACAGTGAAAAACATTTTGAACAAAAAGGCGTTCACTGTTTCGGTGGGAACGGCAAAATATGTTGCGCAGTGTGATTATGTCGGCATTGTCTCAGCAAACAATGTGCCTGACAAATTGAAACGAGCTGGCTTTACAACAACAAAAAGTGCATTTGTGGATGCTCCACTCATCAACGAGCTTCCTTTGGCTTTGGAATGCAAACTTGTTTCTTACAACGCCGACACGGGGATTATGACAGGCGAAATCGTCAATGTTTCTGCAGATGAAAGCATTTTGACTGATGGAAAAATTGACGTTAAAAAACTTCAACCAATCACTTTTGACGCAGCAAACAACAAATATATTGTTTTGGGCGATGTTGTTGGAAACGCCTTTGAAGACGGAAAGCCAATTTCAAAAAGATAATCAAATTTTCACAGCTAAAAAAAGACCTAAACTATTTTGTTTAGGCCTTTTATTTTGAAAATTGGTAGTCCCAAGGGGAATCGAACCCCTGATTCCGCCGTGAGAGGGCGGCGTCTTAACCGCTTGACCATGGGACCATTGCAATTTTTATTTTATCATCTTGAAAGCAAAAAATCAATAAATTTTTGAAAGTTGTTCAAGATTTTGTTTTCAAAGTCGATAGAAATTATTTAAAATTATTTAAATTTTTGCTTGTGTTTTTGCCCAATTTTGTGTTAAAATGTCTAGACAAGAGGGGACATGAAATTAAAAAAGTCTGTAAACAAATTTTATAAAAAAATCAAGCTGGTCATCTACAAAAACATGTTCAGCCGAATAAAAGACAAAGAAGAGGCACTGTCTTCTTCTGAGTATTTTTGTTTGGAATGCATTTATCTTATGGGAAATCCAACTATCTCGCAGTTTGCAAACTTTTTAGACATTTCTTCTCCAAACGCAACTTACAAAGTCAAACAGCTCATCAAGAAAGGGTTTATCACAAAAGAAAAGTCAGAAAAAGACGGCAGAGAATATATTTTGGTGCCAACGCAAAAATTTTATGATTTTTATGAAAACAAAGAAGACTATGTGATTGTAAACGACTTGAAACGCAGCCTCGACAAGAAAGAAAGCAAAAAAATGGACAAGATTTTGAAAATTTTGACTGACCAAATGGATGGCGAAAAAGCATAAAAAAACCGAGATTCTCTCGGTTATATTTTTTCTATCAGAGATTTGATTTGGTTTGCAAAAATTTTGGCTTTTTGTTTGTTTGGATGTTCCACCATAATTCTGATTTTGTCTTCTGTTCCGCTTGCTCTGACAAGCAGTCTGCCAGCAGGCGAAATTTCGTTGGCGATTTGATTGGTCAAAATTTTTAAATTTTCGTTGTTCAAAATTTTGATTTTGTCTTTCACCGAAACATTTATGTTTTCTTGCGGAATAAGATTTGCGTCAAAAAGTTCATCCAAACTTTTTTGAGTTTCTTTCATGATTTCGCAGATTTTTATTGCGGTCAAAATTCCGTCGCCAGTTTGAGCATAATTTTTGATGATAATGTGTCCAGATTGTTCACCGCCAAGAGATAAGTTCATTTTTTCCATTGCTTCAATCACATATTTGTCACCGATGTCGGTGCGAATGAGATTTATCTTTTGGCGATTTAATGCGACCATAATTCCGCTGTTTGTGTGGCTTGTTCCCACCACGGTGTTGGCAAAAAGAAGACTTTTTTCTTTCATGTCTTTTGCCAAAATGTAAAGCAATTTGTCGCCGTCAAAAACTTCGCCACTTTTGCTTATGGCGACCACTCTGTCTGCATCTCCGTCAAACGCAAAACCAACATCAGCATTTGTTTTGCTGATTTTTTTTGCTAAGTTTTCAATATGCAGCGACCCACAGTTGACATTGATTTTTTCGCCTTTGTTTTTGCAAGCGATTTTTGCGACTGCTGCACCCAAATTTTTGAAAACCTTTGGAGCAATCGCAAAACTGGCTCCGTTGCTTGCGTCGAGACAAATTTTCATGCCATCAAGGGTGACGTGAGAACTGTTTTTGAGATGGTCGAGATATTTTTTCTGCAAACTTTCGTCGCAAACAAACTTTCCGCATTTTTCGGCGGTATAGTTGCATTGAAAAAAGTCTTCCAAAAAATCTTCTTCGCTTTCGGAAAGCTTTCTTCCAGAACTGTCAAAAATTTTTATGCCGTTGAAATTTGGCGGGTTGTGTGAGGCTGTCACGATAATTCCAAAATCAAAATTTTCACTTTCCACCAAAAATGAAATCCCAGCAGTTGGGATAATTCCAACATTAAAAACGCTTCCGCCACCTTGAACAATGCCCGCGGAGACCGAAAGACACAAAGCGTCTGCTGACAGGCGAGTGTCATGCCCAACAACAATTTTTGGATTGGTTTTGATTTGAGAAAGAGCGTTGCCAATCTTGAAAGCAATGTCGCAAGAAATGGCTTTTCCAAATTCTCCTCTGACGCCGTCAGTTCCAAAATAATTTCCCATAAATTCTCCTACATATTTATCTATGAGAAGGAAAAGGTTTTTGTTTTAAAATTCAACAAAACAAGCCAAAAATCACAACAATTCTCTCAACAAATTAAGCAATTTATA
Source organism: uncultured Christensenella sp. (assembly GCA_905207515.1). GTDB lineage: Bacteria > Bacillota > Clostridia > Christensenellales > UBA1242 > Caccovivens. Next base: position 4,196 of record CAJLLK010000039.1, on the reverse strand, counting down.
GCATAAAATTAAGCTGAAAGCTTAAACAACTGATTGACTTTTCTTTTGATAGTAAAATGAAAATAAAAACAACTGGTTTTGGAGAATTTGGAAATGATTGATAAAGACGGGATAAATCGTCCCGACAAGGTGGATGAAAATGTTTTAGAGATAAAAAACACGACCAGAAAGGTTAAGTTTGATGACACATATAATTTCAGACCAAGAAATATCTTTTTTCGCATGTGGGCGGCTTTTTTTAGGGGACTGGCAATAACCTTTTTCAATCCATTCATGGTTTTGAATTTTAAGATGAGAACCTTTGGTGGCAAAAACAAAAATGCACTCAAAGGCAAGCCTTTTATAATGACTTGCAACCATGTTCATCTGTTTGACGATGTCAGCATTGGAACAAATTTGTTTTGTTGGCGAAAAATTTACTTCACAACATTGCAACAAAACATTCAAAGACCGATGATAGGCTTTTTCTTAAGGTCATTGGGTGGAATTCCGATTCCAGCAACAAGCATTTCTGGCACAAGAAAGTTTAATCAAGATTTGGGCGACATTTTAAAGAAAAACAAACCAATTCTTTACAATCCAGAAGGCTCATTGTGGCCGTATTACAGAGAAATCAGACCTTACAAACGTGGGGCGTTTTCCATGGCGGTCAAAAATGATGTTCCGGTTTTGCCGATGGTGCTTTTGTTCAAACGAAAAAAGAGACGCAACGGCAAATTTAAATATCGACTTTATTTTGCCATTTGCTCGCCAATTTATGCTGACAAAAGTTTGCCAGATGAGAAAAGTCGTTCAGAAAAATTGATGCAACAAACTTACGATGTCACAAAGAGAGTGGCTACGGAATGGTATCAAATTCAAGATTGTGGTTTTGGTGACGAAAAAATCAGCCGAAAATTGCGACCAGGCAAGGATTTGTTTTTTGAAGATGATCAGTGGATTGTGACAGAAAGAAAAAGATAAATTTACAGAATGACATAAAACAGAATCGAAACAAACTGCAAAATGGAACCAAACAAAACAAAAAGGTGCCAGATGCTGTGAATGTAACGCACTTTGTGTCCAAATCCAAAAAAGACGGCGCCAACTGTGTAAGAAATTCCGCCAGCAAGCAGCCACCAAAAGCCAGCTGGTTCAAGATATTCCAAGAGCGGGACAATTGCAATCACAATGCACCAGCCAAGTGCAAGATACAAGATCATGGAAAGAACTTTCCATTTGTGCATGTTTATGGCGTTTAAGACAATTCCCAAAATTGACAAACTCCACACCAGCGCCAAAATTGAATAACCCCAAGCGGGTGCAGGGGCAAGAGTTATCAGGCAATATGGCGTGTAAGTGCCGGCAATCAGCAGAAAAATCGAGCAGTGGTCAAAAATTCTGAAAACTTTTTTTGCTTGGTTTGGTCTCAAAAAGTGGTAAATTGCACTCATTGTGTAGGCGATTATCATGCAGAAACCGTAGATATACATGCTCAAAACGCCGACCCAATTCAAATGCAGGTGTGCAAAAACAACTCCAACAATCAAAAAAATGATAGCAAATCCACCACCAACAATGTGGGTGACAGCATTGAAAATTTCTTCGCCTTTTGTGTAAGTTGGCAGCGAATTGTCATAAATTTTCTTTTCTTTTTTCATAAGAAAAATTATATGCATTTTCAAAGAAAAAGTCTAGCAAATAGTTAAAAAATTTTAACTATTTTGTCAAATTTTGACGCAATAAGACATAAAATTTTGAGTTTAAATGTTTTGCACATATTTGCATATGTAGGCATAAAAGATATTATGGAAAAAGAAAAGAAATCAAACATCAGAATAATTTGTGTGAAAGCACCAAGGTGGACAGTGCCATTTTTGAAAATGTTTTACAAAAAAGAGGATGAAAAAGATAAATAATAACCAAATTTGTTTGTAAAAAAATTATTGTTATGTATAATAATAGCATGAAAAAGATTTTTCTGTCTCTTTTTGTCGTGTTTTTGGGGTTGTCTTTCATGACGGGCGGTTCAATTTTATTGTCGGGCTGCGGCGGTTCGTCTCAAAATCAGACCGAACAGACCGAAGAAAGTGAAACGGGCGATGATGGAGAAGACGGCTCGTTAGATTTCCCTGAAGAAGATATAGAAAGTCAAGACACCACGCCTTTGTTTAGTTATGAAATTCCCGCCACAACGGGCGGTTATGACTATGATGATTACGGTTCTCCTGTCAATAATAACGGGTATTTAGAGCAATACATAGTTTTTGACGCAAATGGTGGGGCTTTCACAGGTTCAGATGGATATTTGCTGCAAGGAGATAAATATTTAAACTCATCGGCAACAGAGCCAATGAATCGAAACCAAATTTATCTATGGGATATGAATGATTTGGTCTGCAATCTTGCTGGCAGAAATTATACAAAAGCTTATAATGGTTCAGCTTATGTGGGATATGTTCTCACATCGGACTACACAGGTCCACTGTTGGTTGGAAGGACATCATCTGCTGTGGCATATCGTTGTTCTCATTGCAATCAAGTTCATGATGCTTTGGGGAGCTTCACATATAATGGTTACACATATTACTATTCAAATCATGGATGCTTTATGGATGGCTGGTGCAGAATGACAACCGGCCTTAGCAGTGGCTATGTGCAATATCGTCGCTGTTTTGGGCAAGAAACAGTTTCAAACAATGTAGACATTGAAACGAGTGTTGAACTGGCAGCAAAAGAAGCATTGTCGACTTATATTGTCAGAATAACTTCTACAAATGCCAGCCAAGGTTTAAATGTTTTCAACATGTATCTTCCAGATGATCCATACCGAACGGGATATATTTTTGATGGTTGGGTTGTTAAACAAGCCGATGGGCATGGATATTTGACTGTGGGACAATCTGTCACCGCAAATACATCTGTGCCGTCTCTTAATAATGGCGGCTTTGTTCGGGGCGTTATCATTGAAGCTCAATGGACAAGAGCTTACACTGTCACGCTGAACGCAAATGGCGGAACAATTCCGTCAACTTCAACTGGAAACTGGACTGGCTCTGGAAGCACAGCCACAAAATATGTGCCTTACAACAGGACTTATGGAACATTGCCAACCCCAACAAGATCTGGTTATACATTTGGTGGCTGGTATACATCCACTTCTTACGCGACCAGAATATATTCTTCCACAACAAACACAAGAAGTTATGATCACACACTTTATGCAAAGTGGACAAAAACTTTTACGATTAGATATTACAATTATGGTTCTTCTTCTTCAAATATTTCCATAACAACATCCAGCGGAACATTAAGCAAAACGTCAATAGCACCAAGCAGCACGGCAACTTTAACATTAAACGCGGGAACGTCTGCAACAATCACTGCAACGCGATCAAACACATCTTATGATTATTATATTGGCTCTGCATCAAATTTAACAACTTCGTCAAGTTTGAACACTTACTCAAGAACCATTTCCTCCAGCTCTTCAACAACGACTTATTACATTTATTCACGACAACGAGTGACGATCAGTTTTAGTGGAAATGGGCACACGAGCGGAACAAGCCCGCAAACTAGATATGCCGTTTTCGGTTTAGATTACTCAATGCCAACCGCTACGTCTCTTGGTTTTTCAAGAACGGGGCATACTTTTGATAGTTGGAACACAATAGCAAGTGGCTCCGGAACTAGTTTTACGGCAGGCGGTTCGTATACAATGAACACGACTTATGTGTCGGCGGGTTCACTAAATCTTTATGCCCAGTGGGAGCCAGATTTATACACATTGGAAGTGATTTATTATAGTTATCACTCAACTGGGCAGAGCTTAAGAGTAACAGCACCGGGCACAACAGTTTCAAATGTTTCTACACCAGCTTCTGGATATTTTCTTCCATTTACCATTTCAGCAACATACTCTAGTATAGTAAAAACTGTGACTTTTTCAACTGCTTCGACCAATTATTTGCAGATAAGTGTTAATTCAGTTTCTAATAGTTCAATTACTTCAACTGCGTCACAATCTTCAACTAATGGAACTTTATCAATTCAGTGGATTCCAAAAGGAGATGCGACTATTACTCTTACGCTTAAACAGGGCTACACGCTGACATATAACGGAAATGGGAACACAGGCGGAACGGTGCCAAGTGCTCAGACGGTTTACCATGGCGTGCCAACCGCCATAAGAACAAACAGCTTGACGCGAACGG
>CAJLLK010000038.1 GCA_905207515.1 uncultured Christensenella sp. | reverse complement strand
AAAACTGAAATGTCGGCAGGGGAAACACCAGAAATTCTCGAAGCTTGACCAAGATTTAGCGGTCTGATTTTGTCTAGCTTCTCTATCGCTTCTGCACGCAAGCCTTTTTGCTTTTTATAATTAAAATTTTCAGGAATTGGCACGTTTTCGTTTGCCAACATTCTTTCAACATCTTCTTCTTGTTGTTTTATATAGCCTTCATATTTGATTTTTGTGTTGACAAATTCCAAAAATGGTTTTTCGTCTTCTGAAAAAAGTCCAAATTCATCATCAATTTTGTAAATGTCAATATTGTTTCGCTTCAGCATTTCGCAAAACTTTACACTTTCTTTTGGCAATGTTTCGTTGTTACTTTTATAAAAATCTTTCAATTTTTCGCTAATTTTGCATTTTTCTTGCAATTTTTGCTCAATTTCTTGCAATTTTTGTTTTTTATATAAAAATTTGTTGTAGCGCTCATCTGAAACCAAACCAATTTTTCTGCCTATTTCTGTCAATCTTATGTCGGCGTTGTCTTGCCTCAACAAAAGGCGATATTCAGCACGGCTTGTCATCATTCGATAAGGCTCGTTTGTTCCTTTTGTGACAATGTCGTCAATCAAAACGCCAATATATGCATCACTTCTTTTCAAGATGAGTTGCTCTTTGTTTTGGTTGTAAAGGCTGGCATTTATTCCAGCAATAATTCCTTGGGCGGCAGCTTCTTCATAGCCACTTGTTCCGTTTATTTGCCCCGCAAAAAACAAACCAGGAATTGTTTTAAGTTCCAATGTTGCTTTCAGCTGAGTTGGCTCAATGCAATCATATTCAATTGCGTAGGCATCTCGCATGATTTCTGCCTTTTCCAATCCAATCACCGAATGCACCATATCGACTTGAATGTCGGCAGGCATTGATGTGCTGAAACCTTGCAAATACATCTCTTTTGTGTCAAAAGCTTCTGGCTCCAAAAAGAGTTGATGACGCTCTTTGTCAGCAAATCTCACAACTTTGGTTTCGATTGAAGGGCAATATCTTGGGCCAATTCCTTTGATTTCACCAGAGATTGCAGGGGCTTTATCTAAATTGTTTCGAATGATTTCATGAGTTTTTGGTGTTGTGTAAGTCAAATAGCATGGCAATCTGTTTTCAACCTTTCCTTCCGTCATATAAGAAAAAGAAAAGACATCTTCATCGCCTTCTTGAATTTCCATTTTAGAAAAATCTACACTTCTTTTGTGAAGTCTGACTGGCGTTCCAGTTTTGAAACGCAAAAGTTTTATGCCAAGTTTTTGCAAACTCTCTGACAAAGTCGAACTTCTTTTAAATCCATTTGGCCCCGTCGCTTCTCTGCTGCTTCCAATGATTATTTCGCTTTTCAGATAAACGCCTGTGGCAAGAACAACGCTTTTTGCAACGTATTGCAAACCCAAGTGCGTTGTGACAATTTTTTCATGACCGCTGATTTCTATGCTGTCGACTTCACCTTGCCTGATAAAAAGATTTGGTTCGTTCTCCAAAACTTTTTTCATCTCTTGATGATAAGCGTTTTTGTCTGACTGCACTCTCAAACTTTGAACAGCAGGACCTTTGCCGCGGTTTAGCATTCTTATTTGCAACGCTGTTTTATCCGCCACAATGCCCATTTGTCCACCAAGCGCATCGATTTCGCTGACCAATTGCCCTTTTGCCGTTCCGCCAATGGAAGGATTGCACGCAAGAAACGCGATTGCGTCCAAGCTTATTGTCAAAAGCAAGGTTTTGTTTCCAGTGCGTGACAAAGCAAGGGCTGCTTCACAACCAGCATGCCCAGCACCAATCACAATCGCATCAAATTTTTCAGCTTGTTTTTCCATATCATTTCCCTAAACAGAACTTTGAAAAAATAAGGTCAATTATATCTTCATTTTCTGTGTTTCCCGTTATCCTTCCCAGAGTTTGCCAAATTTCTTTTATGAGCATCGTCAAAATATCAAGCGTCAAGTGGTCTTTTGCCAACACATCTTCCAACTTTTGTTTGGCATCGACCAAAATTTGCACTTGTCTTTCGTTTGTCAAAATCAAGTTATTGAAATCGATTTCGTTTTTGATGACAAGTTCAACAATTTTTTGTTTGAGCGCATCAACATTCTTGTTTGTCAAAGCAGAAATTTCAATTTCGTTTTCTTTCTTTGGCAAAATTCTTTTCTTATCAATTTTGTTTACAACAATCAAAACGTTTTTATTCTTTTCTTTCAACAGCTTTTCAACTTCTTTGTCTTCCGCAGTCTCTTTTTCACTTCCGTCAAGCACAAACAAAACAACATCGGCTTGTTCCAATTTCTGTTTGCTTCTTTCAATGCCAATGCTTTCCACAAAATCATCCGTGTCTCTTATTCCTGCGGTGTCGATAAGGTTGATTTTTATGCCTTTATAAAAAAAGCTTTCTGTGATGCTATCTCGCGTCGTGCCTTTGACCGCAGTGACGATTGCGCGGTCTTCTCCAAGAAGAGCGTTCATAAGACTGCTCTTTCCGACATTGGTTCTGCCAACAAGTGCAACATTGACGCCGTTTTTGAGATATTTAGCATTGCTTGCATCATCGATGATTTTTTCTAGCTGTTTCTTTACCTGTTTCAAGCGCGAAGAGATGTCCAGTTTCAAGTTCAGCTCTTCTGTTTCTTCAGGATAATCCATCCCGACTTCAAGTTCGGCGAGCATAAGTTTAAGCTTTTCTTGCTCCTTTAAAATCAAAGCGGAAAGTTTGCCGTTTGTGACCTGCAAACTGCTTTTAAGTTCGCCTTCTGTTTCGGCATTGATTTCTCCAATGATTGCTTCCGCTTTGTCCAAAGTTATTTTTCCATTCAAGAATGCTCGCTTAGAAAACTCTCCGGGTTCAGCCAATCTTGCACCATTTTTCAAACAAACCTCCAAAACCTTCTGCGCAAGCAAAACACCACCATGCACTTGAAACTCAACAATGTCTTCTCCAGTGTAAGAAAAAGGTGCTTTGAAAAACACCATCAAACATTCTTCAAAGCCGTCATCGAGTTTGAGCTTGCCAAAGTGCATAAATCTCGGTTCAATTTTTTCATTTTTGGTGTGAAAAACTTTAAGCGCAACAGACAAGGCATCTTTTCCGCTCATTCTGACAATAGCTATAGCTCCTTTTCCAATAGGAGTTGAAATTGATGCAATTGTATCTTCCATAATAGTTATTATAGCACATCAAAACAAAAAAACAATAACGAAATAAAAAAACGGCAAAAGCTTTGCCGTTTAATCTCTGTATTCTTTTGGAAAAACTATCAAATATCTGTGCGGTTCTTCACCTTTGCTCAACGTTGTCACTCTGTCGTCATCTTGAAGAGCTGTGTGGATTATCTTTCTTTCGCTGGCATCCATAGGTTCAAATTTATAATACCTTCCGCTTTTTGCCACTTTGGTTGCAATTCTCTTTGCCAAAGCTGTCAAAGATTCTTCTCTTTTTTCGCGATAATTTTCCACATCAAGCACAATTCTCTTTCTGTCTTCGGTTTTGCAAACCAAGCTCATAAGATAAGAAAGTGAAAGCATACATTCGCCATGATGACCAATCAAATCGTTCAAATTTTCTCCGCTTAAGTGATAACGAACAAATTTTTCATCTTCAGTCTTTTCAATGTTGCCTTCCAAATCCAAACTTTTTAAAACACCATTTAAAAATTCTTCTCCGCTGAATTTCTTCTCGTGTTTTTCAGATGTTTCCGTTGCTGGAGCAGAAATGTATTCTTCATCTGCAAAAATTTTGACTGGCTTGTGGTCTTCTTTTTCAACAACTTCAACTTTTTTCTTTATAAACGTTTCAACAAATTCTTCCTCAGGACCTTGCTTTTCTTCTTTTGCCAAAGTTTCTTTAAGTTTTTCTCTTTTTTCATACTTGTCAAGCGCATCTTCAGAAATTGAAACAACAACTCTGGCTTTTTTCAAAAAACCGCCTTGGCTCAAAATTTTGATGTCAACGTCTTCTCTTGCAGCTTTAAGTTCCAAAAGCGCGTTTTGAATGGCCTGTTCGATATTTTTTCCAGTAGCTTCACATGAACGCATTTTCTTATCTCCTTTCTTTTATACTTTAGCACATTCAACAAAAAACTTCAATCTTTTTTCAACAATTTGTTTTGAAATATGTTTTTGTTATGCTATCATCGAAAAAAGGAAGAATATGAACATCACAATAACTGGCAGACCTTGCAGCGGAAAATCAACCATTGCAAAACTTATTGCCGAAAAACACAATTTCAAAAGAATTGGCGTCGGAGACATTTTCAAAGAAGAAGCAAAAAAACGCAACATGAGCGCAGAAGAATTCAACGCTTATTGCATGAAAGACCCATCTTTTGATTTTTTTATAGACAATCAAACTCGAAAGCTCGGAGAAGAATTGGCTGAAGAGAATGTCATTTTTGACAGCCGCATGGCATGGCATTTTGTTCCAAAATCTTTCAAAGTGTTTGTCGATTTAAACGATGAAGAAATGGCAAGACGCCTTGTAAATTCTGACCGTGAAGGCAAAGAAAAATTTTCGGATTTGAAAGCTGCGAAAGAAAGTTTGTTAAACAGAGAAAGGCTGGAAGTGGACAGATACAAGAAACTTTACAACGCCGATTTATCCGATTTGTCAAATTTTGATTTTGTGATTGACAGTTCAAACAAAACTCCAGAAGAACTTGAAGAAAAAGTGTGGAAGGCTTATCAAAAATTTGTGAAGACAAAATAAAAAAGAACGCTGCGTTCTTTTTTATTTTGTCACTCTGCCAAGAGAAATATTGTCAGTTGTTCGGTCTTTAAGTTCGTCAACCGGATTTGGTTTTGTTTCAAAACGATAATCTTCTCCAAATTGGTTGATGTGGTCGACAATAACTTTATGGCTTGCCACATCTTCTGGCTTTGTGTTGACTTTCTTTTGATATTTGAAAAAGTCTGCTGTGCTTTTGAGCTTGCTTAACTCAACATAACTTTCTCTGTTGGCTGTCTTTGTGACAGTGCCTTTCAAAATTTTTCTTATATAGTCAATGTTAGACCTAAATTTGACAAGCTCTGGAAATTCTCCTTTCGGAATGACCTCTTGCCAATCTTTGTTTTCATATTTTTTCAAGTTTTCCACTGCGGCGTGCAAGTGAGCTATCTCTTGCTCCAAAAATCTCTCCCAAATTTTCTTTACATTCGGATTGCTTTCATCGTTGAGCATGGAATAATAAAGATAACACTCAATATATTCATGCATCAAGCACATTTCAAACCAGCTTGGATTTGGGTCAATCAAACTGCCATATTGAGAAACGTGTTGCTCTTCAACCATTCCAATTTCCGTGTAGAGCTCTCTGCCTTTTTGGTTTTTATAAAAAGCTCCAATGTTCATATAATAGTTCATTGTCTGTTGCTCAGCCGCTGTGATAATGTTCACTGCACACTGCGTGAAAGGGTCAGACTTATTGTTGCCTATCGGATTTTTGACGCTGTCAAAAGGGTGGCGGTGGTGAGCAATGGTTGGTCTTCCTGGCGTCACTTCTGTGTAATCTCCGACATAATCTTCTGCTTTTGCTCCCATATCGCTTTCCAGAAGATTGGCATAGCGATATAAATGGTCAAAATCTTCCAAAAGCGCAAAGTTGAGCGCGTCTTTGACTTGCGCGTCTTTGACATTTTGAGCCAAAAACGCCGTCAAATCCACTGCCAGCTGTTCATAACCTATGGTTGTTTCCAAAAGGTTTTCGTCCACAGGCTTGAGCCCAGCAATCACTTTTTGTTGTTGCTGTTCGCTTCTTCGCACAAGCGCCAAACTTCTTCTCAAATCGTTGTCGCTTGAATGTCTGTGAAAGTGATGGCTGAACCAAACTGCTTCATACTCAGTGCCGTTCATCAAAATGCAGCGCACTCTTGTGTAAGGGCTGCTTTCAAATTTGTCATAAGGTTTTGGCGCCAAGTCTTTCCAGCTCATAATGCAATCTTCCAACTTCATTGGCTTTTCTAAAAATGGGTTAAACTTCATAATTCCTCCTCAAATTAATTTTTCCTTTGCTAAAGCTTTTATTCACATTTTTTTCAATAAAAATAATGACGAAATTTTTCTTTTTTTGAAAGGTTGGATTAATCTTGATTTTCCGTTTCAAATTAACAAGAAAGGAGAAAACTATGAAAAAATTTTTGTTGTCATTTTTGGCTGTTTTGGTGCTGTTTTGTGGAGTGATTGCAAATTCGCAAATCACAAATCTAACTTTTGCTGAAGACAATTCCTCGTTTTCAGTTTGTGTAATCGGGGAAGCTTCAAAAGAGGTCAAGCCAGATTTGGCAAAAATATTTGCTTCAATTGAAACTTTGGATATGGATGCAAAAAATTCTAAAAATTTAAATCTCGACACCTTTTCTGAAGTTGTAAGCGCGTTGACAGATTTTGGCATCACAGAAGAAGGCATTGTGTTGGAAAGCTACACTGCCTATCCGAGTTATGACTACAGCGCTGGGAAAACACTGACAGGATATTACACTTTGACATCTTTTTCTGTCGATGTTGTTGACCTAGAAAATGTAAAACCGCTGATTGACCTTATGACCGAAAAAGGAGTGACAAGCATTCGTTCATTAAATTTTGAAGTCTCAAATTTGGATGAAATCTACAACGAGGTTTTGGCTGAAGCTCTGCAAAATGCTGAAAGCAAAGCGAAACAACTGACCAAAAAGACTGAACTTCAAATTGTTGACATAAACGAAGAATCTCAATATTATTCAACAAGCTTGTATAAGAATTATTCAGATTCACTGCAAAGCAGCCAGTTTATCGGCGACTTAACAATCAAAGCCAAAGTTTTGGTAAAATATATTTAATCAATCTCGCAAATGCGAGATTTTTTATAAAATCGAATAAAATTTGTCAAAAACGATTGCAAAAGTTTAAAAAATATGTATAATATATCATGCGTAAAAAACATGGAGAGTTGGCTGAGCGGTCGAAAGCGGCGGTCTTGAAAACCGTTGAGGTGAAAGCCTCCTGGGGTTCGAATCCCTAACTCTCCGCCAATCGTGAGCAATCCGAACCCTTTGGGTTTGATTGCTCCTTTTTATTTTCTATGTATTCAATTTCTTGTGATATATCTGGCTTTTCACTTAACTTTAATTGCTTACTTTTATCACTTGTTATATTAAAGTAAATTTCACAATGGTCATCATATAAAACAACTCTATTTACAAACATATCAATTAGTCTTTGTTTTGCATTTTCAAGAGAATAATCTAAATCTTTAAAAGACTTCAAATATTCATATATAAGTTCTTCACTTAATGGTTTAATTGTTAGCATTTGTCTGCTAGCAATTTTTTCTTTTATTTCTCGTATTCTAATTTCAAGTTCTTTCATTCTATCGTTTGTTGTGTCGTTAAATATTCCATTTTCAAGAGCAGTTAAAATATTCTTTAACTTTTTGTTGTTATCTTGAAGTTCTTTATTTAAACTTTCTAAAATTGTATCTTTTTCAATGCTTTTGTTGTATATATCAGCCAATACTTTGCTTATACTTTTTAAGTTTGTATGTTGCATAAATTCTTGTGTTGCAGACAAAACTATTTCTTCTATATAGTTTTTAGAAACGGATTTTTTATCGCATTTAGATTTATTTTTCTTTTTTGTAAAGCATTTGTAATAATTGTAAATTGTGCCAAGTTTACCTTTTCCACTATCTCCGGTCATTAAACTACCACATTTGCCACATATTAACTTGCCACTTAAAAGATAATTAACTTCTGTTTTATGATGAGCAGAAGTCCTTTTTGAAATTTTTAATTTTTCATTTACTTCATCAAAAAGTTGTTCACTTATTATTGCGGGAAAAATATTTGTGTAAATAGTATTGTCTGCATATACACAACCTTTGTAGTTTTCATTTCTTAATATTCTTGAAACAGAGTTTATTGTCCAATCTTTTCCATATCCGTTCTTTATTCCTTTGTTAGATAAAATCTTTACAATGTCTTTAATGCATTTACCACTTATGTATTCATCAAACATCAATTTAACAATATTTGCTTGTTCTTCATTAATACTAACTTTTTTGTCAACAACATTGTATCCATAAGGAGTTCTGCCACCTGTAAAGAGTCCTTTTATTCTACTTTCTTTAAGTCCACGCTTAACTTTTTGAGATAGTTCAACAGAATAATACTCTGCAAGTCCAACAAGCACACTGTCAAGTAAAATTCCTTCTGGTGCATCTGAAATATTTTCAGTCGCCGAAATTAACTTAACACCATTTTTGAGTAGTATTGCACGGTTAACAGAGCTGTCATATCTTGACCTTGAAAATCTATCTAACTTATATACTAAAACAAAATCAAAGTTTTTATTTTTGCTATCATAAAGCATTTGTTGTAGTGCTGGTCGCTTGTCGTTTGTTCCTGTCATAGCCCTGTCAATATATTCATTAACAACAATCAAACCATTTCTTTCAGCATATTCCTTGCACACTCTAAGTTGCCCATCAATGCTTTGTTCTGTTTGGCTATCACTTGAATATCTTGCATATATAACAGCTTTGTTCATACATTACTCCTTTTGTGAATGTTGACACTCAACATATTCTTTTTGTGGGCACGAAAAATTATATGGCATTGAATATAAACGATTCAGTTCCAAATAAAGAGCAGTATCAATGTTTTCTTTTAACGACGCAGACTCTTTTTTGTTTATATCAAATTGATATTTGTATACTATTCTTCTATTGTTGTTATAAACAATAACAAATTCCACCACATAAGCAGATTCTTTCCAATAAAAATCTTCTAAAAGTTCTTGTTTTGATTTTTTGTAATTTCTATTTTGGAAAAAGCGTTGTTATACCACAGAACGCCATGGTTTTCATCACAAATCAC
>CAJLLK010000037.1 GCA_905207515.1 uncultured Christensenella sp. | reverse complement strand
ACTTTTTGTCATGGTTATTTTTGCCATTTTGGTCTTTGCAGCTTTCTTTTTTAAGCTTTTTTGGAATTTTTCTGCCGATTTTCCATTGAAAGAAAATCATGTCTATTATATTTGTGTCGGACTGTGTTTTTTGCTGGCGTTGATTTTTATAAAATTCAATTTGAAAAATCTTCTGATTGTTTTTGCACTTGCGGGAACAGTTGTGGCTGATTGTTTTTTGGTTTTAAATCCAGTCGAAAACAATCTGTTGGTTGGCTTGTCGATTTTGTGCGGGGTGCAGTTTTTGTTTTTGATTTACACATTGCTTTTAAACAAAAGCATTGGCGCAAAAGTGGTCAACATCGCTGTCAGAGTGGCGCTTGTGTTGTGCGTTTGGTTTATTTTGCCGACATATGTTGAACTTGACACTTATCAGCTTATGTCTCTGATTTATCTTTCAAACTTTTTGGTTTCGCTTGGCGTGTTTTTGGTGCATATCAAAACACAGTGGCTGTTGTTTTTGGGATTTTTGCTCGTTTTTGTTTCGGCGTTGATTTCCTTTTTTGTCAACGGCGGAATTGCACTTTTTGGGCTTTCGGGCTTGAACTTTTTGCTTGATTTTGATTATGCTTTCTTGTTTTACATTCCTGGGCTGTTTTTGATTGCGTCGGCTTCGGCTTGGGCAAGAGAAAGCAAAGATTAAGAATTTTTTCTTTCTTCAGGTCAAGCGACAAATTGCTTGACTTTTTGTTTTTGGTAGATTAAAATTATTTAAATTTTAGGAGAAATTTATGGATTTTGTTGCGATTGAAAAAAAATGGAATGATAAATGGCAAAAAGATAACCTTTACAAATTTGATGAAAAAAAATTGGACAAAAAATTTTATTTGCTGGAAATGTTTTCTTATCCAAGCGGGGCAAGCTTGCACTTGGGGCATTGGTGGAACTTCGGTCTTTCAGACAGCTTTGGGCGTTTTAAAAGACTGCAGGGCTATAACGTTTTTCAGCCTATGGGTTTTGACGCTTTTGGGCTTCCAGCAGAAAATTATGCACTCAAAACGGGCATTCATCCAGAGGACAGCACAAAACACAACATTGAAGTTATGGAAAAACAACTTCGCGAAATTGGCGGAACTTTCAACTGGGACTATGAACTTGTGACTTGTGACCCAGAATATTACAAATGGACACAGTGGCTGGTTGTTCAACTTTTCAAAAAAGGTCTGGCTTATCAGAAAGAAGCGCCAGTCAACTTTTGCCCAAAATGCAACACAATCATCGCCAACGAACAGGTTGTCAACGGTCATTGTGAGCGTTGCGACAGCGAAGTTGTGCACAAAAACATGAAACAATGGTTTTTTAAAATCACAAATTATGCCGATGAGCTTCTCTCTGGGCTTGACAAACTTGATTGGCCAGAAAAAACCAAGGCTCTCCAAAGAAACTGGATTGGCAAAAGCACGGGCGCAGAAGTGGATTTTTTGACCGATGACAACATCAAGCTGACGGTTTTCACTTCAAGACCTGACACTCTTTTTGGTGTTTCATTTTTGGTTATTGCACCAGAAAATCAACTCACACAGAAACTTATCAAAAAAGAATATGAAAAATCTGTGAATGACTACATCGCCAAGGCGCTCAAAAAAGACGAAATTGAAAGAACAAGCACAACTTCGCCTAAGACGGGGGCGTTTACTGGCACTAATGTCACAAATCCGCTGACAGGAGAAAAAGTTCCTGTTTTTGTGGCTGATTATGTCATTTCAACTTACGCAACTGGCATTGTTATGGGAGTTGCAGCTCATGACGAGCGAGATTTTGACTTTGCAAAAAAATACAACTTGAAAATTAAGCGCGTTATAAACGACAGAAACGGCAAAGAACAACCACTGCCGTTCTGCGAATATGGCACACTTTGCAACAGCCAAGAATTTGACGGGCTTTCAAGCGAGGAAGCTAAGCAAAAGATTGTTGAAAAGCTCGAAAAACTTGGCAAGGGTAGACCAAAAACAAATTTCAGACTTCGCGATTGGTCGGTGGCTAGACAAAGATATTGGGGGTGCCCAATTCCTATCATCTATTGCCCGCATTGCGGAACAGTGCCTGTTCCTGAAAAAGATTTGCCGGTCAGATTGCCACATATTTCAGATTATAAGCCAGACGGCGAAGGTCCACTTGGAAAATGTGAAGAATTTATGAACACAACTTGCCCAGTTTGCGGCGCAAAGGCTAGGCGTGAAGCTGACACAATGGACACTTTTGTGGATAGTTCGTTTTATATGCTCAGATATCCATGCTCTCATCGCAGCGAAAACGAAATTTTCTCTCGTGAAAAGATTGACAAAATGTTGCCTGTGGATTGTTATGTGGGCGGCATCGAACACGCAACAGGCCATTTGCTTTATTCAAGATTTATCACCAAATTTTTGAGAGATATTGGATGTTTAGATTTTGATGAACCTTTCCAAAGACTTATTCATCAGGGCATGATTTTGGGCCCGGACGGCAAGAAAATGAGCAAACGCAACAGCTCAAAAACCGCAGATGACTATGTGAAAGAATTTGGAAGTGACGCGCTCAGACTTCACATGATGTTTTCTTTGAAATATATCGACGGCGGAGTTTGGTCGGATGAAAACATCAAGCACATGAAAGCTTTCATGGAAAGAGTGGAGCGAATTTGTTTGAAATGGGCAGCACTTAATGGCAAAGAAAGTGCTTACACAAAAGCGGAAAAAGAACTTGATTTTGCACTCAACAAAAGCATTAAAGATGTGGCTGAAAGTTTTGAAAGTTTCAGTTTCAACGTAGCAGTCGCAAGATATATGGAACTTGTCAACGCGATGTATAAATATGACAACCAGCCAAACAAGAACGTCGATCTTTGCAAAAAAGTTGTCAAAGACTTGATTGTGCTTATGGCTCCAGCGGCTCCACATTTTGCCGAAGAACTCTGGCAGGAAATTGGAGAAAAATATTCCGTTCACAACCAAAAATATCCAGAATTTGACCCTTCAAAAATTGTTTTGGATGCTGTGGAAATTGCCGTTCAGGTCAACAGCAAAATTGTTTGCAGATTGGAAGTCGAAACAAATCTTTCAAATGAAGATGTTTTGAAGCTTGTCAAAAACGACCCAAAAATTTCAAGTCAGATTTCGGGCAAGCAGATTGTCAAAGAAATTGTCGTGCCAAACCGCATTGTTAACTTGATTGTAAAATAAAAAAAGACCAAATTTTTGGTCTTTTTTGTTATTTATTTTCGTCTTCTTCGTCGTCAGGAACAATTCTTTCGATTTTTTCTTCTTCAGTGTTTTCTTCGCTGCTGTTTTCAGTTTCAAAAACTTCTTCAGTGTTTTCTTCAACTTCAGTTGGCTCTTCAACTGTTTCATCTTCTTGAGCAGCTTCTGTTTCAACTTCTTCAGATTCTTCGTTTTCTTCTTCAGAAGCAGGAGCAATCACTTCGATTTCGTCTGCAGATTGTTCTTCAGTTGTTTCTTCGACAGTTTCTTCTTCAGTTTCAGAAACTTCTTCGGTTTCTTCAGCTGGCTCTTCAACATTTTCTTCACTTTCAACAACTTCAGATGTTGTTTCTTCGTCTTGAGCATCCACTTCGGTTTCGTCTGCAGCTTCTGTTTCTTCGCTTTCAACTGCTGGCGATTCTTCTTGTTCCACTGCTGGAAGTTCTTCTGTTTCTTCAACAGGAAGTTCTTCTTCGTTTGCTGCTGGCAAGAGTGGAATTGTTTGTGTTTCAACAGATTTCTCTTCAGTATCTTCAGCTTTTTCTTCTTGTTTTGGTTCTTCAACTGGTTTAGAAAGTGGTTTCACTTCTTGTTTTGCGTTTTCATTTGATTTGATAACATTTGCAATCAAAGCGCTGATGGCAAAGGCAACAATTCCATAGCCAAGGCTGACAGCGAGTGAAATGTAAAGTGAAAATGCAAGTTCGCAGCCGCAAACATTCATAATCAAATATACCCAGCAGAAAATTGTGATGATTGGAAAGACCAAAGTTGTGAAAATTGCAAGCACTTTGTTGATTTTTTTGTTTCGTGCAAAGAAAATTGCTGCAGCGATTGTGATTATTGTGAAAATAATCGCAAGAATGAAGGCTGCAAAACCTTCGTTTGTCAAATTGTCAAAGTTCATTCCTGAATTGCCTAACGTAGAGAAAATCATATTTTACCTCCAAATTATGTCTATATTTTATCATGTTTCTTTTCCCTTGTCAATATGCCATTTTAAAATATTTTGCGTTTTTTTGTTAAAATTGCTAAATAAATTGCAAAAAAAATTCTTTATAGGTATAATAAATGTATATTATGAGCAAGAAACAAATTTTGTTATGGGTTTTTGTTGCTTTGGCGTCAGTGGCAATCATTTTGGGCTTTTGCTTTGTCTTTCTCGGCAACGACATCATTGAAAACGCTCCAGGCAAAACGCAGGTTCAAAATGTTGATGGCGATTTTTATCTTGTCACAGAATATAGCGGCGAATATGGCTATCAGTTTAAGCTGGAACAGCTCATCGACGGAGAATATGTCGTTGTAGATTATGTCGACAGCGACACAAACATGATAAATCTTTCAGAGCAGAAACTGAACATTTTGGCAGGCGAGCAATATCGTTTTTCGGCGTGCTACACAACCGAAAATGGCTCTGGAAACAGCGCTTTTTCAGAAGCTTTGGTTTGGCAACCATCTTGGAATTTGGACACGATTGTTTATGACAGCGTTTTGGTCGACACAGAAAAAAATCTTGTGTCTTGGCAAGAAATTTATTTGGCAGACAGCTATCGCTTAAAGTTTTTGGACACTGACGGAGAAATTTTTGAAGCGACAACAACTTCAACTTCGTTTTCTTTAAACGATGTGCCAGCGGGCAAGTTTACACTTTATATTTTCGCGGAATCAGACAACGACTTTTTGCTCTCTTCAGTGGCAGGTGAAGGGAAACAACTTGAAATCGTCAAGAAAAATCAAATTTTGAGCACAAACAGAGAAAATGGCTTGACGGTTGTTTGCTCAGAAAAAGTTGACAGTTTTGAAATCTATGAAAATGGTGTTTTGAAAGGCGTTTTGAAAGCTTTAACAACAGAAGAAGTCGAAAATGGTTTTGTTTACACATTTTCAGATGTTCAATTTGTTTTGGGCAGTTTGGACTTTGAAAATTCGCTTGTTCAAATCAAATCTTTGGCGACAGATTTTGTCGAAGAAAGCGATTTTTCTCAAATTGTTTGAAGAGCAACGCAGCAAAGAAAAGCTGCGTTTTTTGTTTGTGATAATTTTCAATGTTTTTGTTTATACTAGCTAAAAAGGCGGGCGAGAACATTGAATGTTGAAAAAGAAATAAAAGTTTTAAAGAAACAATTACATAATTCTATTGATGTTGCAGACAGAATTATCTCAAAAAATGGTGTCGATTTGGGGTTTGTTTATCTCAAAAGCATAACCGACAACCTTGTTTTTTCGCAGGCCATTTTTGAACCTATTCTTGATTTTGAAGAAGTTATCACTTTTGAAAAATTGCAAGAACTTGTCAAGGCAAACGATGTTTCGGTTGTGCCAAAAAGCGAAGTCTTGACCAAAATTTTGAAAGGTTCGGTGGTCATTATGCTGTCAAACAGCGAAGAATTTTTGGCTGTCGACATTTTGAAACTGCCTTTGAGAGTGCCAGCCGAACCACCGACTTCGCCAGTTATTTGGGGACCAAGAGAAGGCTTCACTGAAGACATCAAGACCAACATGACCATGCTCAGAAGGCGATTTTACACAGACAAGCTGGTGTTTGAACAAGCCTTTGTCGGCTCTTGCACAAACACTCAAGTTGTGGTCGCTTATCTTGACGGAATTGTTGACAAAAAACTTGTCAAAAATGTTTTGAAAAGGCTGGAAAAAGTGGATGTTGACGGCGTTGTGGACTCGCATTATCTTATGTCTTATCTTGCCACTCGACCAAATTCAATTTATAAGCAAGTCGGACAAGCGGAAAAACCAGATATTGTGGCTTCAAAGCTTTTGGAAGGCAGAGTGGCAATTCTTGTGGACAACTCTCCAGTTGTGTTGACCGTGCCTTTCGTTTTTTTGGAAGACGTGCAAAACAGCAATGACTATTACACAAGTTATGTTTACGCAACTTTCATAAGAATTGTCAGAATTATCGGGCTTTTGTTGGCGGTGGTGGGACCTGGAGTTTTTATCTCACTTCAACTTTTTCATTACAACATTTTGCCGCTCAAATATCTCATAACCATTGCTGACTCCACGCAACAAATCCCTTTTACGCCGTTTATTGAAATGCTTTTTATCACACTGCTGTTTCAGATTTTGTATGAAGTCAGTTTGCGATTGCCAAGCTATTTGGGGCTGGCAACTTCCATTGTCGGAGCGCTCATCTTGGGCGACACTGGTGTCAAAGCTGGATTGATTTCGCCGCCAGCGGTGATTGTTGTCGCCATTGCAAAAATTGCGCTTTACACTGTTCCGTCAGCTTATGCACAAATAACTGTTTTGCAATTCATTTTCCTTTTGGTGGGTGCATCGCTTGGTCTTTTGGGTGTGATTGGAGCAATGATTTATTTTTTGGCTTATGCAAACACCATCGAAAACTTTGGAGCCCCTTATCTTGCGCCGTTTTCGCCATTTATTTTCACTGACAACAAAGACGGTCTGTTGAAAGTTCCACTAAGAGACATGAAAGAAAGACCGATGTCTTACAAGCTGGGCAAAAAAGGGAGATTTGATGAAAGTAAAAGATAAAAGCATATCAGCTTGGCAAACAGCAATTTTGATGTTTACATTGCTTTTTGCAAACAAAGTTTTGATGTTGCCGTCTTTGCTATATAATGGCGCAAAGGTGGAAGCTTTTATCATTCCAATCATCCTTTCACTGTTTGAATTTGGGCTTTTGTTTTTGTTTTACAAGCTCAAGACCAAATATCCAAACGAGAGCTTTTTTGTCATTTTGAAAACCAATTTTGGAAAGGTCATTCCAATCATTTTATATCTTTTCTTGATGTTCTTTTTCCTTTGTAAGGCGGCGATTTTATATAATGTCACTTATGTTTTTTTTAGGAAGCTAATTTATAAAGATAGCTCAAATATTTTGTTCCTTTTTTGTTTTATTCCAGTTGTAAACTATCTGGCGATTGTCGGCCTTAGGGTGATGGGCAGAACAATGCAGTTGTTTTTTCCAGTTATTTTGGTGATTGTGCTGTTTTGCGTGATTGTTGGCTTTTTCGGAATAAACAGTCAGCCTATCTTTTTTCAGGCTTCGCCACAAGATTTTTTTATCACTACTTTAAAACACTTCGCTTCGTTTGGAGACACAATTTTTTTGTTTCTTATTATGGACAGAGTAAACATCAAACCTGGCAAATGGAAGGTTGTGTTTTGTCTTTCAGGAATTTCTCTTGTTTTGGTCTGCTTGATTTCAATTGTTTTCATCTTGTCTTACACTTATGTTTCTTTCTTGCATCCATTTGCTCTTTTTGAAATCATGAATTATGTTAAAGAATATGGCGGTTTGGGAAGAATAGACATAATTTCGATGGTCGTCATCATCATGTTGACATATTTTCACTTATCGATTTATTTGAAAGGATTTGTTTTGTCTTTTCAATCAGTCTTTTCAAAAATCGACGATGCGTATTCTTTTTGGACGTTCAACATCTTAATGTTGCTTATCATAAACTATGTCGTTTTAAATTTGGAGACAACATTATATTATGGCGAAAACTTTGTGTCTTACATTTCGCTCATCTCGTTTGTTCTTGTTCCGCTTCTGGTGGCAATTTTGCTATTTAAGAAAAAACGGAGTGTGCCACGATGAAACAGTTTTTTGTTACTATTTTTAAAACGCCGATGCTGCTTGTGTTTTGCGTTATTGTGATTGTCTATGGCTTTGCAGCACTTGCAACTCCTGCAGAAATAAATCGTTATGCCATTGTGACGGCGATAGGCATTGACGCGCTTGAAAACGAAGAAGAAAAGTTTGAAGTTTCGCTTTTGACTTTTGTTCCTGTGGCAAATCAAAGCTTCACTGAAAACTATAAGGTCGTCTCTTCCAAAGGCAACAGCATTGCCGAAGCGCTTGATTATTCTGGCTTGCACGTAGGGAGAGAAATTGGGCTTTCGCACATCAAAACAGTTGTTTTAAATGGAAATTTGCTTGACCAAGATGTGACACAATTTTTGGATTATCTTTCAAGAAACGAAAGCTTGCCGACCAGCACGAAACTTGTTTCGACAGATGTTTCTGCAAAAGATTTTTTGAAAACTGCCAAAGGTTTGGACAGTGACAGTTCGATAAAAATCAGCGATTTGGTAAATTTTAATTCGCATTATATTTATGCGGTGGATTCTTCTTTTGATACGTTTTATCACGGGCTTTATGGACCGACCAAAGTCAGTTTGATTCCATGTCTAAGCGTGGAAGAAATGGACGAAGGTCTGTCAGTTGCTGTGACAGATGCTCCATCTGGAAGCGGGTCTTCTGGTGGAAGTGAGCAACAATCAAAAGACATCTTAAACAATGGCGACACATATGTGCTTAAAGATGGAAAGCTTGTTTTGAAAATTGACGGCAATGATTTGAGCAATATCAACTATTTTTTAAATGACAGCAGGTCGGGGACGATTGAAATAGACAACTTCAGTGATGAAAATTTTACTGACGCAAACCTTGTCTTTGAAATTTTGAGCAAAGAAACCAAAAACAAGGTGGTTTTCGAAAATGATATCCCAGTTTTTTGCGTCAACACAAACATTTCACTCAACTTGACTGAAGTTCAGTCACAACAAAGCAGGGTGGAAAACAATGTTGAGTTTTTTAAAATCACAGACACCGCACTTAGAGAAATTGAAAAAAGTGTAAAAAAATCGATGACAGAAGCACTCACTTTGATGCGAGAAAATCAAGTTGACATAGTGGATTTTTACACAAAAATTGCCAATGCGCATCCGTTTAAATTTAAAAATTTTTTGCAAAAGCTGGAAGACCCAGAAGACTATTTAAATCATATTGTTTTTAAAGTTTCTGTCAATGTTCTTTCAAAGTAATCGC
>CAJLLK010000036.1 GCA_905207515.1 uncultured Christensenella sp. | reverse complement strand
ATATTTATATAAATTGCTGCTATAATTTAATTTTTTTTGAATTGCAATATTTTACAAAAATTATTTAATTTTGATAGTTTTGTGATATTCTGGAACAATAACTTCGATTTCTGGATATAGTTTTTGCATCTTTTTGACAAAATTTTTAGTGTTTACATGGCCTGTTATAGGCGGAAACGCATCGTCAAAATGGTTTAATTTAAACGTTCATAAGCAGCTGGCGGAGAATATAATTTTGCTTTTGTGTTTGCCAAAATTTCGGGCATGTCACACAGGTGGTCAAAATGAGCATGTGTGTTAAAGATAAAGTCAACATCACAAAATTCTTCTAATTTTGGACACTCCAACTTTTTATTCATTCTGAAAAATGGGTCAAACAACAATTTTTCGCCATCAACAACAATCAAAATCGTTGCCGTTCCGAAGCAAGTTATGTTAATCATACTGGCTTATTATATCAGTTTTCAGAAAATAACACAACTTTTTACAAAAATTTGATATTTTGCCGCAATTTTTAATAAAAAAAGAGATGTTTTCCATCTCCTTTTCAAAATTATTTGATTTCAATTCGATTTGAATTTTCAACTTTTTTCTGTTCTTTAGGAAGAACAATGTGCAAAACTCCGTTTTCGAGACTGGCATCAACATCTTTTTGCTCTACATTGCCAACATAGAACGAACGGCTAAATTGACCATAACTGCGTTCTCTGCGAATGTAGTTTTCATTCTTGTTTTCAGTCTCTTCGTGATGTTCTCTCTTGGCTGAAACAGTGAGATAGCCATCTCTAAGGTCAAGATTGATGTCCTTTTTGTTTATGCCAGGCATTTCGATTTCCAAAGTGTAGTTGTCTTTGCCTTCCTTGACATCTGTTTTCATGATGTTGTTCATTCTGTGCCATTCTTTTCTGTCCATCACTGGAAAATCAAAGAAATCGCTGAAGAATGGGTCAAACAAACCTAAATCATGGTTTCTGTTGTCTCCTGTTACCAAATCAAATCTATTATTTTTCATATTTTTTACCTCCTGCATCCTTTTGATGCAGCACTATTATAGCATACTTTGCTAGCACTGTCAAACAAAGAGTGCCAATTAATTAATTTTTTTTAATTTTTTTATAAATGACTTGCAAGTAAAAATCTTTGTCGTTATAATAATATTGTCCAAAGTTTGACATTTTAAACAAAAAAGGTGGTTATGAGAGATTTAAAAGAAAATGACAAATCAAAATTTTTGCAGCATGGCAATTTGACAAAGCCATTTTTACAAGATGATTTTGTTCTTTCGCATGTTATGAGAGATTTTGATGCTAAGGCGAAAAAGGGAATTAAAAACAGCTTGCTTGAAAGTTTGTTTAATTGGATAAATTACAAAGTTAAATTTGCTGACGAGAAATTTAGGGAAGAAAATCGCTTCAAAAGGACTGCACAGGAGATTTGGGAAAGTGGCCTGACAACGGGCTGCACTGATTATGCCATTCTTTTTGCAACTTTTGCAAGACAAATTGGAATCCCTGCCACTTTTTTGCACACCGCTGAAGAAGGCTGGCTGAACAAGTTGTTGAATCATGAAAAATGTGATATTCATTACGGGCATTCTTTTTGCGAATGTTTTTTTGATGGCAAGTGGGTTTTGGTCGACCCAACTTATAGAAGAATTGAAAAATGTTACAATCCAGAAAAGCTTGAGCTTTCATACAAAGTTGGTCCTGGCAATGTGTACATTCCATATTTCCGTGGGTTAGACTTGTGCAAAAGGCAAAGCATACAAGAACACAATCATTT
Source organism: uncultured Christensenella sp. (assembly GCA_905207515.1). GTDB lineage: Bacteria > Bacillota > Clostridia > Christensenellales > UBA1242 > Caccovivens. The sequence goes on along the minus strand of CAJLLK010000036.1, from coordinate 7,284 downwards.
GATGGACAAAATATGTTCAGATTTGTTTTCTTGAACGCTTTTTAATAATCAGCTTATAAAATGCGAATAATATTTGCATGGAATATGTAAAGGGCAAGCCATATTTTTGTGACACAAAGCAAAAAATTAAACAATATAGCTATCTTGACAAAGACAAAAGTTGTGAGATTCTGATAATTGGCGGCGGAATTGATGGCGCGATTGCAAACTTTTATTTGTCAAAGAATTTTGATGTAATTCTTGTAGACAAGGGCAGGCTTGGTTGTTCTTGCACAGCTTGTGCAACAGCATTGTTGGAATATCAGCTCGATGATTATGCCAAAGATCTTGGCTCTTGCATGTCAACGGAAGATATTGTAAAGGCATATAGAATGGGGCTTGACGCGGTCGAAAAGATTTCAAGCTTCATAAAACAATATGGGAACAATTGTGAGTTTGCGCTTCGCCCGACGTTTTTGTTTTCGAATTCGATATTTTCCATTAAAGCCCTTGAAGATGAATATAATTTCAGAATTTCAAATGGTTTTGAATGCCGATATTTTAATCAGCAAAACAATCCTTTTTCTTTCCCAATTAAAAGTGGAATTTACGCAGAAAATGGTGGCTGCGAATTTAATCCTTATCTGTTTACCAAGCAAATGATTGAAAATTCTTCAAATCAACACAACATTTTTGAAAACACAAACATAAAAAAGCTGAGCAAAAATGCAAACGGCTTTGTGGCAGAAACAAATTTTGGCGAAAAGATTTGTTGCAAAAAGATTTTGATTGCGACCGGGTTTAATTGGGAAGTTTTGAATGCAAATAACCTGTGCGAAAGATTTATAACATATTCAATTGTCACAAGTCCGCTGAAAGATTTTTCATGGTATAACAAAGCTATGATCCACGATGCGACGACGCCATATCATTATTTGCGCCTTCTGCCAGACAATCGAATTATCTTTGGTGGCGAAGATGCAATTTTTAACGAAAAGCACATCAGCGAAAGAAAAACCAACAAAAAATATGATAAACTGACAAAATCTCTTTTTGGACTATTTCCAAATTTAAAGGCTTGCACTACAATAGATTACAAGTTTTGCGGAAGTTTTGGCACCACAAAAAACAATATGGGGCTGATTGGAAAGAGTAAAATAGACGACGACATTTTGTTGTTTATCAGCTGCGGTGCAAATGGCATTATAAACGCAATGAAAGGAGTCGAAGTTGTTGAAGATATTTTGCTAAACAAAACCAATCCGTTAGAAAATTTATTTGACCCTAAGAGAGAAGTTTGATAACGAAAATGTTAAAATTTTACAAAAAATTACAAAAGTTAATCATTTGTTTTTCAATTTGTTCAATATTTTACAATATTAATTATAAGAAAAGAAAAAGAACATATGTAGTCACATATGTTCTTTTTAGTTGTTTTCTTTGTAAAGACCGAGGTTGTAATACTCTGCTACCAAACGGATGAGTTCGCCTACTGTTGGTTTCTCGTCTATTGTGTAGAGCGTTGTGTGAAACATCTTGTTCAACTCTGTAAAGCCATGGTTTATGAATGTATTTTCTATTGCATGTCTTATGCTTCTTTCTACGCATGTTGTCTTTTTCACTTCATGTCTGATGCCAATTTGTTTATACAAACCATTGCAGAGATTGTGTATCAAACTTGGTTCTAAAATTACCAATTCCACTGCACAGCACAGATAACTGAAGCCAATCAAATCACATCTTATCCCTATCCTTATGAAAGCCAGCTTGATAATGTTTCTCATTTTCAAAAGATCTTCGTTTTCCATTTTACACTCCTTTTAAAACCTAAAATTCACAATGAAAAAGATATCTGTATATCAGAACAAGATATATACAACAATCTGTTAGATTGTAAATCTAGATTGAATAATGTTTCTTCGAAAAAGCTGAGATTAAGAGTTCTTTGATTGAAGTAACATATCTATATTATATCACTCTTTCTTCCTTTTGCAAAATGTTTTTACAAAAAAATACAATTTATTTTTGACCGATTTTGTCGAATGATGTTTTATTCTGGTTGATATGCACTATTTGAAAATTATTTGCATTTTTTTGCCGAATGTTTTAAAATGCTAAAAAGGAGCAAATATGAAAAAATTAGTTTTTTACAAATGTATGCATTGCGGAAATGTTGTTGTGAAGTTGGTCAATTCAAGCGTGCCACTTTTCTGTTGTGGTGAACCAATGAAGGAGCTTGCCGCAAACAACACAGATGCAACACTTGAAAAGCATGTGCCGGTGCTTGAAGAAAACGGCAAAGAATTGGTTGTAAAAATCGGAAGTGTTCCACATCCTATGCTGCCAGAGCATTACATTGCCTTCATTGTTTTGGAAACAGAAAATGGTTTTCAGGTCAGGAACTTATCTCCAAACGACAAGCCGGAAGCAAGTTTTATCAAGCCAACTGAAAAGGTCTTGAGAGTGTATGAATATTGCAATTTACATGGGCTTTGGGTTTATGAAGCAAAAAACACTTAATTTTGGTTATAAAGTTATAAAAATATAATCAATTTGGTTGAGAAAAAGAAGGTCTTTCCTTCTTTTTTTTGACAAAAAATATCGCATGTTCATAAATTACACAGGAAGGAGATTTTATGAACGTCGAAAATAAAAGTTTTAAATTGAAGTTTGATCCAATATCAAATTCATATGTGCTTGTCCAAGACAAAAACAGATATAATTTTACGCCGAAAGCTTTTGCTCAAAGATTTTTTTATAAGATGGGAGAGCAAAATTTGGATGAAGAAGAGGCTTTTGAAGATATCGATGAAGAATTGGATGAAGAGCTGCTTGAAAGAATTAAAAGAACAAAAAGAAATCCTGAAAATCAAAGAACAAAAATGGTCTTCAAAGAAGGTGCCTGTGACGACGAGGAGGCAAAAGTTCTTCAACAGCCAGAACCGTTTAGACCAGGCAGATCTGGCCCGTCAAGACCACCGCAAGCACAACAGCCGGTTCAGCTTTCTAGAGACATCTATAACAAACTGCTCATTTTAAATGAGTTATACGGCGATTTGCTTACATACAACACGCAATATAATGACGAAATCAGAGATATGATAGCTGAGCTTCGGATTGTTACATTTGCCATACTGCGCATTTATCAAACGCTGTCAGGAAGAAACAACATTCCGCTTCAAAATATAAGAAAGCCACGCTTTAACAGCTTTTGCAATGGGGTTGTTGTTTGTATAAACTGGATAAGAGACATCATGTTTGACATAAGAAGGCTGCAGCGTTTGGTTGAGATAACAAACATAGATCGACAACTTATCATCATCAATTTCACTTTGCAATCTCAACTTTCGCAACTTATGCAAATGCGCCAAGAATGCATTTCGGGAGGGAATTTATGACGGAAAAATATCCTATTGTGACCGATGTCGTTCCATCGCAGAACACGGCAATGATTTTAAGAAATTTGCTGTTCTCTCCAGATGGAATTTTGACCAGTCATTTGAGTTTTATGTATCAAAGCTGGCTTAACTCAGTGAATGACAAAGCATTTGGAAATTATCTTAAACAGGTTTCTGACAACGACGGCGCAATTTTAGACGCTCTCGGAAATTTGACAGTTGCTTTTGGTGGTGAACCAAACTTTAGAACGACAGGCAGGAATTGGTCGACACAATATCTGTTGTTGCAAAGAAACAGAAATCAATTTTTGAAAAGTGCTATGCAGCAACAGCTGAAATCAATTGCCGAATTTGACAATGCAATCGGCAAAGTTGAAAACGAAAGCCTGAAAAAGCTGTTGACCACAATAAGAGACGACAAGCGAAATATAGTGAGAGATTTAAACAGTTTTCTTCAAACAAAATGATGCCAAAGAGCATCATTTTTTGTTCTTTTGATTTTTGCGAATAGATTTTCAAAATCAAAATTTTTGATTTAAGTTATAATTATATAACAACCATCTTCTAAAAATCCGTCAAAAAAAATTGGTAAAATTTTGAAAAAGCAAATTTTAATAAATTTTTGCAAAAACACAAGATATTGTGATTTTTGTTTGACTGAAACACTATATATATTGTAAAATGATTTTGACAAAACTTGTTTGGGAGGTGAAAAAATGCAAGTTATAAAAAGAGACGGGCGAGTAGTTGACTATGACCCTGCCAAAATAAAAGTCGCAATTGGAAAGGCAAATGCCGAAGTTGAAAACAAAGAAAAAGCCACAGATGGCGAGATAAAGGAAATTTTGAAATACATCGACGGCTTGAAGAAAAAACGTTTGCTTGTGGAAGACATTCAAGACATCATTGAAGAAAAGCTGATGTCGTTTGGACATTATGAACTGGCAAAGAAATACATCATTTATCGTTATAATCGGGCATTGATCAGAAAAGCCAACACGACAGACGAAACCATTTTGACGCTTGTGAAAAATGCAAACAAAGATGTTATGGAAGAAAATTCCAACAAAAACGCTTTGGCTGCAAGCACGCAAAGAGACCTGATTGCTGGCGAAGTCTCGCGTGACTTGACAAAAAGATTGCTTTTGCCTGAAGATATTTCAAAAGCACACGAAGAAGGCGTTTTGCACTTCCACGATGCTGACTATTTTATTCAACCTATTTTCAACTGCTGTTTGATAAACATTGGCGACATGTTAGACAACGGCACGGTGATGAACGGAAAGTTGATTGAAAGTCCAAAAAGCTTTCAAGTTGCTTGCACAGTGACAACTCAAATCATTGCTGCGGTCGCTTGTTCACAATATGGTGGACAATCTGTTGATATCAGACACTTAGGCAAATATCTTCGTAAAAGCAAAGAAAAATTTGAAAGGCAGCTTCGCGAACTTGAACCTAACATGGACAAGAAGACTTTTGATGATATCATTGCTTATCGTTTGAAAGATGAGCTTGCATCGGGCATTCAAACAATTCAATATCAAATCAACACTCTTATGACCACAAATGGACAATCTCCGTTTGTAACGTTGTTTTTGTATCTCGACAAAGATGACCCATATCTTGAAGAAAATGCCCTTATCATCGAAGAAATTTTAAAACAAAGATTGCAGGGCATCAAAAATGAAAAAGGTGTTTACATCACGCCAGCCTTCCCAAAACTTGTCTATGTTTTGGATGAGTTCAACTGCTTAAAGGGCGGAAAATATGACTATATCACAAAACTTGCTGTAAAATGTTCGGCGAAAAGGCTTTATCCAGACTATATTTCAGCCAAGAAAATGCGAGAATATTATCAAGGAAATGTCTTCAGCCCAATGGGTTGCCGAAGCTTTTTGGCTCCTTGGAAAGACAAAGACGGAAATTACAAATTCGAAGGGCGTTTCAACCAAGGTGTTGTCAGCATAAACTTGCCACAAATCGGAATTATCGCTGATGGTGATGAAGAAAAATTCTGGAAGCTTTTTGATGAAAGATTAGAACTCTGCTTCAAAGCTTTGATGGTTCGTCACAATGCTTTGAAAGGTGTGAGATCTGATGTTTCGCCAATTCACTGGCAATATGGTGCAATCGCAAGACTTGACAAAGGAGAAGTTATTGATCCACTTCTTTATGGTGGCTATTCTTCAATTTCTCTTGGATATATTGGGCTTTATGAATTGACAAAACTTATGAAAGGTGTTTCTCACACCGATCCAAAGGGCGAAGAGTTTGCACTTAGAGTTATGAAGTATATGAGAAAGAAAACCGACGAGTGGAAAGCAAAAACAAACATTGGCTTCGCACTTTATGGAACCCCTGCCGAATCGCTTTGCTATCGTTTCGCGCGAATTGACAAAGCGCGCTTTGGAACGATAAAAGATGTCACAGACAAGGGCTATTACACAAATTCTTATCATGTTGATGTGCGTGAAAACATCGATGCATTCTCAAAATTTAAATTTGAAGCTCAATTTCAACCTATTTCTTCGGGTGGATGCATTTCTTATGTTGAAATTCCAAATCTGACAAACAATTTGAAAGCAATTGAAGAGGTTGTCAAGTTTATTTACGACAACATTCAATATGCCGAATTTAACACCAAGAGTGACTATTGCCACGTTTGCGGTTATGACGGAGAAATCATCATAAATGACGACAACGAGTGGGAATGTCCACAATGTCACAACAAAGACCACAGAAAGATGAATGTCACAAGAAGAACTTGTGGTTATTTGGGAGAAAACTTCTGGAATGTCGGCAAAACAAAGGAAATTAAAGCCAGAGTTTTGCACTTGTGATAAAGGGAACAAAAAATGAATTATGCAAATTTAAAAGAACATGACACTGCAAATGGAGAAGGTGTCAGAGTGAGTCTTTTTGTCAGTGGTTGCACGCATCACTGCAAGGGCTGTTTCAATCCGGAAACGTGGGATTTTTGTTACGGAAACAAATATACGAAAGAAATTGAAGACAAAATCATCAAAGCGTGTGACAAACCATACATAAAGGGTTTGTCCGTCTTGGGCGGCGAACCATTTGAAAAAGCCAATCAGAAGGATGTTTCTGAACTCTTAGAGAGATTTAAGAAAAAGTTTCCAGACAAAGACGTTTGGAGCTATTCTGGTTATTTGTTTGATGTCGACATGGTGCCAGGTGGAAAAGTTTGGACGCCTTACACTGAAAAAATGTTGAAAAACATCGATTTTTTGGTGGATGGCGAGTTTGTTGAAGATTTAAAAAACCTTAAATTAAAATTCAGAGGTTCTTCAAATCAAAGAATAATCGACGTGCAAAAATCTTTAAAAGAAAACAAAACGATTGTGTTGACAGAAGACGATAAAAGATTGTAAGCTATATTTAGGAGTTTAATATGTTTGTGACTGATGTAAAAATCAAAAAATTGAGAAAGGATGCGGTCATTCCGCGTTATGGAACAGAAAATTCGGCTGGAGCAGATTTGTGTGTTTGTTTGGAAGAAAATGTGGAAATCAAACCAAATGAAACAAAATTTTTGCCAACTGGTCTTGCGATGGAAATTCCTGAAGGACTTGGTGGTTTTATTTACCCGAGAAGTGGTTTGAGCTGTAAACAAGGTTTGGCACCTGCAAACAAGGTCGCAGTGATAGACTCGGACTATCGCGGCGAAATAATGATTGCACTACATAACCACTCGACAGAAACAAAAACCGTTGAGCCGGGGCAAAGAATAGCTCAAATTGTGTTTGCTCCATATTATAAAGCCAAATTTGTGGAAGTGGAAAGTTTGGAAGATTCGGAGCGCGGAACCGGTGGGTTTGGTTCAACAGGAAAAAAGTGAAAAATTAAGAAAAATTAAATAAAAAAGCATAAAAAAGAAGATTTTTTC
>CAJLLK010000035.1 GCA_905207515.1 uncultured Christensenella sp. | reverse complement strand
ATCGCAAAAATCTGACATAATTTTTTGTGAATTGCCTTTGTTTTGTTGTAATAATTTTTATTTTATGTTAGAATATACAAATATTGAGACTAAACTTTTAAGGAGATTTCAATGAACGAGAAAAAACAAGGGGGATTTAAACTCACTTATGTCATAATTTTGCTTGTTGTTGTGCTTTTGTTCGCTCTTCTTTTTGTCGACTTCGGAAATAACGGAACAAAACTTCAACAAAATGAAGTTTTTGACATGATTAATGGCACTTATACAAATGAAGAAGAAGCGCCGGTGACGCCAAGTTATATCTTCTTCAAAAACGGAACAGGTTATATCTTGGTGACAGACAGCCGATATAACACAAACCAAGTTCCGACTTATTCTGATTATTATTTCAGATATGACCAAAGCTTTCTTGAACAACTAAGAACAGTTCTTGAAGACGGGCAGCATGATATCGCGTATGACTATGCTCCAGCGGGCATGAATTTCTGGGATATTTTGGTTCCAATTCTTTATATCTGCTTTGCAATCTTCATTTTCTGGATGCTGTTCAGAATGGTTAAGGGCGCAAACAGTGGCGCGATGAACTTTGGTAAAACAAAAGTCAAATCTTATTCGATGACCAAAGTTAAGTTTTCTGACATCGCTGGCATGGACGAAGAAAAAGCTGAACTTCAAGAAATTGTGGAATTTTTGAGAAATCCAAAGAAATTCACCGACCTTGGCGCAAGAATACCTAAGGGTGTTTTGCTTGTTGGTCAACCGGGAACGGGAAAAACTTTGCTTGCAAGAGCTGTTGCAGGCGAGAGCAAGGTTCCATTTATTTCAATAAGCGGTTCTGACTTTGTCGAAATGTTTGTCGGCGTGGGTGCGTCAAGAGTTCGTGACCTTTTTGAACAAGCCAAGAAAAACAAACCTTGCATTGTGTTTATCGACGAAATCGACGCGGTTGGCCGTCAGAGAGGCGCTGGCCTTGGCGGCGGAAACGACGAAAGAGAACAGACCTTGAATCAGTTGTTGGTCGAAATGGATGGCTTTGAACCAAACGAAGGCATCATTGTTTTGGCTGCCACAAACAGAAGCGATGTTTTGGACCCAGCTTTGATGCGTCCAGGTCGTTTTGACAGGCAAATTTATGTTCATGTTCCTGATGTTAAGGGCAGAGAGGGAATTTTGAGAATTCACGCTCGAAATAAACCACTTGATGAAAGTGTAGACTTTGGCGTTTTGGCAAGAATTACAACAGGTTTCACGGGCGCTGACATCGAAAATATGCTCAACGAAGCTGCCATTCTTGCAGCACGTGCTGGCAGACCAAAAATCATTATGGAAGACATCACGGAAGGCATAAACAAAGTTATCATGGGCCCTCAAAAGAAGAGCAGACTTTTGACGGAAAAAGAAAGAAAACTCACCGCTTATCACGAAGCTGGACACACAATTGTCGCAAAGAAGATGAAATATTGCGAAGATGTGCAAGAAGTTTCAATAATTCCGCGTGGTCATGCAGGTGGCTACACAATGAGCCGACCTGAAAATGACGATATGACCATGTCTTTCAACAAAGCAAATGACACAATCGCCATGAGTATGGGCGGAAGAGTTGCGGAAGAGTTGATTTTCAAAGATATCACAAGCGGTGCTTCTTCTGACATTCAACATGCCACAAAAATTGCAAAAGCAATGGTGTATGATTGGGGCATGAGCAAAAAAATTGGTTTCTTGTCACTGGGCGACTCAACGCAGGTGTTTATCGGCAGAGATTATCAAACCAAAAACGACTTCTCAGAAAAATTGGCTGGGCTTGCTGATGACGAAATTATGTCGATTTTGAACAACAACTATAAACGTGCGAAAGAAGTTTTGACCGAAAACATCGACATTCTGCACGAACTTGCAAAACTTTTGCTTGCACGCGAAACGATTTATAAAGAAGAAGTTGACATGATTTTGGAAGGCAAGAAGACCGAAGAAATTGTCAAAATTATGGAAGAAAAAGAACGCAAACAAAAAGAAAAAGAAGCTCGTTTGAAAACCGAAAAAGAAAATTTTGACAAACTTGAAAATTATAAAAGAAAGATTGCTGAAGGTGAAAATCTTTTGAAAATGGGCATAATTACTGAGGCAGAACTCGACGGAATTAAGAAAGGATATGTTGAGTTTGAGAAGAAAATTAAGGCACCGAAAGAACCTGAAGCAAAGGCTGAAGTGAAAGAAGAAAAGAAAGAGCCAGAGAAATCTGAACCAAAGAAAACAAAAAAGACTGAAAATAAAAACGACGAGGAAAATTGATGGAAGAAAAAGAACAAAATTCAGCACAAAATGAAACAGTTGAAAATGTTGCTCCTGCTGAAGAACAGACAATTGAGACAAAAGAAATTAAAGCAAAAAAGTCAAAAAAGGTAGAAAAAGTTGAAGAAGATTTAAGCAATTTAAGCGACGACGAGCTTTATGCAAAAATTCAAACACAAAAACTTTTAAATCGAAAAAAACGCAACAAAATTGCCACTCTGATCGGTCTTTGCTTTGCCTTTGTTTTGGCGGTTTGCCTTATTGTTTTAGCGGCAGTGCCAGTGAGTTTGCGTCCAAGATGTTTGGACGATGGATTTGCGAGTGTTGCTGTTTATCCTGGCACGACTTCAAGTGGGGTAAACTTTGCTGAAGGTAGTGATGGTTACAACGAATTTATGAAGCTTTATGACAAAGCTTTTAGTCAATCTTACATTTCAGCAATTTTCAGCGGCAGCATGTTTAGCTATGAAATTGAGGAAAAGTGGGATGCAGTGCCAACTCTTGCAAGTTTGACTGCGGACAACACTTGGATTGCTCATTTGAAATATGCCGAAAATCAAGTTTTTACTTATCAAAACGGAAAAACTTATAATTCAAATTATTACACAAATCGTTGGCCGAGCAATGAACTTACTTTCACAGATGTTTACTTTGAAATCAGCAAAGAAAACGGCTTGCAAGAGACAACTGTTTATGTGATAATCAACAACTATCCTGTTTTTACAACAAATGAAGACACTGGAGAGTTGGAAATGACAAGCACAAAGTCAAACCTTATCAAAGTTTTTGTCAAAGCCAACACAAACGTTCTTTATGACAACTGGGATGACTTGCAAGTGTTGGATGCTTAATGAAAAAATCTTGCGTTTTGCAAGATTTTTTTTGTGAAAACTTGGAAAAATTGTTGACAAAGTTTTTTTATAGTGTTATACTATGCCAGTATTAAGAAATCTTCCGAAGACCGCAAGTGAGTTTTTCGTAAACACTTTCAGTGTGCTTGCCGAGGAAAAGTATGGTGATGAATTTTTATCTCTGTGGCTTTTCCGTGGTTACAGAGATTTTTTAATTACAAATTAAACACAAAATCTTATTAAAAGGAGGCAAAGGAACTTGAGTGCTAATTTAGACGCAAAAAAACTTGTTGTCGAAGAGATTAAAGACAAATTCTCTAAGGCAAAAACAATCGCTTTTGTTGACTACCGTGGGCTTACCGTTGCTGAAGACACTGCTCTTCGTAAAAAGTTTCGTGAAGCTGGTTGCGACTATAAAGTTTACAAAAACCGCTTGATGTTGAAAGCACTTTCTGACCTTGGTATTAAGTGTTCTGAAAATTACTTGGAAGGCACTACTGCCGTTGCTATTGGCTATGCTGACGAAGTCGCTCCTGCAAAAATTGTGAGCGATTGTGTTAAGGATACCAAAAAAATGGCTATCAAATTTGGAATTTTAAACGGTGTATGCGTTGAAGCTAAAGACATCGAAGCATTGGCAAAACTTCCATCAAAGGAAGAATTGATTGCAAAACTGTTGGGAACTTTGAACAATCCTGCTTCAAGCTTGTGCAGAGTTCTCTCGGCTCCAGCTCGTGGGCTGGCTGTTGCTTTGAATGCGGTTGCAACAAAATAACAAAAATCGCATGTTAAATTTTTAAAAAGGAGAAATTAAAATGGCTGATATTAAAAATATTGTTGAAGAAATCAAAAAATTGACAATTGTTGAAGTTTCTGAGCTTGTTAAAGCTTTGGAAGAAGAATTTGGCGTAAGCGCTGCTGCTCCAGTTGCAGTTGCTGCTGCTCCAGCTGCTGGTGCCGCTGCTGCTCCAGCTGAAGAAGAAAAAAGCGAATTCAACATTTTCTTGAAAGAAGTTGGCGCAAACAAAATCGCTGTTATCAAAGTGGTTAGAGAAGTCACAGGTCTTGGACTTTCTGAAGCTAAAGCTATCGTTGATGGCGCTCCAAAAATGGTTAAAGAAAATGTTGCTGCAGCTCAAGCTAAAGAATTTGAAGCTAAATTCAAAGAAGCTGGCGCTGTTGTTGAATTGAAGTAATTTTAAGAATATAAAAATATTAATTTGATTTTGTGTTTTCAAAAAATACACTCATTTCGAGTGTATTTTTTATTTTTCTTTTTCAACATGTTTCTTTTTTGGCTTTTTGTTTTTGGTCAAGATGTTTTGAATTTCTTCGTAAGAGTAAAAGCTTTCAGGTTTTGCATTTGTCAAAATTGACATATAAACATTTTCTGGCTTTGAAAAAACATCTTGGCTAAACTTTTGAACATCGGTCGGGGTGAGGTTTTTCCAGATTTTTTTGTCCTCTTTTTTATATTGTCTTTGAAAAATGAAATCGCCATAAACATTAAAATTTGTAAATTGTCTTGTGGGAAAAATATTTTGGATTTCTTCGTCTTTGGAAAGTTTGCGGTTGAGTTTTATCTTTTCAATTCTCTGTTCTTCAACTGGGTTGTTTCTCAAATCTTCGAAAAGTTCGCCAATTTTGTCAACCACCTTGTTGACATTTTCGACTGAACACGAAAAATCAATATTTATTGCACCTTCTTTTAGTTCGAGATCACGTATCATTGCGGTGTGATAAACAAGCCCGTTGTCACGAAGTAAACAGAAAAGTTTCCCTTCAAGGCCGTTGCAAATTTGGGAAAGCATGTCGGCGCAATTATTTCGATAAACGAAATTGTTTTGGTCGATTCCGTCAATTTTTATGTGAAGGCAGCAGATGGCTTTGTTGACATCATAATTTTCAACGAGCAAGTTGCCTTCTCTGTCTGATGGAATGGAAAAATGTATGTCGACTGGGTAATTTGGGTCAGATTTGAGATTTTTTATGAAATATTTTTCGGTATATCTCTTGGCTTTAAGATAAGAAATCCCGCCTTCTATGGCGATTATAAAGTTTTGTGAAACAAAATTTTCATCTCTGAATTGTTTCAAAATTTCAGGGGTCATTGCGTCAATTTCTTCTTCGCTGCCCAAAACAAGTGTGTTTTTGTTGCATTTTGTTCTTATGTTTCTTAAATGAGTATAATATGAAACTGATTGTGGGTTTGTCAATTTCCTTACCAACTCTTGTTTGATGACGCCTTTTTCAGAATTAACACATTTTTTTGAGAATTTGGTCTTTAACAGCATTTCACTGGCAAGCTCAAAGCACGGTTTTAGCGCTTTATTTGAACGACAAAATTCAATTCTTAGATTAAGAGGGTTGGTGTGTGCGTTTTTTAACATCGAAAATGTGTCCATCATCGCTTGACGAAGCTGTTGTTCGTCTTTGGTTTCGGTTTCCTTAAAGAGCATATGCTCGCAGAAGTGGGCGGTCGGCTCGGGATATTTATCGCGATTGTTTCCAAAAACAAAACCTGCCGCAACCGATGTGTGTTTTCTTTTGCGATGTCTGTAGACAAGCGTCGCTCCGTTTTGATATTTTTTGATTTTTGACATGTTTTCCTCCTTTTTGTCTTTATATTACATCTTTTTTGAACATTTTTCAAGTGCTTCAAACAAGTCGGTTTTGAAAAGATTTATGTCTAAATCGATGCAAACCGTGGCGTTTGGTGTTTTGTTGAAGTCGATGTCGATGTAGCCAAAATTTTCGGTTTCGGTTTTGTAATATTTGATTTCAATGAAAGCTTTTTCGGTTTTGATGTTTTCAGGGTGGGTGAGATAATATATTGTGCAAACATCGTGAACGGCGGCTCCAAGCTTCCCAACATGAAAGTCGCGATAGCCTTTAAACATTTTGGCATAAATTTTGCCGATTTTGTTGGTCTTTTTGAAACGTTTTATGTCGTCGTGGTCTAAATATGCGAAATGCCCAAGTTCCATCGGCACCATGACCAATTTTACGCCGCTTTGAAAGACGACTTCGGCAGCTTCTGGGTCGTAGCCAACGTTGAATGATTTGTAAGGTTTGCCATAAATTTTTTCCTTTGTGCCGCTTTCAAAAATGATTTCTTTGATATATTTTTTGCAATCGGGATATTTTAAAATCATCTTCGCCAAATTTGTCATTGGTCCAATTGAAATGATTGTTGTTTTCTTTTTGTTTGTTTTTAAAGTTTGGTAAATCACATCGCAAGCCTCACCACTTACAGGTTGGTGTTTGAGTTTCTTTTTGTTGTAAGAAAAATCTCCCAAACCGCTTTTTCCTTGGGCTTTTGTGGCGTAATTTGCGGGACGTTTCAAGGGAGAAGCAGAGCCTTTGGCAACAGGAATTTCTTGTCCAAAAAGTTCGGTCAAAAAAATGGCGTTTGAAGTGATGTTTTCAATGCTGCCGTTTCCACCAGCGGAAGATAAAAGTTGAATGTTAAATTTTTCGCTTTTGATTGCATACATGATTGCAATGGCGTCATCAACACCCGGGTCGGTGTCTATAATCAAATTGATTTTATCTTCCATAAATTCCTCTTAGTTATCTTTACAAAATTCACATGAAAATTATAACATAACATTTGCTTTTTCGACAAGTGATTTGTCGCTTTTTTATTTTTTGTCTTATATATGACTTCTTATTGCATATTACACCACATATAGCGTAGTATGCTATGCATAATACACAAAATATATTGAAAAACATTTTCCTTTTCTTAAAAACTTCAAAATTTGCAAACTACAAAATAAGCTAAAATTTTCATAATCTTTCAAAAATCTTACAAATTTCTTATGTTATCATCGTGGTCGAAAGGAGTTTGTATGCAAGTAAAAAGTCGTGTGCACAATCATGTTTTGTATGTGCTTTTATGTGGGGAGCTGGATGAACATTCTGCCACTTACACAAGAATAACTTTGGATGAAATTTTTGATAAACCAAATTTTGACAAAATTATCTTTGACCTTTCTGAGCTTGATTTTATGGACTCGACTGGCATTGGAGTTTTGATTGGTCGTTATAAGAAAATGAAAGATAAGGATATTCCGATTTTTATTGCCAATCCATCTTCTCACGCTGAAAAAATTTTTAAAATCACTGGGCTTTATGACATTATGCCAAAAATTGTTTAAAGGAGTTTTGTTTTATGAAATATTCAAATTTTATGGAAGTCACTTTTAAAGCTTTGTCAGTCAACGAAGGCTTTGCGCGTGTCTGCGTCGCTTCGTTTTGTGTTCAACTCAATCCGTCGGTCGACGAAATCACTGACATCAAAACAGCTGTTTCAGAAGCGGTGACAAATTGTGTTGTGCATGCCTATCCAACGTCAGTCAAAGGGGATGTTATTTTGCGCTGCGAACTTGAAGACGACTTGGTCACAATCACTGTCACTGACAAGGGCGTTGGCATCAAAGACATTGCCAAGGCACGCGAACCTTTTTATACGTCAAAACCGTCCGCTGAACGTTCTGGCATGGGCTTCACTGTGATGGAAAGTTTTATGGACGATGTTCAGGTTGTCAGCAATTCCTTTGGCACAAGCGTTAAGATGACCAAAAAACTTTCGGTCAGTCTCGAACAGGTGAGTTGATGCTCGGGCAAGACGAAACTCTTGACCTTATCAAAAAAGCGCAGGCGGGTGATGAACTTGCCAAAGAAACGTTGGTTAAAGAAAATTCGCCGCTCATCAAAAGCGTCATTCGTTGGTTTAAAGACAAGGGGATTGACAGCGAAGATTTATATCAATTGGGTTGCCTTGGGTTTTTGAAAGCCATAAACAACTTTGATTGTTCGTTTAATGTCAAGTTTTCCACCTACGTTGTGCCAATGGTGGTCGGCGAAATCAAACGATTTATGCGTGATGATGGTGCAGTTAAGGTCTCAAGAGCGATTAAGGGGTTAAACATCAAAATCAACAAATTTGTTGATGCTTTTTCTTCGCAAAATGGCAAAAAGCCAACCATTTCAGAAATCGCAGAGCACTTTAAAATAAGTGAGCAAGATGTTGTTATGGCAATGGACTCCGCAAAAATGCCTGTTTCGCTTTACACACCTTTTGATGACGGCGAAGAGGACGGCTTGACCATTATTGACCGTTTTGACGGACAAGAAAACGAAGATTTTGTCGATAAATTTGCACTGAAAGACATCATTGACAAGCTGGAAAAAAGAGATAAAAAAATCATTCTTATGCGTTATTTTTATGACAAAACTCAAAGCGAAATTGCCGAACGTTTGGGGGTTTCACAAGTGCAAGTTTCGCGACTTGAAAACAAAATTTTGGAAAATTTAAGAAAAAAATTGGAAAGTTGATATTTTGCAAATTTTTCAGCATATTCTTTTATGCTGTTTTTTTTGATTTTGTTTTTATTGTGTTAAAAATTTGAAAAAAATGTGATTTTTTCTTGACAAAGCATAAAATTTATAATAAAATGGTTGAGCAAGCATTGATTTCGGGGTGTGGCTCAGTTGGTAGAGCGCGCGGTTTGGGACCGTGAGGTCGGGGGTTCGAGACCCTCCACCCCGACCAGCAAACTTTGTGTTTGCACTTGCAAGATTTTGGGCCTTTAGCTCAGTTGGTTAGAGCGGCCGGCTCATAACCGGTTGGTCCGCGGTTCGAGTCCGTGAAGGCCCACCAGCGAAATGCTTTCGCTTCACCTTATCGGCTTTTGAACTCAACTGTTTGATTTTTTTGTGAATTTTGTTTGCAAAAATTGCCGATTTGTGTTAGACTCAAAAGGTCTTGCAAATTTATGACGACTTGGCTCGGTAGTTCAGTTGGTTAGAACGCTAGCCTGTCACGCTAGAGGTCGAGGGTTCGAGCCCCTTCCGAGTCGCCACTTGCCCTGATAGCTCAGTCGGTAGAGCAAAGGACTGAAAATCCTTGTGTCGGTGGTTCGATTCCACCTTAGGGCACCAAATGGAAAATCTGCGCTTTGGGCTCGTTTTTGTGCGGAGCCCAAAAAGCATCGCAGAGACGCTTGATTTTCCATTTTCGCGCCAAACGAAAATCGCACTGCGTTGGCGATTTTGCGCGACTCTATTGCTAAGCGAAAGCTTCGAAGAGGTGTGGGAGATTTAGAAATCTGCGCTTTGGGCTCGTTTTTGTGCGGAGCCCAAAAAGCATCGCAGAGACGCTTGATTTTCCATTTTCGCGCCAAACGAAAATCGCACTGCGTTGGCGATTTTGCGCGACTCTATTGCTAAGCGAAAGCTTCGAAGAGGTGTGGGAGATTTAGAAATCTGCGCTTTGGGCTCGTTTTTGTGCGGAGCCCAAAAAGCATCGCAGAGACG
>CAJLLK010000034.1 GCA_905207515.1 uncultured Christensenella sp. | reverse complement strand
ATATAAACATACAAATTAGAAAAAGTGGTTGAAGGGGGTGCCTATGAGCGTGATTGAAGTGGACAATTTGACCAAAGATTATGGCTTTGGGCGCGGAGTTTTTGACGTTTCTTTCAAGATTGAAAAAGGGGAAGTTTTTGGCTTTCTTGGGCCAAATGGCGCGGGAAAATCCACCGTCATTCGTCATCTTATGGGTTTTTCAAAACCGGACAAAGGTCAGACTTTGATTTTTGGCAAAAAAACTTTTGATCGCTATTACCAAATTCTCAGTTCTGTCGGATATATCCCGGGCGAAATTGCGCTGCCTGAAGGTTTGACGGGCTGGGGATTTATTCGCATGATGCAAGATATGCAAAAGGTGCACAACGAAGAGCGCCTTCAAAGAATGTTGGAGCTGTTTGAACTTGATGATGTCAATTTGAGATGCGAAACAAAGCGCATGAGCCTTGGAGTTAAGAGAAAATTGGCGGTTGTTGTGGCTTTTATGAACGACCCAGAAGTTTTGATTTTGGATGAACCAACAAGTGGACTTGACCCTGTTATGCAAGATGTTTTCATTCAGTTTGTCAAAGAAGAAAAGAAACGCGGAAAAACCATTTTGCTTTCCAGCCACATTTTCAGTGAAGTTGAAGCCACTTGCGACCGAATTGCCATCATCAAAGACGGACGCATTATGTCAGAGTTTGTGGCGAACGATTTGAAACATTCAAAAACAAAAATATACGAAGTTGAGTTTGAAAAGAAAAAAGATTTTCAAGCTTTTGTTGAAAGCCAAAAAGGGAAAAGAAAGATAAAAATCTTAAATGTCGATGAAGAAAACCTTCAAGCTTTGATTTCAACAAATGACAAATATATAAACGAAGTTGTTGACGATTTGAGCAACTATAAAATCAAGGAATTCAGTGGAAAAAATGAAACGCTGGAAGATTATTTCATGAAGTTCTATAAAGAAGAAAAAGACTTTGGAGGTGCGTTGTGACAAATGTTGTTGAAATTCAAAACCTCACAAAAGATTATGGCGAAGGGAAGGGCATTTTTGATGTAAATTTGACGATAAAAAAAGGTGAAATGGTGGGGTTTGTTGGCACAAATGGTTCTGGAAAAACCACAACAATCAGATGCATCATGGGCTTTATCAAACCGACAAGTGGCAAAGTTTTGGTCAACGGCTTGGAAACTTGGAAAAATGCCAGCGAAGTGGCAAAATTTATCGGATATGTTCCAGGCGAAATTGCGTTTCCTGATTTGCCGACTGGCACGGCGTTTTTGAAAAGTCAAGCGGAATATTTTAAGCTTAAGGACATGACTTATGCCAACAGTTTGATTGAAAAACTTCAGCTTGACACAAGAGCAAACTTGAAGCGAATGAGCAAAGGCATGAAACAAAAAACAGCACTGGTTGCCGCGCTTATGAACAACGCTGAAATTTTGATTTTGGATGAACCAACCACTGGGCTTGACCCACTTATGAGAAAATCGTTTATGGACATCATTAAAGAAGAACATAAAAAAGGCAGAACAATTTTTATGAGCAGCCATATGTTCAACGAAGTGGAAGAAACTTGCGATAAGGTTGCGCTCATCAGCGACGGGCATTTGATTGATGTTGTGGAGATGTCAAAAATCAAAAATCGACCGAGCCGAGATTTTAAAGTTGAATTTACAAACGCAAAAGATTACAACAAATTTAAAACGCTTGACTACAAAATCATTCGAGACCAAGAAAAATATAACCAAGTCACTGTCAACATCAAGCACAAAGACATAAACAAACTTTTCAAAGATCTCAAAACGTTTGATGTGAAATTTATTTCAGAAGTGAAGTATACTTTGGAAAAATATTTTAAAGAAGTGATGAAAAAACAAAAGGAGAAGAAAAAACATGTTCAATAAAGCTCTTTTTAAGCAATCTTGCAAAGCTAACGGCATTTTGTGGGCAATCATAACTTTTGCAACTTGTTTCATGCTGGCATGCGTTATGATTATTTCCGGAAACGGAAACTTGACAAAACTGACTGGAAGCATGAGCAGTTCCATCATTGAAAGCACGGTTGAATCCACAATGGAGCAGACTGCTTTGAGTTATTACGTTGCTTCAAATAAAATGGGCACAATTATTTTAGGTTTCGCAAATACTGGCATGATAACCGATGAAAATTTTGATACTATGTATGATAACTTTATTCCAATGCTTCCAAAATTGATACAACGAGAATTGGAAATGACTGAAGAAGAAGCAAATCAACTTTCTTCATTCATTATCAGAGTTTTCAACAAAGACCATCAAGCAATTTCAGAAGATGTTCAACCTGAGAATTTTAAAGACGTAGTTTTGTCTAAAGATGCAGACAGAATGAGCAACTATGTTCAAAAGAATGTATCAATTCTAGTTGCTCAAGATATGACAAGTGATGAATATATCCAATTGATTTTGGCAAGTTTGTCAGATTATGGCATCACTGCAGAAGGTTATGCTGATTTCACTTATGAAAAAACAGATTCTGAAACTGAAGAAAAAACGGAAGTTTCAAAGTTTGTTGGAGAAGACGGAAAAGAATATATCGACCACTTGTCGAATTCTGCAATTGTGACTTTGAGAGCAAGACTTGAATATGAAATTGCACAAGGTAAAGACGAAGCAACGGCGACCGAAGAAATCATCGGTGATTTGACAGCAACATTCCTTTCATCTCTTCCAGATGAACTTGAACAATCTTTGAGAGAGATTGGCGAACTTGATATCTACAGCATGATTGTTGGAACAATTTTCTATAACATCGCTGGGCTTTTGCTTCCAATGATTTATATGGTTATGGTTGCAAACAACCTTATTGCAGGTCAAGTCGACAGAGGTTCAATGGCTTATGTTCTTTCCACTTCAGTGAAAAGAAAACAAGTTGTATTTACACAAGCGTTTTTCTTGGTGTTGTCACTTTTTGCAATGTTCGCTTGCACAACACTTACCAGCGTGATTTGTCTTGCTTGTCTTAATGGTTCAAACATCACTTTGGGTTATGGAGAACTTTTGCTTCTCAACTTGGGCGCATTTATTGCAATGTTTGCAATGAGCGGAATTTCATTCTTGGCTTCGAGCTGGTTTAATAGAACCAAATATTCACTTGGCATCGGTGGCGGGCTTAACATTTTCTTCTTGGTTGCCACAATTCTTGGACTTTTCGGTTCAAGCGCAATGCCTTCAGTTGTCAGACTTGACTCGTTAAACTTCTTCAACTACGTTTCTTTGATTTCGCTTTTTGATGTCAATTCAATTTTAAATGGAGCTTTGACATATCTTTGGAAGCTTGGAATATTGGTTGTTGTTGGCATAGTTTGCTTCTGTGTTGGCGCATGGAAATTTAAACGTAAGGATTTGCCACTGTAAAAAATTATGAAATTTTAAATAAAAGGAGAATGTTTATGATGCGGAAGAAACTTCGGGCAATGGAAGCTCTTTGTTTGGGTTGGGTGAACCAAACGAAAAATTTGCTCAATATTTCAAAGGCAACAGCTATCTCAAAATGTTGAACACAAAAGGTGTTTCTGTTGCAAATGTAACTTTTGAACCAAAATGCCGAAACAACTGGCACATTCATCACAAAGGCGGGCAAATTTTGCTTTGCACTGATGGACAAGGGTGGTTTCAAGAATGGGGACAAAAGCCAAGAAAATTGCAGCCAGGCAATGTGGTTTACATTGCACCAGAAGTCAAACATTGGCACGGAGCGGGCAAGGATGGTTGGTTTACACACATTTCAATTGAAATTCCTGCAGCCGGCAGCAGCAACGAATGGTTGGAAGAAGTGAGTGACAAAGAATATAACAAATTGAAGTAAACTGTGGATTTTGTTTGACATTAATTTTAAAAATATTTATAATTATAAAAAATAATACAAATTTTCAAGGAGTCTTTATGGAAAATCAAATCCCTGCCACACAACTGCAACTGCAAGCGTTCAGCTCCAGACTTGGAAAAATCTTTTTCAACGTCGCCATAGTTTCGCTTGTGTTGTGCATTTTGGGGCTTTTTACGTTTGGCATAGCGGCTTTGCTTTTTTTGATAGGCGTGGTTGTCACGATTTACACGGTCGGCTTCATATTTGTTATTGCTCCAAACTTTTGGAGCACAATTATGGCTGGAACCGAGTTTACAGCGCAAATTGCGGAATTTTTCACTCAATATTGGTATATTTTCGTTGCAATTACCATTGTTTTGTCGGTGGCGTCAATTGTTCTGCTTGCACTTGACAGACAGCGCAAACATACAGTCAAAATTGTCTTTGCTTCAATCATAATTGCGATTGCGCTGTTTGTGATGGTTGTCGTTTTGGCGTGGAGGTGAGAAAATGAAAACAGTTGACATCAAACTTACTGGCTTGACGACAAAATTTCAACCTTATGTTGTGATTGACGGAAAGCAAGAAAATTTCAAGAAAAACAACTTTGATTCTTATCAGCTTCAATATCAAACCGAAAAAGACGAAATTCAGGTGGAAGTTTATCGATTTTCAGAACTGGCAGGAAAACTTTGGTGGCTTTATGCAATTCTCACTTTCATTGTCAGCATTTTTGGAATTTTTGAACCTTATTATGACAGAAAGAGCATCGTTTTAGATTGCAAATTCACTTTCAAACTCAAAGATGTAAATGTTGTTAATTTCAAATTCAATTCTTTGCAAAAAAATGGCAGAGCCGTTGAAGTCGAGTGTGATTGTGAAAAAACTGAAATTTCAAACGCATTCTTAGTCGACAAAAAACTGAAAAGAAGATGGACGCTTATGCTTTTGTGCAAGCTTGCAGTTTGGATTGTTTTGATTGTGCTTACGGTTTACTTTATTTCTAAAGCGGTTTAAAGGAGAAGAATATGAAGGTTTACATTAAAAACAAATTTTGGTCAATCGGTGGCGGCTCTTCAGTCGTTGACGAAAACAAAAATCCGGTCTTTAATGTTAAAGGTCGCGCTTTCAGCATCACAAAAGTGAAATATGTTTGCGATACCGAAGGAAACAGACTCTTCAAAGTGCGAAACAAGTGGTTCAACTGGTTTGTTCATAAGGCATATATCTATGACGCAAACAAAACAAAAATTGCCACAGTCAAGGATAAGATGTTTAATGTCAACAGAGAATATTTCGTCTTGGGTTACAAGGACGAAATAAAAATTGACGGAAATTTCTTCTCACTTTCTTGCAACATCTTAAAAAATGGCGAAGTGGTGGGCACTCTCAGACGTCAAATCACATTCGTCAACGATGCGTTTGAACTTGAAGCCAGTGAAGAAGACATGCCATTTTTGGTTGCGCTCGTGATTGCAATTGACAATATTGTAGACAAGAAATATAAAATATAAGACCAATTTTTGGTCTTTTTTATTTTAACAAACTTAAAAGCTTTTTAAGTTTTGGTTTGTTTTGTTTTTTATAAACCAAATAAAATTTTACCGTTGCTTCATCATCCAAAACTGGCATGCTCACACGGTTGAGCTCAGCACGCATAGGCAAAGTTATGTTTGTGGAAAAATTTGGTATTGTGGAAGCGTTGATGATTTCGTAAAGGTTGTCCATAGATTGCGGAAAGAATTTTGATTTTGGCAAAAATTTCGAAACAATATCGTCCCAAATGCCCAAATTGTTTGAAACCAAAAAAGATTGTCCATCAATTTCGCTGAAATGAACGCCAGTTTTCAGCCCCGCTAAAAAATGTTCTTTGGGAACAGTTATATACAAACTTTCGGCATAAGCAAACTGCGAAACAAGTGTTTCGGTTTCAATTGGCTTGGTTGTGAAAATAAAATCATAAACATCGTTTTCTAGTTTATTTATCAGTTCGTCAGGAGTTTCAATTTTGCTGACAATTGTTTTGTTTGGAAAGTAAGAATATAAAAGATTTCCATATTTTATCATTGGTCCAGGTGCTGCAATTCCGATTGAAATGACTGTGGCCTTGTCGTGAAATTTTAATGTTCGCTCAATCATTGTCTTTTCAGCGTCCAAAACAAAACTTTCCTGTGTCGTTTAAGGTCAATTTGTTTTTGCTGCGTTCAAAAATTGGCACACCGACATAATCTTCCACCTTCTGCATTGCACATGTCAATGCAGACTGAGAGATGTGCAAAGTTTTGCTTGCCTTTGTCAAGTTTTCCGTTTTTGAATATTCAATAAGATAATTTGAAAAATCCAAATTTATCATTTTTTTCTCCAATTTTGCTATGCATTTTGATTATAGCACAATACCTGGTGGAAGTTCTGGCATCGGTACAACTTGCCATGCAAGTTTAAACAGAACTATGCAATTTGCCCAAAAGAAATACCCCAAAATACTCTTACGATTTTAAGTTTTATGGGGTTATATAAGTAGAGGGACTAATATCTTTGCAAAAGCAGAGATATTTTTTCTTAACAAATTTTCCCGCAGGTTCAAATGGTGAGCCAGCGAGAATGTTAAAGTGTAAAAAAGTTGAAAACTTTTTCCGCTTGACCAAATGGTAGTCAAACGACTATGCAATAATGTTGTTGAAAAAATAAAAAAAGTTTTTCCGCAGGTACAAATGCTGTCCCCGCGACAATGTTAAAGTAAATAAAAAATATTTCACGCTGTATCAAATGGTGATACAGCGACAATGCTAAAATCTTTGCAAAAACTTTTCTCGCGTGGACAAATGGTGTCCACACGGGAATAAGAGACAAGTTTTTAGATTGTCTAAATGAGCATACTTTTTTAAAGCCACTATACCTTTGTATGATGCTTGCAGGAGAAAATTATGAAATTTGATAGTTTATGGAATGGATATAAATTCCCAAGTTGTGATTACACAATAAATAATAATTATCACATGCCAAAAGAAGAAATGGATTTTCTAAAAAGTTTAAGGAGAAAATTAAATTCTTTTCATTACAATAGCTTTGAAATTTTAGATGGAAAAGGTATAATAATGAGTGGAAGAAAATGCTAACGCATTTTAGTTTAGAAACTCACACAAAATGTGTGACTTCCACTCATTATTTTTGGACAGCGTCGCAAATGCCCTTGCAAGCAAGCATATTGCTCCTTGCAATAATAATTTAATAAACAAAAGGATAGAATATGATTTTAAGTGTTTCAAGGCGAACGGATATTCCTGCGTTTTATAGTGATTGGTTTTTTAAGCAGTTAGACCAAGGTTTTGTTTTGGTGCCAAATCCTATTGCACACGAAAAAATTGCAAAAATCGCACTCGAACCATTAAGAATTGAAAATATAGAAATAAATTTGCTTGGCAAAATGAAAGTTGAAACATCTGGCAATATTGAAGGTATCGTTTTTTGGACAAAGAACCCAAAACCTATGTTAGAGAAACTTAACAAATTAAGTGAATATAAATATTATTTTCTTTACACTCTCAATGCCTATCCAAAAGAAATTGAAGCAAATCTTTCGCCGCTTGAAGAACGAATTGAAAGTTTTAAAACGCTTTCAAAATTTTGTCCTGTCATCTGGCGTTATGACCCAATATTAGTGACGGAAGGCATAGATGAAAACTGGCATATTGAAAGATTTGAACACTTGGCGAAGGCATTAAACGGATACACTAAACATTGCAAAATCAGTTTCTTGATTGAAAGTTATAAAGGTTGTGATAAAAATTTGCATAAACCAACCGAACGGCAAAAAGATAGAATTTTGTCTGCGATTTCTAAAATTGCTAAAGATAACGGAATCCAAATTGAGGCGTGTGCCGAGAATGACTACTCAAAATATGGCATTGTTCCAAGTAAGTGTATAGATGGTAAAATTTTCGAGGAACTTTTGACTGAAAAATATAAAGATTTGGGTCTCCAAGTCAAACGCAAAAACAACAAACTTGATGGGCAACGCAAAAATTGTTTTTGTATACCATCGGTGGATATAGGACAGTATGACACTTGCTTTCACGACTGCAAATATTGCTATGCAAAAAAATCTTACCAAAAGTCGATGAGAGACAAACTTGTCGGCAATATTTACGAAAGAAAAACTGAACTTGAATTTGAGTATAAGTAATGCTATGAAAAACTGTTAAGAGAAAAACAAGCCAGAAGGAAAAGAAATAAAGATTTTGAGATGTAAATTTTGACATCAAATAACACATTTTTAGATAGAATTAGACCGAAAGTTAAAAATCTTAACTTTCGGCCATTTTTTACGCCTATTTTGATGAAAACATTTGCTACAAATTTTGGGTGTATTTGCAACAGTTTTTCAAATAAATTTTAGTTATTAAAACATAATAAAAACCTCGATTTTATCAGGGTTTTTATGGTAGGCTTGAGTGGACTCGAACCACCGACCCTCACCTTATCAGGGAAGTGTTCTTTTGCACTTTTGAAATTTTTTAAAATCGCTATACATTCGATAAATACGGCAGTGTAGCGATTTTTATTTTTGTCAAAAAATTGAATATTTTTAAATTTTACACCCTTTTACACCCTTTTTGTCTAAACTACGCATATTTACAAAAGTTTAGCCGTTTTAAATACTGAAATGAACTAACTCATCCTAATTTTATTTTTTGGATTAAAATCCAAAAACTTTTACAGCATAGAGTTTTAGTTTTTCCTAGGTTTTTTAATATTCAAACTTAAAGTAATCTAACCACGCTTTGTATTTATCTTGACAAGATAGGCAAGTGTCTATTAAATAACCTTTTTCGTTATCCCACTCTTTAAGACCACGATAATAATAAATTTTATGTCCTTCATCAATAATAAATGGAACAATATTGTTTGCTAAACATTCTTTAAACATAATTAAACGACCAACGCGTCCGTTTCCATCTTGAAATGGGTGTATTTTCTCAAAATATTTGTGAAATTCCACTATGTTTTCAAATGTTTTGTGTTCTAGCGAATTATAAGTTGTTAAAAGTTTTTTCATCTCAGATTTAACTTTTTCAGGTGGGCAAGTTTCTTCATCACCAACCACATTTGGCATCTTTTTATACTCACCAACATTAAACCATTCTTTTCTACTGTCACTTGTTCCGTTTTTAAGGATAAAATGCAATTCTTTTATCATAGATTCTGTTAATGGTTTCATTGCATTGTCAATAATGTAGTCAACACATTTAAAATGGTTTGCCGTTTCCACAATATCATCAACATTTACAGGTCCATTTTCAATTCCAATAGTGTTTGTTTCAAAGATAAATCTTGTTTGCTCGTGTGTTAAAGTGCTTCCCTCAATGTGATTTGAATTATAAGTAAGTTCAATTTGAGTTTTATGATATATTCCACCACTTAATTTAATATCTTTTTGATCTTTTAAGATATTTAACAATTTGTTATTGCTAAATGGTTTAGTTTTTTCTCTTGTAGGTTTTACCGCATTAGCAGGAATATTCCAAGTTTTACCTGTCAAAAACGCACCAGGAATTCTCCCTTGTGCACAATAATTTCTTACCATTCTGTCAGTTATATTCCATTTTTTTGCAATCTCTACCACTGATAAATATTCCATTTAAACTCCTTATTTTTATTATTAATCTTAATTTTATTCCAATATCGGAAAT
>CAJLLK010000033.1 GCA_905207515.1 uncultured Christensenella sp. | reverse complement strand
TGTCATCCTGAGCTTGTCGAAGGATCTCGGCGACATGTCAAAACATCTCTGTCATCCTGAGTGCCGTCATGTTGAGCCACGAGTGAAACGAGTGTGTCGAAACATCTCTGTCATCCTGTTAAGACGCCAGTCTTACTCGCTGACAGACAATCTTGACGCTGGCGCGTCGCGAAGTTGAAAAATCTCATCAAAAAAGCCGCACTCAAAATCGGTGCGGCTTTTTTGCATAATTATTCATAATTCAGATTATTTATTCACATTCTCGCTGTCATTTTCGTGACTGATTTCATTCAAAGTTTCAGAATTTTCTTCCTCTGTGTCAACTTCTTCTTTTGCTCCGTCAGTCTTCAAACTTTCTTCTTCTGTGTCAAAATTATCTTCGCTATTTTCGTTTTCTGCGGTTTCATTTTCTTCCAAATCTTGCTCTGTGTTTGCTTTTTTATCGTTCATGGTGACAATTCCAAGAACAGCCAAAATTCCGGCAATCGACATCACAACATCTTCAACAACTTTGTTTTCGATTTCAAAGCCAAAAGCGTTTCCCAAAGCGTTTAAAAGCATGATCAGGGCTGCCGAAAAGCTTACCCAAAAACTATAAGATTTGATTTTATCAAAGAAGTTCTTCATATTCATCTCCACTTTTAAGATAATCTTTTATGTCGGAAATGTCTTGCTTGACATCTTCCAAAATTTGCAAATTTGAAGTCAATTTATCTATCGTTTGTTGATATTTTACTTCTCTTTTTGCGCTATCTTTAAGCTGATAACAAAACAGCCAAACAAACAAAATTGCAAACACCCCATTGCTAACAATCGTGCTTATAATTTCTTTCCAAATTTCCATTGTGCGTTGTCCTTTTATTTTTCAAAAGATTTTTTGCAAGGATATAGTCTCCTGCCAAATAAGATTTGTTAAAAAATTTGGTTTTATCGAAAAAAATTATATTCATGCCACAACGTCAAAAACAATCATAGGTTTGCTAATTTCGCACTGCTCAGCGTTTGTTTTAAAGCTGAAAGAAAAGTTTTTCCCGTAAACAGAAACAGGCAATCGCTGTTCTTTTTCGCTGCCAGCAAAAGCAAATGTTTTTGTTTCTTCGTCAGAAGAAATTTCCACATTGCAAGCAAATTTTGTGTTTAAAACAATCTCCTTAATCTTTTTTCGTTTTGCACGATAGCCAAGGTCGGTTGTGAAAGATTGCCAACTTTTTTCGTTGCTCGTTCCAAAAGTTGAGCCACAAAAAGACAATTCTCCGACCTGCAAAGTGTAAGAATTGTTGAAACAAGCACAGAGCTTGCTCATGTAAGGGCAATCGACCGCCAAAACTTTCAAAATGTCAATTCCGCGATAAAGATTAAGCTCAAAATTTTCGATGTCTATTTCAAACAAAACATTGTTGACAAAACTTGTTGCGCTTTCGCAGCCAACCAAAGAGCCATCGTCAAAATTGCACTTGGTGGCGAGATAATATTTCCCGTCCAAACAAGCTGACGAACAATTTGTGTTGTCCAAGTTTTTGAAATATTTGTCATAATCTTCGCACTCCTTGCTGACTGAAGAGCCATTGAAAGAATAAAGTCCGTCTCGGGTCATGAAAAGCACTTTATCTCCGCAGACGCAAACAGAATTTTCATAAATTTTTGATGAAGAAGTGTAAAGATGAGTGAAAGAAAAGTCATCTTTTGAAGTGTAAATTGAAATTTTTGTTATTCCGTATTCTCTGAATAAATATACATAATCATTGAAAGCGACAAGCTTGGTGAAAGACCCACGGCTATCCAAAAATTCGATGGTGGAACTTTCATCATCTGTCCAAGTTGTGATATCCAAATTTGAAGTATAAACAAGCGTGTTTCGGTTTGTGTTTGTAATTCCAAAAAATTTATCATAATGCACAACGCAAGAAATCATTGCTGGCACATTGTCATAAATCCCTTCAGAATAAGCGGCAAGATATGCCATACCTTCGTTGGAAAAGAACAAAGAAGCATCTTCGTTGTCCACGCGATAAAGGCAAAAATAGGTCGGATAACTTGAAAGTTTGTTTGATTTTGACCAAACAATTCCGTTGTATGGGTCAATGAGCGGAACTCCATAGATAACAAAATCTGTGTCTATCATGAGCAGTTGATAACTATAGCTTTCCGTGTCAGTCGAATACCACCTATCCATCCAAATGCCTTTGATTGCAGTCATCTTGCTGGAAAAATCAAAACCGTGGCAAGTTTCAAGGTCGCTGGCAGAAGCTGGGACCTGAAAATTTTTAAATCCCAGCCCTGTCTTAAGCGCCCCGTCACAAAATGTAAGATTATAGAAATTTTTACATTCGTTTGGTTTTGCCACCAAATCATCTTGATTTGACACCAACCCGTTTGCAAAAATGGAAAACACAAGATTTTTTTCTTCGGTCTTTTTGTGCTTTTTAAGGTTTTTATAGAAAATCAAATCCAGCTCCTTTTAGGCAAAACATGTTCGCCTCTTCTGCGACTTAAAACAAACAAGCTTTCTTTAAACCTATCTTCCCAAATTTCGGCATCTTCGCTCATTCCGTCAACAAGCAAAAACTCGCTGGCGACGCCATAAGCAAAGACTCTTGGGCTGAGCCCGTTGAAAAATTCAAAGCTGTCATCAATGGAAAGTTCTTCTGGCAGATAGCTGTAAACAATAGTTTTCGCCTTGCCAAAAATTTCCACGTAATTTGGAAACAACTTGAATTTCAAGTTCATGCCGAGCCTGTTTTTGATTTCATAGACATTGACAACTTGTTTTGAAAGTGTTGAAAAATTCAAAACAGAGTTGTTGACATCAATTTCTTCTTTTGTCAGATAAGGCAGATAGTCGCTTGCAATCTCTTGATTGACAAGATTGAAACAGTTGACCATTGTGTCAAGTTTCTCTTGTTCTCTTTCGGTGTAAGTCACAGTTTCTGTGGAATTAAGCTTGTTTAAGATTTCTCTTTCGCCAACAAATTCACAAACCAATTTCAAAATATCTTTAACTGTCATAAAGCTTCTCCTTAAAGTCATTCAAAACCTGTTTTTTGGTCGTCTCAAACAATTTTTGATTGTGTTCGTCCATTCTCTTGAAAATTTCATCACTGTTTTGCACTCTCGTTTTCAAAACATGCAAATATGCACGCTCGTCCAACTGTTCAAACGGAAACGTCAAACAATAAGTCGACCTTGATTGAGAGTGGTTGTGAAGCTCAAACTTTTGCGTGTCCAAATTGAACAAGACAAAATAATGTTTGTCGATGGATTTTATCCTTTTGATGATGTCAAGACAATCACTTTTGATTTCAAATGACCTTTTCATACAGTTTCTCCTTAGCCTTCAGGTGTTGTTGGAATTGATGTAGGGATGTTTTTGCAATAAGCAACACCATTTGGCTTATGGCAAAGCAATTCGGTATATTTAACCAAAGTTGCAGAATAAGCAGCTTTAGTTGGATTTTGTTTGAGCACTCTGCCAGCTTCATCTTCCAACCACTTCCAATCGCCAAGTTCATAGAACGTGAAATCGTCAGTGTTAAGGAAGTAACATTCGCCTGCAGCAACTTGATTTGTTGGAACGATAGGAGTTCCAAAGTGAGTGATAACTTTCATTCCATCTTCCAAAGTTGTGTAGTCGATGTTTTTGTTATACAATGTCATATATTTTTGATAAAGTCTCTTAAGTTCATAAGAGCTGTTTATAAAGTTGACATTTGTGCCGCACATTTCAAGTTCGTCGATAATCTTTTGAACATAATCTTCGTCAAAAGCATCTGTTGTTGTTGCGGTGTAAGTTTTTGCGTTCATAACTGGATAGTCAGTTTTTGTCACGCCGTAAAGAGTTGAGTTTGAAACAATTCCTTTAAGACCGATGATTTCGTTGTCTTTTGAATTGTGCAAATAAACTTTGTAGCCTGTCGCTGGAGTGAAATCTGCAACTGTTGCAAAAGTCACAACTTTTGTCACTTTGTTCACGTCTTTGACAAAAACATTTGACGCTTTAAGACTTGGAGTGGCGTCATAGATGTCAACATACATTCCTGGAGCGATTGCTTCAGAGTTGTCAACAGTCACCGTTGAACCACTTACTGACAAAGTTGCCAAAAGTCCAGTTCCGTCGCCATAAATCATTCTTGACAAATTGAAGATGCTGGCTTTCAAAAGTGAATCCATGCCATCTTGAAGAAGGTTGACAAAAGAGTTCACGTCTGAAGAAGAACATCTCAGCGCTTTGTCACTGATTTCAAATCTTCCATACAAATTTTTGAGTGGAGCAACAAAAGAAAGATAAGGTGTGTCAACGCCATCTGGAAGGTCGCTTGTTTCAGTTCCAGCCATAATTCCGCCGTTGATGCCGATTGGAGCAACAACTCTCACTTCTTTGCCCACGATGTTTCTTGTGCTTCTTTTAATTCTGCTGAAAAGTGGATTTGTTTTTGTGTTGATTTGGTCAGCAATAACGCCCAAATACACATCTTTGAGCACATTTTCTGCACTGCTTAATGTTATCATAAAAATTTTCTCCTTTTATTGTCGAAAATCATGAAAACATGTCAAGCACAACCTGTTTAGCTTGTTCAAACGAGTCTGGTTTTGGAGTGACCGGTTTTGTGGTCACTCTTTCACCAGCGCCCGACGACATAACAACAGGTGTTTTTTGTTCTTGAAGTTGTTTCATATAATTTTCGATTACCAAATTTTTTAAATCATTGTCGTGTAAAACAAAATTTTGCACCAAAGGTTCCTTTGCCTTGTTTGGGCTTGTCAATTTTTCAAACAAAATGCTTGCCCAAGCCTTGTCAAAGGCATCTTTGTCATTTTTGAGACTTTCATTTTGTGTTGCGCGCTTTTTGATTTCGTCGGCATACAAAACTGCCTCCTGATTTTTTGAAAGGAACTCATTAAAATTGTTCTCAACAGTGTTTTGAGAATTTTCTGAAGTTTTTTCTTTCTCAATTTCAGCAAGTCTCTGGCATTTTCTTGTAAATTCAGCCTGCAAGTTGTTGTAAGCGTCGTATAAGTCGTCTACACTTTTAAATTTTCCAATGGGAACGCCCCTTTCAGCTTCACTTAACGTTGGCTCAACTTCTTGCTCAGCTTCTTGTGGGGAGCTTTCAACGTTGACTTCAAGAGAAGTTTCAACAGTTTCCGGTTGTTCCCCAAAAATGTTTTGTTCGTCCATATTTATTCTCCTTTTTCTTCGCTTAAAGCTTTTTTGTGAGCTTCAATATGTTTCAAAAATCTTGCTTCCAAAGCCTTGTCCACATCTTCTGTGGTGTAAACCACTTTGAGCATATATGCGATATGTTGGTTTATGTGAAGAGAGTGGTCGTCAATCGGTTTGATATCAACTTCCGAGCCATTAAACAAACGGTTGTTTTCAATGTCAGCATTTTTAAGATGCAAGTCGCTCAAGTCGACTGAAGCATCCCAAATTCCAAAGCCGATGTTTTCCATAATTTTTGCCTTCATGGCATTTGTGATTTTTCCGTCTTCGTTCTGCAAAAGTCCTTTGTCAAGAAGGTTGAAAATCATGTCGCGGCGCTGAGAAAGCGTGTAATTTTGTTCGTTGTCGGTGTCAAACTGAACATCATCGCTGGAAATGTCGTTGCCACGAAAATACAAAACATCCAAATCGCCATTTTCTCCGACAATTTTGATAAGTCTTGGGAAAGTTGCAAACTGTTTGTAAAGTCTCAAAATCTGTTTTGCAATTGTTTTTATTGCAGCTTTGATGCTGTCAGTTGTGAAAGTGAGTCTCGTTTCGTTTTCGTCAATCAAAAGTTCAAGCGCCACCCCGCTCATGTTGGAAGCAACGGTATCCATATTTCCA
Source organism: uncultured Christensenella sp. (assembly GCA_905207515.1). Taxonomy (GTDB): domain Bacteria; phylum Bacillota; class Clostridia; order Christensenellales; family UBA1242; genus Caccovivens. The sequence goes on along the minus strand of CAJLLK010000033.1, from coordinate 3,865 downwards.
AGTTCGCTTGTGCCACTCAAGTTATTAAATTCTTCCAAAAGCCTTTCTTCTTCTTTTTCAAAGTCAGACGGAACTTGTTCTCCGCCCAAAAATTTTGGTGCAGTTGAACCTTGTCTATAGACCAAAATCTTTCCTGGCGCCAAACCTTCTTCTTCCAAGTTGTCGATGTCCACCGAACCGTCTTCCACAGCAAGCACACCCAAGGTCAAGCGGTTGAGATATTCGTGTTTGCGGTTTTTAACGGCATTGTAAGCCCTTTGAATTGGAATAAGACGGTTAATCATGCTGACTCCCCAAAAAGAGCCAACTTCTTCGTTGCAGATTTGGCGAACGAACGGAAATTCTCGCTTGCCGTCCGAGCCGTTGATATAAGGCAAATCGCCGTCAAACACAAGTTTGTCACCCGCAATGATAATCAATCTGCCGTTTGGATAGTTTTCGTTCGGTCTGACATATTTTTCCAAAACAATGGCGCTGTCTTTTCGAGTGGTTTCAATAAGTTTTGTTGAGAAACCGCCAATTCCAAGCCCGCCGAGCGATGAGATTGCCCCGTCCAACGAATAGACATTGATTTCTTTGCCCTCAACATCCACGCCATACATCTGTTTGATTTGCGAAACCGTGTAAGCTTCTGCGTGAATCAAACTTTGGCAGTCGCTGAGACTTTCGTGAGTGGAACTGTCTGGATAGATTTCAAATGGCGAACAAACGCTGATGTCGACATCGCCCGTTTTTATCTTTTTGCCGTTGTCTTCAAGTGCAACCACCTGACCGAGATTGGAGTTCCAAGAGATTTTGTAAAAACTTGTGCCACAAATTTCACTCCATTTTGTGGCTTGATTAATTTTTGAAGTCAAGTTCATTTTGTTGCAAACAGAGTCCAAAATCTTTTTACCAACCTTTGCTGTGTAAATGTCTTGTTCTTCGTTGGTCGCAGGAAGCACCTGCATTTTTGGCTTAATTTTTGAAAGTTTAGAAAGCCTTACGTCAATAAGTGGTGCAATGTGATTGAAAACTTCACGTTCTTGCCAAAAATATTGTTTGTCAAGTTCTCTGACCGTTCCGCCATAGCCGACATCGCAATATTGATTGCCCATATAAAAATTCATGTTGAGTTGCCATTGATTGTCAAAGCTTTTGCGTTCTTTTACGCGGTTTGAAAAGTCTTCAAGCGTCTCTTTGACAACTTCATTGATTTTGTTTTTAATCATAATTTTTTCTCCTTTTTCTTCGATTTGAACGGTGCTTCAATTGGTTTAGGCACGCAAATTTTTGAAAAGCATTCAAACATTTTTTTCATGCAGTCTTCGCAAAAAACAAGGTCGCGTCGAATGAAGCCCTTGGTGCTGAAACTATACTTTGCCATGTTTTTGCAACCATAAAAGTCACATTTCAGCTGATGTTTACAGATTTCCATCTTCATCTTCTTCTTTCTCCTTTTCTTTTAAAAGTTGCAAAAGGCGTTCTTTTTCTTGCAAAAGCTGTTTGTCGGTCATTTTTTCAATTTCGTCATCAGAAAGCTCACTTTGTTCAAACAAAAAGCGAAGGGCATTTATGTCTGGCGGATTGAATTTTTTTGTTATCTTTCTTTTGCTAAGCACGGGCTTGCCGTTTTCGTCAGTGGAATATTCTTCCACAACTTCATCGCTTTCATAGCCCAATGCTTTTTTAAGTAATGCCTGTTTTATTTCGTCTTCGTTCATATCTTTTTGCAACCTTTGCCACAATTTTAAAGTTGCAAATTTTCGAATTCAAGAAAGTATGCCAAAATTTTTTTATTAACAAATTTCACGACAAAAAATAGAATGTTATTGTAAGGGATTTTACTTAAGGACAAAAATGAACAAGATATTAGAATTTAAAAATGTAAAATATTTTTATCAGACAAAAGATGATGAAATATTCGCTTTAAACGATATAAATTTTGAAGTAGAAGAAGAAAATTTTGTTTCGCTTGTCGGTCCAAGTGGTTGCGGAAAAACGACCATGCTTTCACTGACTGCTGGGCTTTTGTCGCCGTCATCTGGAGAGATAATTTTGGACGGAACTAGCAAAATTGACACAAAAAAAATAGGTTACATGTTTCAAAGAGACCACCTTTTTGAATGGCGAACAGTTTGGAAAAACATAACCTTAGGCTTGGAAATTCAAAAGCCAAAAAACATAGACGAAAAGCTTGCTTTTGCGGAAGAATTGCTCAAAAAATATGATTTATATTCTTTCAAAAACCAAAAACCACGCTCACTCAGCGGCGGAATGCGACAAAGAGTGGCGCTGATAAGAACTTTGGCACTGGAACCAAAACTTTTGCTTCTGGACGAACCATTTTCGGCGTTAGATTTTCAGACGCGATTGTCTGTTTGCGACGATGTTTATGACATCATAAAAAGCGAGAAAAAAACAGCAATTCTTGTCACGCACGACATTTCAGAAGCCATTTCAATGTCAGACAAAATCATCGTTCTCTCATCGCGCCCTGCCACCGTCAAAGATGAAATTTATTTAAATTTAGAAGGGAAAACACCGTTAAAAAAACGAGAAGCACCGCAGTTTGCCGGACTTTTCGACAAGATTTGGAGTGAACTTACAAATGAAAAAAACTAAAAAGATAACCAATTTTTCAAAATCACATAAAGACTATGTCAAACGACTGAAAAAAGACAAATTTTTGATAATTTTCTTTCGAATTTTTGTGCTTGTCGCATTCATTGGCTTGTGGGAACTTCTTGCCAACTATCGAATTTTGGACCCATTTTTTGTCAGTTCGCCGTCTCGAATTGTCAATCAAATCATCGACTTGGCGCAAAATGGCACGCTGCTTTCGCACAGCTGGATAACGCTCTATGAAACACTCATTGGCTTTGCCATTGCCACCGTTTTGGGATATTTGATTGCCATAATTTTGTGGTGGAACGAAAAGGTGCGAAAAATTTTTGAGCCATATATAGTTGTGCTCAATTCTCTGCCAAAAATCGCACTTGGACCAGTCATCATTCTTTGGGTCGGCGCCGGAACAAGTGCCATCATCTTGATGTGCGTGCTTATCTGCATTGTCATCACCACCATGAGCATGTTGTCGGCATTTTTGTCGGTTGAAGAAGACAAAATTTTGCTTTTGAAATCAATGCACGCAAACAAATTTCAAATTTTGTTTAAGTTGGTTTTGCCAAATGCCATGCCAGAATTCATTTCGGTTTTGAAGATAAATGTTGGCATGAGTTGGGTCGGAAGCATCATGGGAGAATATCTTTCAAGCAAAGCCGGCCTTGGCTATTTGATAGTTTACGGCGGCCAAATTTTTAAGATTGATTTGGGGATGGCAGCCACAACAATTTTATGCATTTTGGCATATGGAATGTATTATATTGTCAGCCTGATTGAAAAGAAATATAAAAGATAAAAAATTAAAATATTCGAAATTAGCAGATAGAGCTATTATTGATTTAAAAAATAGCATAAAAATAAAAGATATCTAGATTATCTAGATATCTTTTATTTTTATTATCTTTGATTATCATTATCTCTTTGAGCTGCCTTATTTTGTTGTTTAGCATTACGTAGTAAATTTTCTTCAAATTGTTTTTCATAATCTCTAATTACTTCATATTTCATAGAATCTCTAAATGATGTTTTCTTATCAGATGCTTTTGAAGAAGTAGTAGATGGATTGCTATTTTCCTCTTCTGGCTCTTGTTCCATAGATTCTCTTTCGGTTCTTCTTCTATTTACCCAATTTTTGAAACGTTTTATAAATTGATACCATTTTGGTTGAGTAGCTGGTAAGTTATTACCTTGTTCTTGTTCTTCTTCATCTCCATTGATTCGAGCTGAACTTTGCAATCTACGAGAAGTATTTGCTGGCTGG
>CAJLLK010000032.1 GCA_905207515.1 uncultured Christensenella sp. | reverse complement strand
CGTCTTTTAAAAATTTTTGTTCAATCGCAAGTGCCTTTTCTTCTTGATTTGTGATTTCTTCTTTGATAATTTTCAATGTTTTGTTTTCAATTCGAGAAATGTAAGAGCGCGAAATGCCCAAAACTTCAGCAACTTCTTTTTGCGTCATTGCTTTTTCGCAGTCGATGCCATAGCGAAGCTTGATGACCTTTTTCTCTCGCTCGTCAAATTTTTGTTCAATGATTTTTTTGATTTTCTGCAACATCAAACTGTTTTCCACTTGGTCAAAAATCTCCTCGTCGTCAGACGCCAAAACATCTTTCAGTTCCAAATCTTTGTCGTCGTCACTGTTTGTGGTCAAGCTGCTCAAAGAAACCACATTTTTGTGTTTTTTGTTGGCACGAATAAGCATCAAAATTTCGTTGTTAATGCAACGAGCGGCATAAGTCGAAAGTTGAACATTTTTCTTGTAATCAAAAGTGTCAATCGCTTTGATAAGCCCAATCGTTCCAACAGAGAGCAAATCGTCAGCTTCAAGCGAATTGGTATATTTTTTGACAATGTGTGCCACCAGTCTCAAGTTGTGACTGATAAGGTTTTCTCTTGCTTTTTTATCTCCCATTTTCATCTTTCTAAATTGTTCGCGTTCTTCTTCCAAAGAATAAGGCTTTGGAAAACCTTGCACCGTGTCAATAAAATTGGAAAACAAACAAATTCGGCTGATAAAATATGCAAAACTTTCAAAAATCATAAAAACTCCTATAAAGATATGTATGTCGGATTTTGTCAAATTTTGCTTAAAAAAAGAAAAAACGGACAAAGAAAAAACACATCAAATTGATGTGTCTTGTTGTGATTTTGTGTTGTTTGTTTTTGCATACTACACCATATATTGTGTATTATGCAATGATTTTTTGCATAACTAATACAATTCTTCCACAAATTCTTTTGGATTAAACTTTTCCAAATCGTCCATTGTTTCGCCTGTTCCGACAAACACAACCGGAAGTTTATATTCCTTTTCAATTGAAATAATCACGCCGCCCTTTGCTGTTCCGTCCAGCTTTGTCAAAATTATTCCATCAATCTTGCAATATTCATCAAAAGCATTGATTTGCGAAAGAGCGTTTTGCCCAGTGGTTGCATCCAAAACAATGAAGTTATATTTATGCGCCTGTGGATATTCTCTGTCGATGATTTTTTCAATTTTTTTCAGCTCTGCCATAAGATTTGTTTTTGTGTGAAGCCTGCCTGCAGTGTCCACCAGCAAAACATCTGTGTTATTTGCTTTTGCACTGGCAATTCCGTCAAAAACAACCGCACCGGCATCTGCACCTTCAGCGTGTTTGATTATTCTCGTTTTGGTTCTTGTCGCCCATTCGTTGAGCTGAGAAGATGCCGCGGCTCTGAATGTGTCGCCAGCCACAAGAGTGACCGTCTTTTTTTGATTTTTGAAATAGTTGGCAAGTTTTCCGATTGTGGTGGTTTTTCCAACTCCGTTCACGCCGATGATTGTGATTATGGCTGGATATTCAATTTCGATTTTTGGAGCATCCTCAAAATAACTTATCAAAATCTGTTTGAGCGTTCCTTTGACAGCTTCTGCCTTTCGAACCTTTTGTTTTCGACACTCTTGTCTCAGCTCTTCAACAATTTCAAGTGAAGCCTTGACACCAATGTCGCAAGAAATCAAAATGTCAGTAAGGTCATCAAAAAGTTCGTCATTGATTTCACCGTGGCTCAAAAGTGCGTCAATTTTTCTTGCCCAAGCTTCTCGCGTTTTTTTGAGCGCATTGCCTATCTTTTTAAAAAGTCCCATACTCTCCCCTTAATTTGCGGTTTCTGCCTGTTTGATAGCATCTGCAAGTTTGACAGAAACAATCTTAGAAACACCTTTTTCTTCCATTGTCACGCCATACAAACTGTCAGCAAGCTCCATTGTCGGCTTTCTGTGAGTGATAACAATAAACTGCGTTGTCTGCGAAAGTCGTTTGAGATATTGCGCAAATCTTTCGATGTTTGCATCGTCCAAAGCGGCTTCAATTTCGTCCAAAAGCGAGAATGGAAGTGGTTTCAATCTCAAAATTGAGAACAGAAGCGCAATGGCTGTCAAGGTTTTTTCGCCACCACTTAAAAGCGAAAGCTTGTTTGCCGCTTTTCCTGGCAGTTGAACCATGATTTCCACACCAGCTTCAAGTGGGTCTTCGGCTTCAGTGAGTTCCAATCTGGCATTTCCACCGCCGAACAGTTCTCTAAACACAACTTTAAAGCTGTCGTTGATTTTGTTAAATTCATCATTAAACTTGGTCAACATTTCGTTTGAAAGGTCTTTGATAATCTTCACCAAATCTTCTTCCGCTTTTTTAAGGTCATCAGATTGTGTGGTCATCTCGTTGTATCTTTCAAGCAAAGTCGAGCAATCTTCAATTGCATGAACATTGACATAACCCAAAGCTGAAATATCTTTTTTGAGTTTGTTGATGCTGATGAGCGCTTCTTTGATTTCAAAATCTGGTCGTCTAAATTCAAGGCAACCATTGTAAGTCAAGCTATATTCTTCATAAATGCGCTCTTGCATTGCTTCAAGTTCGGTGTCAACTTTTGTGAGATTTGCTTCTTCTTTATATTTTTTGTCGTTAACTCTGGCAATTTCTTCCATGGTTGTGGTCTTTTTCTCGTCAAGATTTTTGATATTTGACGAAATGGCGACTTTGCTGTTTTCCAAATTTTCTCGGTCTCTTCTGATTTTCATCAAGTTGTCTTTTGCAAGTGAAGGACCAGAATTTTCGATTTTTTGTCTTATCATCTCTTCAGCGCTGGCAATAAATTTTTCATTTTCAGCCAAATGAGATTTCAAGTTTTCGATGTTTGAAAGTTGTCTGTCTTTTTCGAGCAAAATTCGATTTATCTCATCATCCAAAGCCTTGATTTTTGCTTCACAAGAAGCGACATCGACCTTAACTGTGGTCATGTTTGCCACAATTTCGTCTCTCTGCTTGCGAATTTGGTTGTAACGTTCTTGTTTTTGCTTAACCAAAAGGTCGGCATCTTCTTTGTTTCCGCTCAAAGCATTTTGAACAACGTTGGTTTGCGACAAATCTTGGTCAATGAGTTTCAATTTGTTTGAAACAGATGTCTTTTCCATGTCATAAACTTTCTGTTCATCCTGAAGTTCTGACAGGTCTTTGTTTAAAGCCTCCAGTTTTTCTTGCTCTTTAGCCAAGTTGATTTCAAGTTCGTTCTTCTTTTCAGAAAGTTGTTTTTCTTTCTTTTTGGAAGCTTCCAAATCGACTTTCAGATAGTCAATTTTGTTTTTAATTTGATATTCTTTAACGTTCAGCTCTTCAATTTCGGTGGTCAAAGTTTCAATCTCCCTTTGGCGAGAGATAAGATTGACAGCTTCGCTCTTTTTGCTTCCACCAGTGAGTGAGCCTTGTGTGCTGACAACATCGCCGTCGAGTGTGACAATCTTAAACGAAAATTTGTTGTCTCTTGCAAGGTCAACCGCTGTCGCCAAAGTGTCAACAATGACCGTTCCACCCAAAAGATTGCTGATGACGTTATCGATTTTTTTGTCATAAGAAATCAATTTGCTTGCAACACCAAAAACGCCACGCTTTCCAGCAATCATTCGTTCGTCCATGTCACGTCTGCGCATGCTTGAAATTGGCAAGAAAGTCGCACGGCCAAATTTGTTTTCTTTCAAAAATGAAATCAAATCTTTGGCGTTATCTTCGTTGAATGTGACAATGTTTTGCACAGCGTTTCCAAGTGCAACTTCAATCGCCGTTTCATATTGCGCTGGAACAGTGATAAGCGAAGCCAAAACGCCCACCATTTTGTTTTTTATGGACGCATTTCTTTCGCTTTCTTTCAAAATTTTTCTGACGCTGTTGGCATAACCTTCATATTCAGCCTGCATTTCGGTCAAAAGTTTCTTTCTGTTTTCATAGACCTTGACTTGAGTTGTCAAGTTTGCCTTTTCGGTTTCAAGTTCTGAAACATCTCTTGTGCCGACAAAAATTCGACCAGACACTTCTTCGTGTTCAGCTTTGATTGATTGATAAACTTTGTTTGTTTCGTCAATATTTCGTTTTGAAGTGGTCAAAAGCGCTTCAATGTTTTTGATTTTCTCTTCAACTTCTGCCAAATTTTTCTCTAAATTTTGGCGATTTTGCAAAAGCAAACTTTTCTCGGTTTCCAAACGAGAAACATTGCTCTTGATGTCAGAAAGCGAGCCCAAAGTTTCGATGATTTTTTGTTGAGATTGTCCAGCTTCTGTTTCGCTCAAAGACATTTCATCCACAATTTTAAGATGCTCGTTCGACAAGTTTTCATAAGTGGTGTTCAAAATGTCTAAACGCTGTTTAAGCGCTTCATATTCTTCGGTTTTGGCTTGTTCTTGCTCCTGGCAAGTCTCAACCATGGTCTGAGCGTTGGTTATATCCAAATTAAATCGGTCATTTTCTTTTTGAGTGTAGTTGATTTTTTCTCTGATGACCTTTGTTTCGCCTTCTTGTTTTTCCAAATCGACCGTAATTCTCAAAATTTCGTCGTTCATGTCAGCGATTTGCTTGTCATAAGCCGTCAACCTGTCCATTTCTTCGGCGTATTCTTTGGCGATGTTTTCAAGGTCGGTTTGACGAGCAAAAAGTTCTTCATCAATCGCTTGCATTTTGGCTTTGATTTGGTCTTTCAAAACGTTGGCATTTTCGTATTGAAAAATGTAAGCATTCACTTCCAAATCTTTGAGCTGCCCTTTATATTCCAAATATTTTTTTGCATCTTCTGCCTGTTTGCGAAGCGGCCCCATTTGTCTGTCAATTTCCGCGCGAATGTCATCAATTCTGACCAAGTTGTCGCGAGTTCGCTCCAACTTTCTTTCAGCTTCGTCTTTTCGCGACTTAAATTTAGCCACGCCGGCAGCTTCTTCAAACATGGTTCGGCGTTCTTCCGGCTTTTCATCGACAATTTCACTGACCTTGCCCTGACCGATAACAGAATAGCCATTCTTTCCAATTCCGCTGTCAAACAAAAGGTCAGTGATGTCACGCAAACGGCAAGTGTTTTTGTTGATAAGATATTCACTTTCGCCCGAACGATAAAGCTTTCTGGTTATGGAAAGTTCGTCATAAGCGATGTTGAAAAAACGGTCAGTGTTGTCAAAAGTGAGCGTAACTTCACAGTAAGACAAGCTCTTTCGCTTCTCTGTGCCCTTGAAAATGACGTCTTGCATGTTGTCGCCACGCAAAGACTTGGCGCTTTGTTCTCCAAGCACCCAACGAATGGCGTCTGAAACGTTGCTTTTTCCGCAACCGTTTGGGCCGACAATGGCAGTAAATCCGCCGTTAAATTCAATGACAGTTCGGTCAGCAAACGATTTAAATCCAATCATCTCAATTTTTTTAAAATACATATTCTTCCACCTTTAGTTTTTAGTCCACAAAAAGTTTGTTGAGCGCAACATAAGCGCAGTTTTGTTCTGCCTTAGTCTTGTCTTTGCCATAGCCTGTTGCAATCAAGTCTTCATCCATAAAAAACTTCGCTTCAAAATAATCTCCCACTTTTTCGGTTTCATATTTCATTGTGCATTTGAAGTTTGCCTGAACAAGTTCTTGAAGTTGAGATTTATAGTTGTCGTTTTTGGTTTGTTCAAAACTTTCAAGATGCAACTTTTCCACAATAAACTCTCGAGTCGTTTCCATGTTGCTGTCAAGATAGATTGCGGCAATGATTGCTTCGATGATGTCGCCTTTGATTGCTGGCGTAATCTCGTGATTTAAACTTTTCCCCGCGATGACATCTTCTGAAAGTTCCATTTCGTCAAAGCAATTTGAAAGATAATCTTCTGACACAAAGTGAGAACGCAAAACTGTCAGCTCGCCTTCTTGCTTTTTGCTGTGTTTGAAAAGATATTCGCCGACCAAAAAGTTTAAAATGCTGTCGCCCAAAAACTCCAGACGTTGATAATTTTCTTTTGACTTTGAAGGATGTGTCAGCGCTCTTTTGACAAGCTCTCTGTTTTTGAAATTGTAATTCAATTTGTCATCAATCATTCAAGCTCTCCATTTTTTGCGTCATTTCGCCCACCATTTTTTCGATTTTTTCGTTCAATTTGTTTTCATGAAGTTTGACCACTTGCAAAATTGAAGCGCAGATGTTTTGACGCCCGCATGAGCCGTGATTTTTGACAACCAGTTTTTTGCAGCCAAGAAATGGTGCTCCGCCGTGTTTGTTTATGTCAAGTTTTGCCTTCAATTTTTTGAAAGCTTTTTTCATAAACAAATAACCGATTTTCGCACTGAAACTTGCCTTGATTTCTTTTTTCAAAGTGGACAAAATTCCGCTTGCAGCACCTTCAACGCCTTTCAAAAGCACGTTCCCTGCAAAGCCGTCTGTCACGAAAACATCGATATCGCCCGACATAACTTCTCGAGCTTCGGCGTTTCCAACAAAATTTATCGGCAATTTTTTCATGAGCGGATAAGTTTCTTTGACAAGTTCGTTGCCTTTGTGTTCTTCAGCGCCATTGTTCAAAAGTGCCACTCTTGGGCTTTCCACGCCCTGAACAATCGAAAAATAAGCCGAGCCCATGATGGCAAAATGCAACAGATGTTCACTTTTGCAGTCGACATTTGCACCGCTGTCGATGATGATAACATTTCCGTCTTTTTTGGTCGGAAGAATTGGAGCGAGCGCTGGTCGAGAAATGCCTTTAATTCGCCCAATCTTCATGATTGCACCAGACAAAATTGCGCCAGTGCTTCCTGCTGACACCAAGCCAACAACATTTTCATCTTCTTTCAAAAGGTCAAAAGCTTTTACCAAAGAAGAATCTTTCTTTTGTCTTATTGCCACAGTCGGAACATCATCATTTGTGATGACATCTTCGGCATTGACGATTTCAATTCGTTCCGTTCTGCCATTTAAAATTTCTTTGATTTTGTCTTCTTTTCCGGTCAAAACAACCGTCAAATCTTTTCTTTCATTAACTGCGAGCACAGCGCCTTCAACAACTTCCAAAGGTGCGTTGTCGCCACCAAAAGCGTCCACAACAACTTTCATAATCACTCCTAAAATTTTGATATATAAACTCACTTCTAATATAACAAAATCAAGAGCCAAAAGTCAAAAGAATATGGACGAAAAAAGAAAAAACTCAACCATTTCTGATTGAGTTTTCATCTTATTTGTTTGTTTTCTTTTTGTCTTCAACAACAGTTTTCCCTTTGTAAGTGCCACATTTTTTGCAAACAGCGTGTGGAGCTTTGAGTTCGTGACATTTTGGGCATTCAACGAGCGTTGGAGCTTCTGCCTTGAAATTTGCAGAATTTCTTGTATGTTTTCTTTCTTTCGAAACCTTACCCTTTGGAACAGCCATTTCAATTTCTCCTTTTTCTAACTAAAATTTAAGACAAAGCGTTTTAAAGCGCTCAAAATCTTATTAATGCGTGTTTATTCTAACGCAAACAAAGCTTTTTGTCAAGTTTTATTTGGTCTTTTTTGATTTTTTCTTCAAATTTTGCACAATTTCTTGCGTATCTCTTGCCATCATCAACTCTTCGTTTGTTGGGACAACATAGATTTTGACTTTCGAATTTTTTGCAGAAATAAGTTCAACTTGCCCGCGTTTAAAGTTTTTGTTTTTCTCTTTGTCAAGCACAACGCCCAAGTTTTCCATGTTGCTGACAATGTCTTCACGCGTTTCTGCGCCGTTTTCGCCCACGCCACCTGTGAACACAATCGCATCAGCGCCGTTGAGCACAGCCAGATAGCTTCCAATAAACTTTCTTGCCGAATAAGCCACCATGTCGAGCGCCAGTTTGCAACGTTTGTTGCCTTTTGCAGCTTCGTTTTCGACTGTTCTCATGTCGCTGTCGACACCAGAAATTCCCAAAACGCCACTTTGTTTGTTGAGATAGTTGACAACTTCGTCAACAGTCATGTTTTTGTTTTTGCAAAGATATTGCACAACTGTTGGGTCAACGTCGCCCGAGCGAGTGCCCATAACCATTCCTTGAAGCGGAGTGAGCCCCATTGTCGTGTCAACACTCTTGCCATTTTTGACTGCGGTCACACTGGAACCGTTTCCGATGTGAGCGACAATGATGTTGACCTGGTCGAGTGGTTTGTTTAAAATTTTTGCCATTTCAAGCGTGATAAATCTATGGCTTGAACCATGAAAACCATATTTTCTGATGTGGAACTTTTCAGCGTCTTCATATTTGATGGCATAGCGATATGCTTTTTCTGGCATGGTTGCATGGAAAGCGGTGTCAAAAATTGCCACTTGAGGCAGTGATGGCATAGCGACCTGGCAAGCTTTGATGCCGGCGATGTTTGCTGGCATATGAAGTGGACCGAGTGGAATTAAACTTTCCAGATTTTTGATAACTTCGTCTGTCACAAGCACAGAATTTTTGTAAATTTCTCCGCCATGCAAAACTCTGTGGCCAACAGCTTCAATTTCGTCAAAGCTTTTGATAACGCCATATTCTTTGTCAGTCAAAATTTTCAAAACTTTTTCGATGGCATCTTCATGATTTTTGGCGCCATCAAATTTTTGTTCTTGACCATCGTGTTTGTAAGTGATGAAAGGTCTGTCCAGCCCCACTCTTTCGCAGTTTCCTTTTGCAACAACTTTTTCTGTTTCCATGTCAAGCAACTGATATTTTAAAGACGAACTGCCTGCATTGATAACCAAAATTTTCATTCTTTGTTCTCCTTTTTGTCTTTTTTGTCTTCACACTGAAGCGCTGTGATAACGCTGACCAGCACAATGTCATCCACGGTGCAACCACGTGACAAATCATTCACTGGTTTTTTAAGCCCCTGCAAAATTGGACCAATCGCATGGAGACCGCCGACATATTGCATGGCTTTGTAACAGATGTTCCCTGCTTCAAGATCTGGGAAAATCAAAACGTTTGCTCTGCCCTTGAGCGAACTTGTTGGGCATTTGTTTTCGGCAACTCTTGGCACCATTGCAGCATCAAATTGAAGTTCGCCGTCACACAAAACTTCTTTTTCTTTCTTTTTAAACTTTTCAAAAGCGCTTCTAACTTTTTCCACATCTTCGCTCTTTGCGCTTCCCTTGCTGGAATAAGACAAAAACGCCACACGAGGTTCCAAACCGAGCGCTTTTGCACTTTTCACGCTTTGACTGGCAATCACAGCGAGTGTGTCAGCGTCAGGTTTTTCCAAAACGCCACAGTCAGAAAGAATGAGCGCTTCGTCTTTCAAAAATTTGTTTTTGCCATACATCAAAAAGCAAGACGAAACTGGGTCTTTTTTGTTTTTCGATTTGATAATTTGAAGTGCAGGTCTGACTGTTGTGGCTGTGGAAGCTTCTGCCCCAGCGACCATTCCGTCAGCATAGCCGCACTCGACAAGAAGCGTGGCAAAATAATATGGGTCTTTTTCAATCTCGTCAGCTTCTTCCAGCGTCATGCCCTTTTCTTTGCGTTTTTCATAGAGCGTTTTGACCAATTTTGCTCTGTCAGGAAAAGTGACTGGATTGACGATGTCAAATTTTTCAAAAATCTTGTCTCTCAAAATAAGTGCGCTTGCGTCGCCAACAAGCAAAACCTTGACAATTTTTTTCTTCTGCAAAATTTTGACCGCTTCAACAGTTCGGTCAGAAAAGCTGACTTCAGGAAAGACAATCGTCTTTTGTCTTTTCTTTGCCGCATCAATCAATTTTTCAATTTTAAACATAAAAAACTCCGCTTCTTTTTTCTTTAAATCAAAAATAAAA
>CAJLLK010000031.1 GCA_905207515.1 uncultured Christensenella sp. | reverse complement strand
CAGGTCTGCGGTCGCCGGGTGCTTCCTCCAGCAGTGACATATCTCTGATACCGCTCATTGCCATATTCAGTGTTCGTGGTATAGGTGTAGCCGACAGCGTCAGCACATCTACTCTTGGGAATTTTTCTTTTATTTTTATAATATTTTTTAAGATTTTATTTCAACTAAAATTTCGCCAATAATTTCTCCATTGATTTTAACCAAAATTCTGCCAGCATTTTCCGCAAGAATTTGCCAAGTGTTGTTCATTCCAATTGGAGACAATGAAATTCCCTCTTCAGCAACCAATTCAGGTTCTACATCTTTCGTGCTTTCAGAATATTCAATTCTAAAGAAACCAAAAACGCCTGAGTTTAATTTGATAACATTATTTTCAATTTCACAATTGGCTTGATTGTGCAACTTGAACTCAAACTGATCTATATCTGGAATAACTGGTTGGTTTTCATTGCCCGAACCATCTTGATTTTCATTTTCATCTTGACCATCGTTGTTTTGGTCGTTGTCAGATGCGTCATCATCGCTTGGCTCGCCCTCGTCGCTCGGTTCATCCGCTTTTGAAACCACAACATTGCAAACCGCCTGTGCAGTTTTATCGTTTAACTCAGCTTCGAGAGTTATGCTTGTCAAGCCTTCTTTCAGACCTTTAACTTTATTCCCATTCATCTCAACTACTTCTGGGTCTTCGATCGAATAAGAAACTTTGGCTGACAAATCTGAAAGATAATAAGACAACTGCTTTTCTTCGCCAACCTTTAAAGAGATATTTCTGGTTGAAATCGTCAGGTCAGTTTCGCTTGCAGAACTGTTGTTTATGTTGATAACAACAATCGGAACGATGATAGCAATCACCAAAATCAACCCCAAACCTGGCATCAAAAACTTTTTCAATTTTTCTTTTGCGCTCATGAAAATATTATATCACAACAAAAAATTGCTTGCAATAATTTTGTTTAAAATTTTTGTTTTTTGTCGATTTGTTTGCAACAAAAAACAAGCCAAGTCGGCTTGCTTTTTGATTAGATTTCTCTGTCATATTCATTTTTTGTCGTGTAAGTCACTTTCACTGGTGTGCCTTGAGTGGTCACTTCAACTTCTCTTTGGTTGTTGTCATAAATTGCGTTTGAAGCTCCATCGTTTTCGCTGACTGCATAATTTTCGTTTCCTCTATAGCCATATTCGCCCAAGATTGCAAGTGCAGCCATTTCAGAAATCGAAGAATTCGCTCCAGCTTTCACAGTCACTTCGTTTCCTGCGGCTCTTTCTTCGATTGAAGTTGCGCCGTCTCTGACCATGATCAAGTTTGGAGAAGAAACATAGTTTTCGCCTTCTTGAGAAAGGTCATAATCTGTCACATAAGCAACTGAATTTTGCAAACCATTGTCATAGTTATATTCGTCATAATAGTTTTGCAATGCTCTTTCAGCTCCACTCATGCCTGCAAAGAAAATGTCAGCGCGAGTTCCTTTTTTAACACCTTCAGCATCCAAAATGCTTTCGCAAAGTTGTTCGTTTGTTTCGATTGTGTTGTCTTTCAAGTCAATCTTATAAATAAACTTGTTCATGTTGTCGCTTGTGCCAGATGTTGCAAACAAAACGTCTTCGTCTGTCAAGTTTGAATAAACGATGTTGATTTGGTCAGCTGTCAAATTTTTGTTTGCCAAGTTATATTTTCTAAGTGCTGACAAAACAGCTTCTTTGATGTCACTTGCAGTGTAGTCAACTTCTGGGTCAACGGTTTCGCCATTTCCACCAATGCCTTCTTTGTTCAATTCGTCAACAGTGTTTTTGTATGTGCGGTCATAAGCGTTGGCAAATTCTTCAGCTTCTGCAGCAGTGTAGCCTTGATAGCCTGTCAAATAATCAATGAATGTTTGACGATTTTTTGCTTCTTCAACTGTGTTTGTTGTGGCAACTGGATAGTAAACATCAATTTTGCTGCCGTTTTTCAAGTCAACATTGTTTTCTGCCAATTCTTTTGCAGCCGAATAACCAAGTTCTTCACCAATGCCCGCTTTGGTCATTTTTTCATATTGAGCATTTTGTTTGAAGCCATATTTGAAATAGCCAAGTCCAGATTTATAGTTTTTATATTCTTTCGTCAAAGCATTGTTGAGACCTGCAAAGCTTGAAACTGTGACATTGCCATATTCGTCTGTGACAAAGTTGAACAAAACGCCTTTTGTTTCTGCGTTGTTTGCTGTTGCTCTTGAAGCTTTTCTGCTTGCTGTGCTGAGCGTTTGAACAGCTTGAGCTGCTTGTTCTTTTCCATAATTTCTTGCAGCGTCAGACTTGTCAATTGAAGATGTTGTTCCAACGCCAACTGCTGCTCCCAAAGCAAATGCTGCCAAGCCGACTGCAACTGTTGTGGAAACTTTAACTTTTTTGTAAATCTTCTTTTGTTTAAGTTCGCCACCTTTATATGATGCATAGCTCAGTCTTGCTTCTTTCAAGAAATTTTTAACTTCTTTCTTAGAATTTTTTAAATAAACAATTTCGTCACCCTTATTTTGAGCTTCTGCCCAAACCTTGACTTTTGTGCCAGTTCTAAAAAATTCAAAAGGCTTAACTGCGCTGACTTTTTTGATGTGTTCAGTTGGAATTGGATTCATTGTTTGCAAATATTTGTCCCAAGCCGTTCCGTCATTCAATTTTTTGAAAGCATATTTGCCATTTTTGTCTTTTTCAACAACATTTTTGTCTGCAAGCCAAACTGAAAGCACTCCGTTGCTGTCTGGGCAAACAATCATGTATAAATCTGAACCATTTTCAAGCAATTTTGTGCTTGATTTTTTGAAAAGTCCTGAAACTTCCAAAACTTGTGGTTGAAAATAATTTACATTTTCTTTTGCAATTTGTGTGCTCTTGGAAAATGACATTTTGTTTGGATTTATGGCTTTATAGGTTTCTTTTGTGTAGTCCTGATTGACTGATTGGTCCAAGTAAGTATACAACGTTTTAGTTGCATCGCTGTCATTTTTGTCAAAATAAGCTTTTGCGTCTCTTGAAGCCAAGCCCAACAAAATGCGAGCTCTGTCGCCTTCCATATTGACCTGCGCAATAAACTTGCCGTTTGCATTTCCGTTTGTTTGCAAATAGCAATATGTTTTGCCATCTTCTTTATCTTTCACGAAAACATATTTCGCGCCATTGACGTGAAATTTTTCATTGTTTTTGGCCTTTTCCCAAACTTCTTTAAAAGTTGCTTTAGGCAATTCCAACAATTTTTTTTCTTTAATGTCTAATGAAACCATATAAACACCTCCGTTTTCTGATATAATTATAAATCAAATTCGCCCACCTGTCAATACCCATTTTTAAAAAATGACGCAATAATTCAAACAATTTCAAAAAATTCGCATGATTTTTGTCACATTTTAAGAAAAACAAGGCTGTGTGCGGTTTGTATTATATCACAAAAATAAAAGAAATCTCAACTTTTTGTTGTATTTCTTTTATATTTATGAATATAATTTCAAATGTGTCATTTTCGCGCAATTTTTTTTCAGTTTTCAACCGCTTTTTCATCCAAATATGTAGCCATATAGTCAGCCAAATGGAACAAAAATGCTGTCGGATATCTGTAAAACACTTCTGAAATATAATTTCCACCTGCCGCTCTTGGGTCAAACGCGCCCATATGCCAGTTTATTGCCATGGCCTCTTCACGCGTCAATCGCATAAAGCCAGAAATCATATAAACCGACTTTTCGCCATGACCATAAGGCAAACTGTCGGAATATTTGTAATAAGGTTTTTGCACCCATTCGCCATTGACCTTGGCGTTTCGCATTTCAACAGTGTAAGTGTTCACTTTGCAAATGTCATGCAAAAGCGCAATAACAGCCACGCTTTCTTCAGAGATAACTTTTTGCCAATCTTGTCCAAACTCTTGATTGAGAAGTTTCAAAAATCGCTTATAAACATTTATGCTGTGCAAACACAAACCGCCTTCAAAGTTGTTGTGGCGTCTTCCAGAAGCAGGAGCCGTGAAAAAATCGGTCTTTTCAAGATAGTTCAAAAGTTCTTCCGCACCATCTCTTTCGATGTTGTAATAAATTTCCAAAAATTCTTGTTTAATTTCTTCCAAATCCATGTTTTTCTCCTTGTTTTTTTCATTTTAACAATAAAGAATGTTAAAAATCAAATAATAAAGTGCATTTTCTGTCTGCATTTGCCCATTTTTTATATAAAAATCGACGTCATTTAACATTTCGTATATGTTTTTAAGTTGTAACTTGCTGAAATTTTTAGACAGTGTTCGCGCTTTTGTTATGGCATATTCTTTGACGTTTAAAAGCTCAGAAAGTTCTTTGTCTGAAAGTCCGGAAACTGCCACAAAAAACAATCTTCTGAAATGATTTAACACCAAACTGAAAGTTTTTGTGTCTTTTTCCATCAAGTTGAGAAGCGAAACCGCTTTTTGACTGTCTCTTTTTGAAAGCGCGTCTGTGAGTTCAAAAACAGTAAATTCTGTCTCTTTGCAAACCAAATTGTCAATTGTTTTTGTTGTGATTTGGTCGTCATCGCAAGAGATAAGCTTGTCAAGTTCGTTTTTTATCAGAGAATAATAGTTGCAGCAAGCTTCAATCAGCTGCTGACAAGCGTCCGTGGTTATTGTTTTGTTGTGCGCATGCAGGTCTGCCACAATCAGTTCTTTCAAACTGAAATCATCCAAACGTTTGGCGCTGACCTTTTCGCTTATGACAAAATCAAACTTGTTGAAAAAGTCAAAAATGACCAAACAAGTGCTTTCAACAGGCTTTTTGATGTAATCTTTCAACTTTTTTTTAAAATTTTCGTTTATTTTTGTCAAATTTTTGAGCAAAACAATTTTTTTGTCGCTTCCAATCGGAAGAGTTTCGCACGCATCAATGACAGCGTCGACGTCAAAATTGTCGTCGTCAAAAACAATAAAGTTGAAGTCTTCAAGCGTCAAATTGACGGCTTTTTTGATAAGTTCCAAAGCCTTGTCATACAAAAGAATATCTTCTCCTTGGACAAGATAACTTGGCTCAATCTTTTTTTGCAATCTGGATTTTAAAGTTTTCAATCTATCACTCTCCTTTTATAATTATTGCCATTTATGACATAAGAAACATTGCCGCTTTCCAAAAAGCTGGCATCCGAAAAATCATTTCTATAATAACTCAAAACTCGCGAATGCGACGAAAAATAATCAGCATAATCGGTCTTTTTGCCAATCAAAACAAAATCATAAGCATTTTCTGACAAATTTTCAAGCACATCTTCTGAAATGTTGACATTTCTCAAAATCAAAACTTTGGTGCTGTCAAAAGTGATTTCCAGCCCCACCAACCTGCCATCATTTTCAGCAAAAGAAAACTCAAAACCATCCAAAGTGTAAGTTTCGCCCAAGTTCACCAAAATTTCTTCGTCATAACCTTGCCCAGAACCTGTGCGGAAAAGATAGTCAATGCCAAGTTCTCTGACTGTGTCGATATTGGCAGTTGTTCGGTTTAAAACAAAAGCTGCGCTGACGTCAGAAACATTTGTTGCATCCAAAAGTCTTTTTGTAAAGTCAGTGTAGCCACAATCGACAAGAATGCTGCTATTTTCCCTGTTTGTGAGAAGGACAACGCCTGTGGAATAGTTGAACGCATAAGACAGTGCAGGTTTTGGCGTGGTTGGAATGTAAGGCACCACTGCAAAAACAACACCAATGCAGGAAACAACCAAACAGCTGACCACTTTGACTTTTTTGCTTGCCATAAAAAATTTGCTGAGCAAGAAAAACAAAACAAACATTGCAGCAGTGAAGAAAATGTCAAAAGGTTCCAGCCAAGTGATAAGATAAGTCTGACCAAAGAAACTTGAAATTTCAAAAACCAGCGTCAATCCCCAGCCACAAACCTGAAGAATAAAGCCAAAAAATGGAAGCATGGCTGCCAGAAAGACGCCCACAAACAAGACAGGATAAAGCACGGAGAAAATTGGTATCACAATCAAATTTACAAAAAAGGTCAAAAGATTGATTCCCGCATAGATTTGAGCGACAAATGGCAGTATGCCAATCTGCGCTCCGATAGAAACGGCAAAAGACTCTGCAACAAACTTTGGAAAAACTTTTCTCAACACTTTGGTCATCCAAGGAGTGATAACAAAAATCCCTAAAACGCAAAAGAAACTCATCAAAAAGCCTAAGTCAAGTGCAGAAAGCGGAGAAACCAACAAAATCACAATGCCAGCCAAACCCAAAGTTGTCAAGTTGTCATAACATTTTCCTGAAAGTTTTGCTCCAAGAAGCACAAGCCCCATAATTCCAGCTCGCAAAATGGAAGGCGCAAATCCGCAGATGTAGGCATATAGCGAAAGAAAGATAACGCAAATTGCAAAATTTAAAATTCCTTTCACTTTCAGCTTTTTCAAGAAAAATCCCAGAAGTCCAATCAAAAAGCTGACATGTAAACCAGAAACAGTTAACAAATGTATGATGCCCGAAGTTCTGTAACTTTCGTAGATGTCAATTTCCACTTCGGATTTATCACCAAACAAAACCGCCATGGCAACCGCACCGTTGCGCTCTCCCATATGCTCATAAAGCACATCTTTCATCTCAAGCCTGAAGCTCTCATCAAAGTTCAGGTCGTTTCCAAGAAAAGTGACATCTTCAATCGAAACTTGACTTGTGTATGGCGTTCTGTCGCGATAATAAGAATTGTTGAATTGCCCAAGCGAAAAGAGTTGAGCATTGTCAACTTCAGCATCAAACTCAATGATGTCGCCAGCCGAAAATTGGTTTTGATTTTCTATGTAAATTTGAAGTTTTATGTTGCTTTCTTTTTCGCCGTTTATGTAAACATCTTTCAAAACCACATTTGCGCTGTTGCCATAAGAAGAATAACTTATGTCATCTGAAATGCGACCTTGCACATGGCAGGTGGATGAATAGACATTTCCTTCAAACGTTGAAACACCGACATAAAACCAGCCCATTCCAAACAAGAAAAAAGCTAAAATTAAAATAAGTGACAAAAAACTTTTCGACCAAAAACAATAAACGGTCAAAACCGCTAAAAGTGCAACAACAAAAACAATATATTTGGTTTGTCCGTCAAAAAGAAACTTTGTTGTTGAAATCGCCAGCAACATTGCCAAAAAGCTATAAAAAAGCGGTCTTGAATGAAAAAGTTTCTTTTCTTTTGCTTCCATAAAGTCAGTTTAAGAATAGCACAACAGCAAGAATTTTGCAAATATCTTATAAATCTTTTTTCAATTCGTTTTTGTCGCAATAATGAATGGAAGAATAGAAAAATTCGTCCACAAGTTCGGGATTGACAACATATTTTGGATTGTTGTCAATAAAATTTTTCAGTTTTTTATCTACATAGTTTCGTGAAACTTCGGCGTCAGAATATTTGTTTTCAAAAACGACATGAGAAATCTCATTAAACGGGCTGTCTTTCATGACAAAGATGAGCAATTTTTGATTGAATTCTCTTTTCTTTTCAAACCTATCTTGAAAAGAAAAATGATATGGATAAATGGCAAATCCAAGAACGGTTCCGTCTATTTTTTGTGGTTCTGTGATGATGAATGGCATAATTTTCTCCTTTTATAGAGAAATTATATTTCTAAAAAAATTTAAAAATTTGTTTTATTTTGTCTTAAAAAAAGAAGTGAAATTCACTTCTCTTTATTCTGCCACTCTTTCAAGTTTTCCTTCGCCGTCAATTGTGAAGTGTGCCGAATTGCTCACCACAACCCAACCAGTGCCGTCATTTCTGACAAAACTGTTGATGTAAGCCAAAACTTCATCGCTTATTTCGGAAACCTTCTCGCCAAGAATGAGCTGCGTTGGCATTCCTCCAACCTCTTTCCCGTTTATATTCAATTTTGCACCATTTTGATGATAATAAAATGGATTTTTCAAAATTTTTTCACAGTTTATTTGAAGCTTTCCATCAACCCCACATCTTGTTGGAACTGCCACGAGTTCGGTGCCATCAGCTGTATAAAGGCAACCATCCATGATTATATAATTTGGATTTTTAAAGAAAACAACAAAACTTTTGATCGAAGTAAAATAATAAATTGCATCGTTCAAACTGTTGCTTGCATTGTCAACAAAGTTTTCTGGCTTATCATCACCATATCTTATCACCAAGGAACTTGGTAGGGTCAAATTTTCTAAATTGAAAGCTCTGCTAAATGACATTTGAAACAAATCTAAGCATCCTTCTTTGATATTGTAATCAGAACCCGTTTTTGCTGAAGGATAGCTCACAAGATATTTGAAATCCTTTGTATAAAGAACACCTTTATCAGTCTCAAAGTTTTCATTTCCTTCAGCAACAACAAATTCATTTAAAGTTGTAGTCGCACAGTTGTAAAAAATGTGTGATCCTATTATCTCGTTTTCGTTGTTTGCTCCTACAAATTCGCGTCCACCAAGTTGAATAAGGCTTGAAGGAATAACAATTTGAGTTTGTGTGCTGTTTGAACAGTGGTTGAATGCATAGTCTGCAATCCAAATTAAGCCTTCAGGCAAATCTATTATCAAATCATAACAATTTTGAAAAGCCGCCGCTTCAATATATTTTGCATTTGTCATGGTCACATTTCCCAAATTTTTGCAATTTTCAAAAGCCGACTGGCTGATTGTTTCAACCAAAGGAATGCTTGCGGTCGTCAAATTTGCGCAATCGCTGAAAGCGCCTTCGCCCAAAATTTCACATGTTGGCAAATCGACAGTGGTCAAGCTGTTTGTTTCAATTTCGTCAGCGCGCGGCGTAAACGCATAATCTGCCACATAGATAATTTTGTCAAAATTTTCGATTGTCGTTGTGTCGACAAGGTCTGCACTTGCTCTAAGAAAAATAAATTTTTCAATGTCGTCATAACATGGCACTGCTTTGTCAAGCACATTTTCTTCAAATTTTGTTTGGTCAAAAACTAAAGAAGCCAAATCCAAGTCGCTGTGAAGTTTTACTGTTTCCAAATTTTCGCACAACCCAAAAGCATTTTCTCCAATTGTTTTGACACTTTGTGGAATTGTTGCCTCCGTCAAATTTTGGCACGAATAAAATGCTTGGTTTTCAATTGCAGTTATATTTTCAGTCAAAAAATTCAAATTTAAAACGCCAGTGTTTGAAAACATTTCGGTCGGAATTTCTGTCATTGAAGCAGAAAGTTTGACATCTTCAAGTTTTTCACAATAGGAAAAAGCCAATGACTTTTCAGAAGGAAATTCACAAATCATATCACCCATAAAAACTTTTTTTAGTTCGGTTGATTTGCTAGCGAAAAAGGCTCCCAAATATGTGACATTGTTGCCTATGTAAATCTCTTGAACCACTGAGTTGTTGCCTATCAAAGTTTCGTCTGCAGAAATTCCGTCAGAAATCTTGCTCACTTCTTTAACGCCATGCTCTCCGTCATCAAAAAAGTCTGGCACAACCATCACCGTTTGAAGTTGGAGCTCTGAATTTTTCACCAAAACATAACTGTCGGTTTGTTCGTCATAAGAAAATGAACTTGCATCAAATGTTCCGTTCAAAAATTTGGCATACAATGTTACATCTTCTTCTACGACCAAAGGGAAAATTGCTTCATTTTTAAAATTAGCATCTAGAAACCATCCCAAAAACATTTTGTTGTTAGCTTGCGGAAGTATTGTTTTTTCATCCAGACTTTCCCCTATTTTCACTTTTTCAGATGAAAATTCATTCGAATTAAAAGCATCTGCCACTTGATATGTAACAGTTTTTGAGCTGTTTGGGCGCCAAAAAACTCCCAACAAAATTCCGCCAACAGCACAAACTGCAAAAACAATAGACAAAATTATCCATGTTGTTTTCTTCACACCTATCCCCCTTTTTTAATTATTTTAACCAGTTTAAAGTCTTTTTGTCAAACAATTAAATTATTTTTGCGTCAATTGCCGAATTTTCAATTTCAAGAAAACTTTTAGAAAATTCTATTTTTCTAAAATCAACATCTTCTCCATCCAATTTATATTTTGCCACTTCTGCACTTTTTTGTTTTAAACTACCTAAAATCAAACAACAATAGTCATTTAAAGCAGACAAATCTTCTTCATATTTGACAAATGGAAAAACTCCCGACCGAGAACGAAACAGCAAATATTTCTTTTCTCTGTCGCTTTGATGCGAATTTATAAGATTTTCATCATTGAAATATATTTTCATTCTATAATTCTGCTGACATGATGAGCATCAACCCCCATCTTTCTTGAAGCTTTGATTATGTCAAGATTGTCTTCAATCAAAAAGATTTTGGAATTCAAGTTCATCTTCAAGATAAATTTAGCTTTCAAAAAATCCTTGGTCTCTTTTGTGTAATTTTCTTCGCTCAAAACAATGATGTGCACATCCTCTTTTGAAATAAAAGGAAGATTTTTTTGCAGCCACAAAATTTTTTCTTCTTTTTGCTCTTTAAAATGACAGTTGCTCAAAATTTTGATTTTTATATTTGGATTTTTGCTTAATTTCTCCATAATTTTAACAACTGTTTTGATTGGCCT
>CAJLLK010000030.1 GCA_905207515.1 uncultured Christensenella sp. | reverse complement strand
AAGGTTAATTATTTTGAATTATTTAAAAACGCCATAGAAGAAAGAAATGTAACAATAAAAGAATTAGAAGATAAAAATATTTTAAAAACTAATACTTTTTATAATTTTTCGACATATTGTCCATCTATCAACAATGC
The DNA here is from genome assembly GCA_905207515.1 of uncultured Christensenella sp. Classification (GTDB taxonomy): domain Bacteria; phylum Bacillota; class Clostridia; order Christensenellales; family UBA1242; genus Caccovivens. The sequence continues at coordinate 10,517 of CAJLLK010000030.1, read as the reverse complement.
AATAAAAATTGCAAACTTTTTAAAAATGTCTTTAGATTATATTTTGGAAAAGACCGACAACAATATTTTTAGACCGTATAAGCAACATCAAACCAATTTTTATAACAATCTTAAAAATTTATTGAATTCATATAACATATCAAATCAAAAATTTTTAAAAGATTTACATATGAACAAAGATAATGTCACAAATTGGAAAAATGGTGCAGTTCCAAAACTTTCTACAATAATCAAAATTGCCGAATATCTTGATTGCAATATTGACGATTTGATGGATGTGGAAAAATAATGTCTTTTCCGAAACATTTTAAAAAATACAACAAAAAAAGCACTTTGTCGTGCCTTTTTATTTCATTTTGTTCTTAAATTTTTTTGTTTCTGGAAAGTCATCTTCTGAAAATTTGTCTTCAAGGTCCAGCAAAACTGACCTTGCCTTTTTGCCGAGATTTTTCGGAATTTCACTCTTTATTGTCACAATCATGTCGCCGCGGCGGTCGGAATTGAGTCTCTTGACGCCTTCGCCTTTGATGCGCAAAACGGTCCCATTTTTTGTGCCTTCTTCAAGCTTGACAATCTTTGTGCCTTTCGTGAGAGGAACTTCAATCTTGCCGCCAAGCAGACAAGTCGTGAACGGAACAGCCATGTCAAACAGCAAATCATAGCCATCACGTTTGAAAATTGGATGCGCCGCAACCGAAACCTTGATGTTAAGGTCGCCGCTTATGCCCTGACCAGCTGGAGCGTTGCCTTCGCCTTTCATTCTGATTGTCTGACCGTCATCAATTCCGGCTGGCACCTTGCAACGCACTTGTGCTGGCACCTTCTTATAACCTTTTCCAGCGCACTCTTCGCATTTTTCTTTGATGATTTTTCCGCTGCCGCCGCAACGTGGACAAGCACTTTCTCTGATTGTTGTGCCAAACATGGTGTTCTGTTGAATTCTCACTTTTCCAGCGCCGTGGCAATCAGGACAAGTGGAAAATTCTTTGCCATTTTTTGCTCCTGTTCCGCCACATTTTGAGCAGCTCTCCACGCGGTTGTAAGAAATGATTTTTTCGCAACCAAAAATCGCCTCGTCAAAAGACAAATTCATGGAAATATTTATGTCAGAACCACGTTCTGCCATTCTGCTTCGCCTTTCTCCGCCACCAAACGCGGAAAAGATGTCTGAAAAAATGTCCGAAAATCCGCCAAAGCCACCAGAACCGCCAAAGAAATCTCCAAAGCCGCCGCCCGTTCCGCCGCCCGAGAATTGTGGGCCGTCAGCCGAGCCATATTGGTCATAGTTTGCGCGCTTTTTCTCGTCGCCCAAAACTTCATAAGCTTCGTTGATTTCTTTAAACTTTTCGGCAGCATCTGGCGCTTTGTTCAAGTCTGGATGATATTTTTTTGCCAGCCTGCGATATGCCGACTTAATTTCGTCCGCATCCGCATTTTTGCTGACCCCCAGAATTTCATAATAATCTTTACTTGCCATAAGTTTTTCCTTTATTTTGCCTACTGCCTAGAAAAGTTATTCAATAATCACATCATCGTCGCCGTTTTTCTTGTCTGAAGAGTTTCCTGCGTTTCCAGCGTCACCTGTTTGATTTGTTCCATTTGGGTTTGCAGATTGATACATCTTTGAAACAATGCCATTTGAAGCGTTTGTGAGTTCGTCAATCGCTTTCTTCACAACTTCAAGGTCGTCGCTTTCAAAGTCTTTCTTTGCTTTTTCAATGGCTTCTTCAAGTTTTTTCTTGTCATCTTCACTGATTTTGTCGCCACTTTCTTTCAAAAGTTTTTCAAGCCCATAAACCAAATTGTCTGCTTGGTTTTTGGTTTCAACAAGCTCTTTTCTCTTTTTGTCTTCTTCAGCGTGAGCTTCAGCTTCTTTGATAGCTTTGTCGATGTCGGCTTCGCTCAAATTTGAAGAAGCAGTGATGGTGATGTTTTGTTCTTTGTTTGTGCCAAGGTCTTTGGCTGAAACTTTGACAATTCCGTTTGCGTCGATGTCGAAAGTAACTTCAATTTGTGGCACTCCTCTTGGTGCTGGTGGAATGTCAGAAAGTTGAAATCTTCCAAGAGTTTTGTTTTGAGCGGCAAATTCTCTTTCGCCTTGCAAAACGTGAATGTCAACGCCTGGTTGGTTGTCAACCGCGGTTGAGAAAATTTGAGATTTTCTTGTTGGAATGGTTGTGTTTCTGTCAATCAATTTTGTGAACACACCACCCAAAGTTTCAATGCCAAGAGAAAGTGGAGTGACATCCAAAAGCAAAACGTCTTTCACGTCGCCAGCCAAAACTCCCGCTTGAATTGCGGCACCAATGGCAACACATTCATCTGGGTTGATGCCCTTGAAAGGTTCTTTTCCAGTGAAGTTTTTGACAGCTTCAACAACAGCAGGAATACGTGTTGAACCGCCCACCAAAATAACTTTGTCGATTTTGTCTGTTGAAAGTTTTGCATCGCCGAGTGCTCTCTTGCAACATTCAATGGTTTCTTTGACCAAATCTTCTGTGAGTGCATCAAATTTTGCACGAGAAAGCTCAACTTCCAAGTGTTTAGGTCCGTTTGCATCGGCTGAAATGAATGGAAGTGAAATTGTGGTCATAGGAGTTGCAGAAAGGTCAATTTTGGCTTTTTCAGCAGCTTCTTTAAGTCTTTGCATAGCAAGTTTGTCTTTTGACAAATCCATGCCACCATTTTGATTTTTGAATTCTTCAACCAAGAAGTCGATAATTCTGTTGTCGAAGTCGTCTCCGCCAAGACGAGTGTTTCCGTTTGTTGACAAAACTTCAAAAACGTTGTCGCCTATTTCAAGAATGGAAACATCGAACGTTCCGCCGCCAAGGTCATAGACCAAAATCTTTTGATTTTTGTTTTCGCCTTTGTCAAGTCCGTAAGCAAGTGCTGCAGCTGTTGGTTCGTTGATAATTCTCAAAACTTCAAGCCCAGCAATTTTTCCTGCATCTTTTGTCGCTTGACGTTGGCTGTCGTTGAAGTAAGCAGGAACTGTGATGACAGCCTGTGTCACCTTTTCGCCAAGATAACTTTCAGCATCAGCCTTAAGTTTTGACAAAATCATGGCAGAAATCTCTTGAGGGGTGTATTCCTTGCCGTTAAGTTTAACCTTGTGATCAGTGCCCATTTCTCTCTTGATTGAGATAACAGTGTTTTCGTGGTTTACAATGGCCTGTCTTTTTGCCACTTTGCCGACCAATCTTTCGCCGTCTTTTGTGTAAGCCACAACAGAAGGAGTTGTTCTGTCTCCTTCAGCGTTTGCAATGACTGTTGGCTTTCCGCCTTCCATAACAGCCACGCAAGAATTTGTTGTTCCTAAGTCAATACCAATAATTTTACTCATTTTTTTAATCTCCTTTTTATAATTTATTTACAACGACTTTGGCATATCTTATGACTCTTCCGTTGAGCTTATAACCCGCTTGAAATTCGTCCAAAATGATGTCATCATCTTTGCTTTCGTCTTTCAAAATTGCCACAACTTCATGCAAATTGTGATCAAATTTTTGCCCTATTGTTTCGATTTTTTCGACGTTCAAAGTTTTCAGCGCGTTCAAGATTTTTTCTTCAATCATCTCAACACCTGCCAAAACTTTTTCGTCCGTAATGCTCTTTTTGGCTTCTTTAAATGTGTCAAGGCAAGGCAAAAACACCTCAATCACACTTCTTTTGCCTTCTTCTCGCTGGTAGTCCAACTGTTCGGCAACTCTTTTGCGATAGTTGTCAAAATCTGCCTGAAGACGCTGAGCCATGTCCAAATATTGCGCCGCCAACTCTTGCGCGTGGTGGTCATGATGATGTTCGCAATGGCACTCGTGTTCGTTTTCGCCGTGGCAACCTTTCTCGTTCTCATCATCTTTGTGGCAAGTGCAACTCTCGCCGCAATGGCAATCGTCACCACAAGTGCATTCTTCTCCGTTTTCACAACCGCAGTTGTGTTCGTGGCAATCGCAATTTTCTTTTTCGCAACTTTCTTTTTCGTCACATTCGCATTCGTCGTGACATTTTTTTTCTTGTTTATCTTTCTTCATTTATTCTCCTTTTTCCTTTTTGAGTTCGTCAACCACCACTTTCAGTGCAGAAGCAATGCCCATATAGTTCATGTTTTGCGGTCCAAACACGCCGATTGAAGCCAGTTTGTTTCCGTCGACAATGATTGGCGCTTTGACAACCGAACATTTCTCGTCGTTTTCGTCAGCAATCACTGCAGAAATGTTTTGTTCGTCGTCGTCCAAAACTTCAATAAGTTCTTCTTTGTCGCTCAAGGTTTTCAAAACCTTTTTGGCTTCGCTGATGTCTTTTTCTTTGTCCACCAGGTCAGCCACACTGTCCACTTGAACATTTAAAAGTTTTTGCTTGTTGAGTTTTGAAAGCCCGACAACAATGCTGTCGACAACCGATTGAAAGGCTTCAATTTCTCCGCTCATGCCCTTTTTGAATTGGTCGATGTTGTCAAGCATAAAGCCCATTGTTTCGCCTTTGAAGTATTTGGTGAGATAATTTGACGCATCTTCGCAGTTTTGAGCAGAAGCTTTGACGTCCATGGTGTTTGTGATGTAGCCATAATTTGTGCCAATCAAGACCATGACTTTTTCTTCCAAAAGTGGAACGATTTTAAACTCTTGCAAAACCAAATTTTCAATGCCATTGACAAGCACAACTGTCGGATAGTTTGTCGCTTTTGAAATGATTTTTGCAATTCCAGCCACGATGTTTTCCAAACTCTGCGTTCTGTTTTCAATAAGCTTTCGCACATCTTCCAACTCGGCATTTGATGCTTTTATGTTTTTGAGCATGTTCTCAACATAAAACCTATAGCCTTGCGCCGTTGGAATTCTGCCGCCCGAAGTGTGCAGTTGTTTCAAAAAGCCCATAGCTTCAAGCGCGTTGAGTTCAGCTCGCAGCGTGGCAGTCGAAACATCAAGCGAAGTTCTGTCTTTGACCGACCCACTTGTGATTGGTGCAGAGTCTTTGATAAACTCTTCAATAGCAATTGTCAAAATTTTGATTTTTCTTTCGGAAAGTTCCATATTTAAAACCTTTTCTAATATTTGCTAGCACTCTCGACTTTTTAGTGCTAGCACTATTATATGCATTAAAAAAAGAAAAGTCAACAAAAAATGTCAACTTTTTAAAATTTTTTTTGAAATTTAATTTTCTTGCTTAAATTTGCACAATGCGCCATGTTTGAAAGGCTTCACAAACTCAACTGAAACCACATCTCCAACCGCAAAATCGCCTTTTATATAACATTTTATATAGTTTTCGGAGTAACCTTCAAAATATTCGCCATTTTTCTCTTCAATCAAGACTTTGGCGGTTTTGTTTTTTAAGATAAACTCATTTTTCAGGCGTTTTCCAAGTTCAGAAAGGCGTTTCATGCGGTCAGCTTTGACCTGCCCCGGCAAATCTTTGTAAAGTTTTGCTGCAACCGTTCCTTCTCTTTTTGAATATGGAAATATGTGCAACTGTGAAAATTTAACTTTTTCAACAAACTTCATTGTCTGCAAAAATTCTTCTTCGGTCTCCGTCGGAAAGCCAACAATGATGTCAGTTGTTATGCCCGCAAGTGGAAAATATTTTCTTATCAAATTTACGCTGTTTTCAAACTCTTCTGTTGTGTAATGGCGGGTCATTTTTTTCAAAACGCTGTCCGAGCCGCTCTGCAACGACAAGTGAAAGTGCGGGCAAAAATTTTTCAGTTTGGAAAGTTTATCCAAAAAATCTTCGTCAATCAAATTGTCTTCCATGGAAGAAAGACGCAATCTCTTTCCAAACCTGTCCAACCTTTCAAGCAAAGTGCCCAAGCCTTTCTTTCCGCCAATCAAAAAGTCAGAAACATCAATGCCAACAAGCACAATTTCTTTGACCGAACTTGGCAATTTTTCCACTTCACTTTCAATGCTCTGCACGCTGCGCGACCTGCTTCTGCCACGAAGATAAGGAATGATGCAATAGGTGCAAAAATGGTTGCAGCCGTCTTGAATTTTTATGAAAGCTCGCGTCAATGTCTGCGCCGAAAAAAGGTCATCTTCATATTTTTCTGGCAGAGCATAGATGTTTTGCCCGACTTTTTCTAATTCGTCCAAAATCTTCTTTTTGCTGGCAGTTCCAATCAAAAATTGAACGCCTTTTTTGTCAAATTGCGCTGGTCGATTTTGGCTGGCACAACCCATGACATAGATGTGCGCGTTCGGATTGAATTTTCTTGCTCTTTCAATCATTTGGCGGGACTTTTTTTCAGCTTCATTGGTCACAGCGCAGGTGTTTATGATGTAAGCATCGGCTTCTTCGAGCTTGTCAGTCGCATCAAAGCCACGATTTTTTAGTTCAAAAATGAGAGCATCGCTCTCATATTTGTTTACTTTGCAACCTAATGTCAAAACTGCAATTTTCATATCAGTTTCCACTCAAAATTGAAACCATGCTCATCATGGCAACCGAAGCCGTTTCGCAACGATAAATTCTCTTTCCCAAACTGATTGAAGTGGCTCCAGCTTCCACGAAAGCTTCTTTTTCTTTTTGAGAAAAGCCGCCTTCTGAGCCGACAATAATGGCAATGTTTTTGCATTTGTCCAAATTTTTGATTTGTTCGCCTTGGTCGGTTCTTTCGTTGGCAAACAAAACGACGTCGAAGTCCTTAAACGAAGCTATCACATCAGCAACGCTGACCGGTTGTGCAATTTCCGGCATTATTGATCGTTCGCACTGTTTGCAAGCGTTCATGGCGATGTTTTGAAGCCTGTCCATTTTGTTTTCTGTCACTTTTGCAATGACAAATTCGCTGACAAACGGGACAATTTTTGTTATGCCAATTTCCGTCGCTTTTTGAACGATAAATTCAAATTTTGGTCGCTTTGTTATGGCCTGAAAAATGACGATGTTTTTCTTTGGATTGCCCTGACAAATTTCTTTGCCAATAATCTTGCATTCTGCCTTGTTTTTGGCAAATTTTTCGATTTGGCAAGCATATTCATATTCGTCATTCAAACTTGCAAGAAGTTCGTCGCCGACGTTCATTCTCAAAACATTTTTAAGATGGTTGTATTCTTCGCCTTCAATGCAAATGCCATCTTTGCTTTTAACACCAAAAAATCTTCTCATAGTGCCCCCTACAGACAAATTTTACAATAAACGAAAACAAAAAGGCAAGAGAAAATCATAAAAAACCAAAAACAAAACTTTTATGGCATTTTTGAGTTCGTGCGCATATCATAATAGTGTATGGACTTTAAGGAGGTTAAAAAATGTCTTTTTACATCAATAATACTAATCCTAACAAGCCTGGACCAATTTGTGGAAATCCTACAAATGGAATTTGTGAAAAAATTTTGATTGAAACAACCAAAGTTTTTGACGCCTGCGTCTGCACATCGACCGAAACTGGCATTGTTTTGCAAGTTTCAGACTTCTTCCCTGCAGACCCAGTTTTGCCACTCACTTACGTATCAGCAGAAAACACTCCAAATGTAGCACCAACAATATCTGATTTGGTTATTGACAGATTGGAAACCTGCCCAAATTACGCAAATGTCAGCTTCACAGTCACCATTCCTGTAACGGTTACATACCGTGACGCAAATGGCACACTTGGCACTGCGACAACGACAATCACAGTAAACAAATCAGTAATTTTGTTTGTTCCACAACCAGCAATTTCACCGATTGATATCACTGCAGTTGCAACGTTCAGCAGTCAAATTGGAACTTTCACATCTCCAAACATTTTCACCGTCACAGGATGCATTCAAATCATTGTCAAAGTGACCAGCGTTGTGGATGTTTTAATTCCGTCTTATGGATATCCAGTTTTGCCACCTTGCCGACAAGCTCCGACTCAAAACGCATGTCCAGGATTTCAAGATTTGCCAATCTATCCAACAGCATCAGCAATATCAAACGTTCCAAGGATTTAAAACCAAAAAAGCCCACAAATTTGTGGACTTTTTTTATTATGTTTTTATAACTATTCAAGCGAAATTATATAATAATAAACAGGTTGACCACCATTGGCAACAGTCACTTCACAGTCAGGATATTTTTCAGCAAGTTTGGCTTGAAGTTCGTTGGCTTCGTCTTCTCGAATGTCTTCGCCAAAGAAGAGAGTGATGTTCATAACGCTGTCATCAAACATTGTGTCAATCAACTTTTCAGTGGTTTCGCTGACCAAATTTCCTTTTGCCAAAATAGCCTTATCGTCAAGACCAATGATTTCGCCTTTTGAAAGGTCAAAACCATCAACATGAGTGTCTCTGACAGCATAAGTGACAGAACCAGAGCGCACACTTTTGATTGCTTCAAGCATGGCGTTTTGGTTTTCTTCAACCGAAGCATCTGGGTTGAAAGCAATTGAAGCTGCAATGCCTTCTGGCACGCTTTTGGTCGGAATAATAATCAAATTTTTGTTGGAAACGTCGTTTGCCTGTTCAGCAGCCAAAACAATGTTTTTGTTGTTTGGGAAAACAAAGACATTTCTTGCCGGAACTTTGTCTGCAGCGGTGGCAATGTCTTCTGCACTTGGGTTCATTGTCTGCCCGCCGACGATAATCTCGTCAACTGTCAATTCTTTGAAAATTTGAGCAAGTCCATCGCCAGGAGCGACCGCAATCATGCCAATTTCTTTAGTTTCTTCAGCCGCCTGAGCTTTTTTCTTGAGTTCTCTGTTTTGTTCTCGCATGTTTTCGATTTTCAAGTTGTAAAGCTCGCCAAGTTCCAAAGCATAGCCGAGAGCTTTGTTTGGTTCGTTTGTGTGAACATGCACCTTAACCAAAGACAAGTCGCCAATGCAGATGACCGAGTCGCCGATTTCCATAAGTTTTTCTCTAAGCTTATCGATGTCGGCCTCGGTTGTTTTCTTGAGCATGTTAATGATCATGTATTCTGTGCAATAACCAAACTCAATATCGCCCAATTTGTTGATATCTGCAATCACATCATCGACAGTTTGTGGTTTTGTGTCATCTTCAAAAGTGATTTCAAGGTCTTCGTCGCCAATGATAAAGCGATAAAAGCCCGTGAAAATGACCAAAATGCCGCGACCGCCAGAGTCCACAACCCCAGCTTTCTTCAAAACAGGAAGCATTTCTGGTGTCTGTTTCAAAATTTCTTCGCCAGTGTCAATAACTTTTTTCAAAAACACTTCAAAATCGTCGTGTTTTTTTGCCAAATTGACAGCATTTTCAGCCATAACACGAATAACGGTCAAAATTGTGCCTTCTTTTGGCTTTGTCACAGCTTTGTAAGCGATTGTTGCGCCTTCTTGCATAGCTTTGGCAAAATCTTTTGTGGAAAGTTCTTTGTAGTTTTTGGTCACAGAGCAAAAGCCCTTAAAAATTTGTGAAGTGATAACCCCACTGTTTCCACGAGCTCCACGAAGCGCACCCTTTGAGAAAGCCTCAGAAAGAGAAGCCAAATCATTGTTCATGCACTTGTTGATTTCGCCCATAGCTGATTTCATTGTCAAAAACATGTTTGTCCCTGTGTCACCATCAGGAACAGGAAAAACATTTAAAGAGTCAATATATTCTTTATTTTGTTCGAGCAAGCTAACGCCCGCAAGCACCATTTTGCGAAACGCGGCTCCGTTTATAGATTTTTGCATTTTATGCTCCTATATCATACACACACGCCAACGACGTGAACATTTACTGTATCAACAATCATTCCAGTAAAATTTTCGACACTGTATTTAACTGATTTTTTAAGCGACTCAGCCACAGCGCTGATAGAAACACCGTATTTTAAAATGCAGTGAATGTCAATAAAAATTCTATTGTCGATGTGGCTTATGGAAACACCTTTTGAATAACGCTCTTTTTTAAAAAGCTCTCTTGCGCTGTCTTTCAAATTTTTTGAAACCAAATCCACCACGCCATAACAATCGAGCGCAGCAAAACCAGCAACAGTGCGGATAGCATTGTCGCTGATAGAGATGTTTCCATAATAATTGTTTGTATCGACAGTCAAACGAGCCTCCAAAAGGTTTTTAAAGTAATTCGCTATATTATAATACAACAAACAAGCAAATTTGACAAGCAAAATTGGTTTGAAAATCAAAAATTTTTTGAAATACTCAAAATATTATATTAAAAATTTGCATTTGCTATGATAAAGATTGCACAAAACAGTTGATTTTTGTTTTTGTTTGTGTTATCATTAAGGACGAAAATTATAAAGGAGAAACGAGATGAGCAGAGTATGTGAAATTTGTGGAAAAGGCAAAATGGATGGCAAAACTGTAAGCCACGCAAACAACAAAGCGCCTAGAAAATATAATGTCAATTTGCAAACAACCGAAATTGACGGCAAAAAAGTTAGAGCTTGCACAAAATGCATCAAAACAGCTAAGAAAAGCTAATTTTTTGTTGTATTAAAGCACTTTTAATTTAAAAATTTATAACAAAAAAAGAAAGACATCAATTTGTCTTTCTTTTTTATTCGCAAACAAAACACGTAAACTAAGCCCTGCTTCCTTCGGTAAATGTCACTGTAAAGCACATGCCGGAATAGTTGTC
>CAJLLK010000029.1 GCA_905207515.1 uncultured Christensenella sp. | reverse complement strand
AGAAATTCTTTTAAATGAATTTTTAAACAGAGTGCCAGACGAAAGAGAAAATTTAAATATAGATACAAAGATAAAGCTAGAAAACGAATTTGTTGCATCTTTAACAAAAACTCAAAAACAAAACTATCAAAAATTGTTAGATGAAATTTATCGTTGCGAAATGTTTCATGATCGGGCATTGGTTGACTATGTCTTGTCGTTTGTAAGCTCTATTTTTAGTAAAAATTAAATTTTTCTTTCTGCAATTTTGGTTTTAAATGCTTGACTTTTTGAATAAAATATGTTATTCTTTGTCAGAATTTAAACTGGAAAGGTGGTGAGAAAGTTGACGACAGTTAAAGTTGGCGAAAACGAAAGTCTTGAAAGCGCTTTGAAACGTTTTAAAAGAAAATGCCAAAAAGATGGCATTATTGGTGATATAAGAAAAAAAGAAGCTTATGACAAGCCAAGCGTTGCAAAAAAGAAGAAAAGCGAACAAGCTAGAAAAAGAGCAAGAAAAAGAGGCTAAAAATTTTAAAAGCAGACCAATTTCGGTCTGCTTTTTCTTTTGTTATTTTTTTCTTTTGTGTTAAAATAAAATCATGAATGGTTACGACTTAAATTCGCTCAACGAAGAGCAGAAACAGGCGTTGTTGCAGACAGAAGGGGTGGTTTTGGTCACGGCAGGTGCAGGCAGTGGCAAAACTCGTCTTTTGACGCACAGAATTTGTTATTTGATTGAACACGGCGTGTCGCCTTACAACATTTTGGCGATAACTTTCACAAACAAAGCCACAAACGAAATGAAAGAACGTGTCGCTCAAATGTGTCAGTGCAGCATTTGGATTTCCACTTTTCACTCGATGTGTGTGAGAATTTTGCGTGAAAACATTGAGTTTCTTGATGGCTACGACAAAAACTTCACAATCATTGACGAAAACGACCGCGACAAAATTTTGAAAGAACTTTTGAAGAAAAACAATCTTCAAGAAGACGACTTTCAAAGGGTGGAAAGTCATCTTGACAACATCAAAAACAAAGGTCTTGACATTGACGAATATTTTGACGCTTTGAGAGAATATGACCACAGTTTTGACCTGAAAATGTTTCAAAAAATCTGCTTTGAATATGAAGATTATCTCCACAAAAACAACGCGCTCGATTTTGACGACTTGCTCAACAAAACGCTGTTCTTGTTCAACAATTTCAAAGACGTTTTAAACAAATATGCCGAGCGTTTTAAATATATTTTGGTTGACGAATTTCAAGACACAAACCTTGTGCAATACAAACTTATCAAACTTTTGGCAAGCGTTCACAAAAACCTTTTTGTCGTTGGAGATGAAGACCAGTGCATTTATTCTTGGCGTGGCGCAAACTTCAAAAACATCTTCAATTTGAAAAACGATTTCGAAGATGTCAAAACTTTTAAGCTTGAAAGAAATTATCGTTCCACCAAAAACATTCTGACGCTGGCAAACAATGTTATTGCAAACAACACTGAAAGGTTGAAAAAAAATCTTTGGACGGAAAAAGACAGTGGTGACCCACCAGTTGTTTTCACGGCGTTTGACGAGCGAGATGAAGCAATGTTTGTGGCAAAAACCATTGACGACCTTTTGAGCGAAGGTTATTCTTACAACGATTTTGCCGTTTTGATGAGGATAAACGCTCTTTCAAGACCGATTGAAGAGGGCTTGCTGGGCTTTCAAATCCCTTACAGGCTCTATGGCGGTTTCAAATTTTATGAGCGCGCAGAAATCAAAACGGTGCTGGCATATCTTTCCATTTTTGTCAACCCAAAAGATGAAATCTCGCTGCTGAAAATTCTCAACTTTCCAAAACGTGGCATTGGCGATGTGGCAATCTCAAATTTGCAATTCGAAGCTAAAGGACAGCCAGTTTTGGAATATCTTTTGAGCGAAAGATTTAAGTTTTCAAAATATTTTTCCAAACTTTCAAATTTTGTCGAAACATATCTCTCTTTAAAAGCCCAACTTGACCAAATTCCGCTTGTCGATTTTGTCAAAAATGTGGTTAAGAAATTTAAAATTGACCAAGCTTATGCTGGCAAAGACGAAGAAGCGATCAACAAACTTTCCAACATCGACAGCCTTATCAACGGCGTGCAAGAATTTGTCGACGCAAACGAAGATTGCACGCTTTCAGAATATCTTTCAAATGTCATGCTTAAAGCTGACAACGACAACATTCAAGAAGAAGGTGCGGTTTCGGTCGCAACAATTCATGCGGTCAAAGGTTTGGAATTTAAAGTTGTGTTTGTGGTCGGGCTGGAAGAAGGAATTTTCCCACTTTCACGAGCGACCAATTCCGTCAGCGAAATGGAAGAAGAACGCAGGTTGATGTATGTGGCAATCACGCGAGCCGAAGAAAAAATCTATTTGACCCGAGCGAGCAAACGTTATATGTATGGCAAATCGAGTTACACGGTTGAAAGCAGATTTTTGAAAGAACTTGGCATTGTTGACAAGAAAAAACCAAAAATTGTCAGCACTGACACCTTTTTTAAGCCCGAAAAAGAAGAAATTTTCGACAGTGGTTTCAAAATTGGTGATGTGGTCATGCATGCACGTTTCGGCAAGGGAGAAATTGTCGATATTTCAGATGACGGGCTGGTGGCAGAAATAAATTTTGAAGATTTTGGCACAAAGAGCTTGATGCTCAATCTTGCAAGTTTAGAAAAGGTGGAAGAATAGATGGACAAAATGGAAAGAATGAAAGAGTTGGTGGAATGTCTTTTGATGCACAATCGAAATTATTACGAACTCGACAATCCAACCATTTCTGACAAAGAATATGACAAACTTTATGACGAACTTGTTGACCTTGAAAAAGAAACAGGAATTGTTTTGCCAAATTCTCCGACGCAACGTGTGGGCGGAGATGTTTTGGACAAATTTGTCAAGAAAAAGCATGAAGTCAGGCTTTATTCCATGAGCAAAGTCCGCTCGTTTGAAGAGCTTAAATCTTTTTTTGACGACATGAAAAAGTTTGTCAAAAATCCGACCTTTGCGGTGGAATATAAATTCGACGGCTTGACCATTGTGACGGAATATGTCGACGGAAAATTTGTCGGAGCAACAACGCGAGGTAACGGCGAAATTGGCGAAGTTGTGACAGAGCAAGTCAAAACCATCAAAAGCGTTCCGCTGGAAATTCCTTTCAAAGGCAGACTTATTTTGCAGGGCGAAGGAATGATGACAAATTCGAGCTTTAGGCGTTACAACAAAACCGCCGAAGAGCCGCTCAAAAATCCGCGCAACGGTGTGGCAGGTGCAATAAGAAATCTTGACCCAAAAGAGACTGCAAAAAGACAGCTTGACTATTTTTGTTATGCGGTGCTTCTTTGCGAAGGAAAAAATTTTAAGACCCAAGAAGAAATGCACGAGTTTATCAAAGAAAACGGCTTCAAAACTGGAGATTTTTTCAAAATTGTTAAAACGGAAGCGGAAGCGGAAAAAATTATCAACGAAATCGACAAAAACAAGAACAAACTTGACGTCATGATTGACGGGGCGGTTGTCAAACTCAACGAAGTTGCGCCGCGCGAAGAGATAGGCCACACAAACAAGTTTCCGAAGTGGGCGAGGGCTTACAAATTTGAAGCCGAAGAAGTTTCGACCATGCTCAACGATGTCATTTGGCAGGTTGGAAGAAGTGGAAAGGTTTCGCCGACGGCAATTCTTGAGCCAGTTCAGCTTGCAGGTGCAACAATTTCTCGCGCCACACTCAACAACATCGAAGACATAAGAAAAAAGAATGTCTTTCTCAAAAGCAGGGTCTTCATCAGGCGCAGCAATGAAGTTATTCCTGAAGTTTTGGGCTTGGCAGAAAAATATCCTTTTTCAAAGCCGATTGAAGAACCAAAAATTTGCCCGTGTTGCGGCTCACCACTTTTCAAAAAAGGCCCACTTGTCTTTTGTTTAAATCACGACAACTGCAAAGAGCAAATTGTGGCGCGACTCACGCACTTTGTCAGTCGAGAAGCTTTCAACATTGAAGGCTTGTCAGAAAAAACCATCATTCAGTTTTATGACGACTTGTCTTTAAGGCACTATTCCGACCTTTATAAAATCACAAAAGACCAACTCATCGGCTTGGAAAAATTTAAAGACAAAAAGGCAGAAAATGTTTTAAACAGCCTTGAAAAAAGCAAAAATATCGAATTTTTCCGCTTTATTTATGGGCTTGGCATAAGCGAAGTTGGCATCAAAACGGCAAAAGATTTGGCAAAAACCTTCAAAACGCTTGAAAAACTTGAAAACACTTCGTTTGAAGAACTGGTTGCAGTGGAAGACATCGGCGAAATCATTGCGCAAAACATTGTGGACTATTTTAAAGACGAAAACAATTTAAATGAAATGCAAAGGTTATTTGACGCAGGCGTAAAAATTTTGGCTGAAAGTGAAAACAAATCAGAAAAACTTTCGGGTTTGACTTTTGTGCTGACTGGCACGCTTCCAAATTATTCAAGAATCGAAATGACAAAAATAATTGAAGAAAATGGCGGCAAAACGGCGTCATCAGTTTCAAAAAACACCAATTATGTTTTGGCGGGAGAGGAAGCAGGCAGCAAGCTTGACAAAGCCAAAGCGCTTGGCGTTTCAGTGCTGACCGAAAGCGAATTTTTTGAACTACTTGAAAAATGACAAATTTTGTTGTTAACAAATGCGATTTGTGTTATACTAAAATTAGGAGAAACTTATGGCAAAATGTCCTGTTTGCGGCGAAAAACTGTCAGAAGAAATGGTGCCTTTTGGCTCAGAAAGACCAGGCGGAAAAAGAAAATTTAAAGCGAGTGCTGTTTTTCCGCAGGTGCTTTATTGGGCGATTGATGCGGGGCTCAGAGCACATGTTGCGTCTGGTCGAAGCCTTTATTTGACTTGCAACAACGCCGCTTGCCCTGCTTGTTGGAAAGCCACAAAACCAGTTTATTTCAAAAAGGGCATTTTTGGTCCTTCACTCATGGGATTTTCGACTGGAGTTATGTTGACACTCTATCAAAGCCGCTATAGAAAAAGACGAAGAAGATTCTTTGATTAATTTGTTCAAAACGCTTGACAACGAAATCGCTTATATGTATAATAATCACAGTGTTTCGTTGTCGGAAACAGTGCTTAAACATTTAAGCATAAACAAACAACAGGTGGCAAACTTTTGCTTCACCGATCTGAAGAAAATCTTCAGAGTTACGACGGCAAATCCAAATTTTTAGCGGTTGAGAAGAATTTCTGTGTCCGCGCTAAAAAACTTTGGTGTCTGTCCCAGTGTAATTGTGTTGTTCATGTTTGATTCAAAAGCATTTTTCATGTGACGCGAAAACTCGCGTCATTTTTTATGACAAATCCATTCAAGATTTAAAACTGAAAATCTATAAAAAGGAGAGAAAAATGCCTACATTTAACCAACTTGTAAGAAAAGGAAGAAAAACTTTTGAAAAAAAGAAAAAGGCTCCACTTCTTGAAGAATGCCCACAAAAACGTGGCGTTTGCTTGTCTGTCAGAACAGCAACACCAAAAAAGCCTAACTCCGCTCTTAGAAAAATTGCCAGAGTTAAACTTTCAAATGGTCAAGAAGGAACTTGCTACATTCCAGGAATCGGCCACAACTTGCAAGAACACAGCGTTGTGCTTGTTCGTGGCGGGCGTGTGAAAGACCTTCCAGGTGTGCGTTATCACATCATTCGCGGAACTCTTGACACCGCTGGCGTGGCAAACAGAAAACAAGGCCGTTCTAAATATGGCGCAAAGAGGCCAAAAGCCGGGAAATAAACTGCGCTTTTTGCTCGTTTTTGAGCGAGCTCAAAAAGCATCGCTTTGACGCTTGAGAGCTGGGGAAGCACCAAGAATTTTGACGGCACACGGAGAAAAGGTTCTCATGATGCCTAAATTCTCGGTTCTTCGTCCCAATCTATCTCCACTTAAGGAACTCGCGGGGCGAGTTGATAGAAATCGCGCCAAACGAAATCGCACTCCGTTGGCGATTTGCGGCGACTCTATTGCTAAGCAAGAGATTCTAAGGTTTTGTTTGTGGAGATGAAAATTGGGCTGTCAAGCGAAATTGCAAATTTTTAAACAAAAATTATTAAAAGGAGTAAAACCAATGCCAAGAAGAAATTGTGCTGTCAAAAAAGATGTTTTACCAGACCCAATTTACAACAACAAGGTTGTCACAAAACTTATCAACCAAGTTATGATGAGCGGCAAAAAAGGCCTTGCTCAAAGAATTGTCTATGGTGCTTTTGACATAGTTAAAGAAAAAACAAGTTTGGAACCTTTGGATGTTTGCCTTACTGCCATTGAAAATGTTAAACCTATGCTTGAAACAAAAGGGCGTAGAGTTGGTGGTGCAACATATCAAGTTCCTATGGAAATTCGTCCTGAAAGAAGACAAACTCTTGCAATTCGTTGGATTGTAAACAACGCAAGAAAGAGAACAGGCGAAAGAAATATGGATGAAAAACTTGCAGGCGAACTTGTTGATGCATATAACAACACTGGTGCATCAATCAAAAAACGTGACGAAATGCACAGAATGGCTGAAGCTAACAAGGCTTTTGCACATTATAAGTGGTAAAAATCATGTTCTACAGCAAGAATAAATTTGAAGGATATCGTCAATCCTTAAAAAAATGCGAAAAACAAAAATCTGACGAGAAAAATCAAGAAAAATTGAAAAAGCTTTATGCAAACAAGCATAAGGCAGAACGTTTTGACGTTCGAGAAAAATAAGAAGGAGAAAAATTATGGCTACAAACCTAGAAATGACCAGAAATGTTGGTATTATGGCTCACATCGACGCTGGAAAAACAACAACAACTGAAAGAATTTTGTTTTACACCGGCAAAAACCATAAAATAGGTGAAGTTCATGACGGCGCTGCCACAATGGACTGGATGGCTCAGGAACAAGAAAGGGGAATTACCATCACTTCAGCCTGCACAACTTGTTTTTGGAAAGGTCACAAAATCAACATTATTGACACTCCAGGGCACGTTGACTTCACTGTTGAAGTTGAGCGTTCTTTGAAAGTTTTGGATGGAGCTGTGCTTGTTCTTTCTGCTCGTGACAGAGTTCAACCACAAACTGAAACGGTTTGGCGTCAATCAACCAAATATAAAGTTCCTACAATCATCTATGTCAACAAAATGGACAGAGATGCCGCTGACTTTTATGGTTGTGTTGACTCAATTAGAGACAGATTGAAAACAAATCCACTTGCCATTCAAATGCCTATCGGCGAAGCTGACACTTTCAGTGGAATTATCGACCTTTTGACAATGAAAGCTGAAGTCTATGAAGATGACCTTGGGACAAAAATTGATGTTGTTGAAATCCCTGAAGGATATAAGGCTAAAGCTCAACAACTTCATGATGAAATGATTGAAAAAATTGTTGAAACTGACGACGCTTTGCTGGAAAAATATTTTGAAGGTGAAGAAATTTCACTTGAAGAACTTAAAAAAGCTCTCAGAAAAGCCACTATTTCAAGAGAAATTGTGCCAGTTCTTTGTGGTTCTTCATACAAAAACAAGGGCGTTCAAATGCTTTTGGATGCAATGGTGGAATATCTTCCATCTCCACTCGACATTGATCATATTGAAGGCGTAAACCCTGAAACAGGCGAAACTGAAACAAGAGCTCCAAGTGAAGATGCTCCATTTGCTGGGCTGGCATTCAAAATCATGACTGACCCATTTGTTGGACGTTTGGCATTCTTCAGAGTTTATTCAGGAAAATTGACTGCTGGCTCTTATGTTTACAACTCAAACAAGGGCGAAAAAGAAAGAGTTGGTCGTCTTATCAGAATGCACGCAAACCAAAGAGAAGAAATTAAAGAAGTTGGCGCAGGAGATATCGCTGCCATTGTGGGACTCAAAGACACAATCACTGGCGAAACTCTTTGCGACGAAAAGAAACCTATCGTTTTGGAAAGCATGGAATTTCCAGAACCAGTTATCAAGGTCGCTATTGAACCAAAGACTAAGTTGATGCAAGAAAAGATGGTGCTTGCACTTGTTAAGCTTGCTGAAGAAGACCCAACTTTCAAAACTTACACCGACCAAGAAACTGGTCAGACAATCATTGCTGGAATGGGCGAACTTCACCTTGAAATCATTGTTGACAGACTTTTGAGAGAATTCAAAGTTGAAGCAAACGTCGGAAAACCACAGGTTGCTTACAAAGAAACTATCAGAAAAGCTGTCAGAGCTGAAGGAAAGTTTGTCAGACAGTCTGGTGGTAAAGGTCAATACGGTCACTGTATCATTGACCTCGAACCACTTCCTGCAGGAACAGGCTATCAATTTGAAGATAAGACTGTCGGCGGGTCTATTCCAAAAGAATATATCCAACCTGTCAACAACGGAATTCAAGAAGCCAGCAAAAATGGTGTTATTGCCGGATATGAAACTGTTGACTTCAAGGCGACTGTTATTGATGGTTCTTATCATGAAGTCGACTCTTCTGAAATGGCGTTCAAGATTGCTGGCTCTATGGCATTTAAAGAAGGTGCTTTGAAAGCTGATCCAGTTCTTCTTGAACCTATCATGAAAGTTCAAGTTGAAGTTCCTGACGACTATCTTGGAACAGTTATGGGCAACTTGACTTCTCGTCGTGGCATCTTGACTGGAAATGAAACAAGACCAGGCGTTCAAGTTGTCAATGCTGAAGTTCCTCTTGGAGAAATGTTTGGTTATGCAACAGATTTGCGTTCTCAAACACAGGGCCGTGGAACTTTCACAATGGAATTTTTGAAATATGCAGAAGTTCCAAGAAATATTGCAGAAACCATTGTTGGTCAACGCAAAAAAAATTAAATAATTTTTAAAAATTTGTTAAAAATGTTTTGAAATTTAAAAATTATATGTTAAAATATCACAGTAAAACATAAAAAGGAGATTAACTAAAATGGCTACAGGAAAATATGATGTTACCAAACCACACGTTAACGTTGGAACAATTGGTCACGTTGACCACGGTAAAACAACTCTTACTGCTGCTATCACAATGTATAGCGCTGCAAAGGGTTACGCTCAAAAAATGAGATATGACGAAATCGATAAAGCCCCAGAAGAAAAGGCTAGAGGCATCACGATCAACACTGCACACGTTGAATATCAAACAGACAAACGTCACTATGCACACGTTGACTGCCCGGGGCACGCAGACTACGTTAAAAACATGATCACAGGTGCCGCTCAAATGGACGGAGCTATCCTTGTTGTTGCTGCAACAGATGGCCCAATGCCACAAACAAGAGAACACATCTTGCTTGCAAGACAGGTTGGCGTTCCTTATATCGTTGTTTTCATGAACAAAACTGATCAAGTTGACGATCCAGAACTTTTGGACCTTGTTGAAATGGAAATCAGAGAACTCTTGACAGAATATGGTTTCCCAGGAGACAAAACCCCTATCATCAAAGGTTCTGCTTTGAAAGCTTTGGAAGCAGCTCAAGCTGGAAATGTTGAAGACCCTGCTTGCAAGTGCATTCAAGAACTTCTTGATGCTTTGGACACTTATATTCCAGAACCTCAAAGAGACACAGACAAACCTTTCCTTATGCCTGTTGAAGACGTTTTCACAATCACTGGTCGTGGAACTGTTGCTACTGGAAGAATTGAAAGAGGAACAGTTAGAGTTAACGATGTTGTTGAAATCGTTGGTATGGGCGCAAAGAAACAAACAGTTGTAACTGGCGTTGAAATGTTCAGAAAAACTGTTGATGAAGGTATCGCTGGATACAATGTCGGCATTCTTCTTCGTGGTATTCAAAGAAATGAAATCGAAAGAGGTCAAGTTCTTTGCAAACCAGGAACAATTCATCCACACACAAAATTTGCAGCTGAAGTTTACGTTTTGAAGAAAGAAGAAGGCGGACGTCACACTCCATTCTTCAATGGTTATAGACCACAATTCTACTTCAGAACAACTGACGTTACTGGAACAATTGAACTTCCAGCAGGCGTTGAAATGGTTATGCCTGGCGATAACGTTAAGATGACAATCACTCTTAACAAAGAAATCGCTATCGAACAAGGACTTCGTTTCGCTATCCGTGAAGGTGGCAGAACAGTTGGTTCTGGTGTTGTTTCTCAAATTATTGAATAATGAGAAATTGTTGAAAATGAGAATAAAAAAATCTGCAGTTTTTGCAGATTTTTTTGTTTTTGTAAAAAGACTGAGTTTTTGGTCTTTTTTTAAAAAGTTTCATTAAATTTTATTCGTCTTTAAGTCCTAAAATATAGTCAGAAGAAACATCAAAAAACTTGCAAAAAACAATTATAACATCATCTGATGGATGATTTCGTTTTGCTTCATATGCTGAGATTGTGGTTTGTCCCATATGGGTTGCTTGTGCAAGTTGTGTTTGCGTTAATCCTTTTTCTTGTCTTAATTCTTTTAATCTTTCAGCAAATTTACTCATATAATCTCCTAATATTTTTCTTTGATATCTTCAAAGAAATAAACCAGCTGCTGTAATGATTTAATCAATAATTCATCATCAAGAACATGACTATCTTCACAGACACGACTTACCATCTCTTCATGAAAGTCTCGATGTACTTTGCAAACACGATTACCTTTAGCTGTCAGCTCTACACGAATAATGCGTCGATCATTATCATCTTTACGACGTTTTACGTATCCCTTAGCTTCGAGCTTT
>CAJLLK010000028.1 GCA_905207515.1 uncultured Christensenella sp. | reverse complement strand
CTCTGTCCACGCGCAAAATCGCCGCGTCACAAACTGCACTTAACATTTGCTTTGCTGCTCGCAAAGGCTCATCTGTCGTTTGTTTGTTCCTTTTTCCCAAAAATGGCAAGCATTTTCGGGAGCCCTTTAATTTCTGCGATTTTCGTTAGGCGCAAAAGTGAAAACCCAAAAGCAACCACTCAAATCTTCGACGCTTCCGCTTAGCAATAGAGCCCGCGCAAAGTCGCCAACGTAGTGCGATTTTCGTCTGGCGCGAAAGTGAAAAACAAGCGTCAAGGCGATACTTTTCGGGCAAAGCCCGAAAATGAGCTAACAACGCAGTTTTTCACTTCCCGCAGCAATTCTTATATTTCTTTCCGCTTCCGCAAGGGCAAGGGTCGTTTCTGCCCACCTTTTTTGTGGTGTTTACAACAGTTTTCTGTTTCTCGTTTGTCACAGGTTTTTTCATAGGGTCATAGGTCTTTGCTTCAGTTGTTTGCGGTTTGTTTTCAGGTTCTTTTTTCTTGACTTCAACACTTGTGTTTAAAAGCACAATGCAAGTGGTTTCTCTGATTTTTTCAATCATGTCGTCAAACATTTCGTAAGCTTCTTTTTTGTAAGCCAGCACAGGGTCTTGATTTCCAAAACCACGGGCAACAATTTCGTTTTTCATTGTTTGCATATCATCAATATGGTTCATCCAGTTTGAATCAACCACTCTCAAAAGCACGAAGCGTTCAATAAACTCAAAATTGATGCCAAACTTTCCTGCTTCCACCATTCTTTCGTTGTAGCGCTTTTCAACAAGCTTCAAAACAGCGGCTTCCAAGTCTTCACGGTCAAAACCTTCACAAAATTCTTCGGTGACCAAATTTTTTCCTTTTTCAAGCAAGCCACGTTCAAGTTCGGTGTTGATTTTTTCAAAATCCCATTCGAAATAAGGCTTGTCTTCATCCACACACTTGTCGCAGACTTTTGAAATGACCCCTGGAAACATCTTCATGATTTGGTCATGAACGTCAAGACCGTCCAAAACCTTGTTTCTTTCGCTGTAAATCACTTCTCTTTGAGCGTTCATAACATCGTCAAACTGAAGCACAGTTTTTCTTGCGGCAAAGTTTTGCATTTCGATTTTTTTCTGCGCACTTTCGATTTGGCGAGACAAAATTTTAAGTTGAATTGGAGTGTCTTCTTCAAGCTTGAAAAACATCGCAATTTTTTTCAGTCTATCTCCGCCAAAACGACGAATTAAATCATCTTCAAGCGACAAGAAAAACACGCTGGAACCTGGGTCGCCCTGACGAGAAGCACGACCTCTGAGCTGATTGTCAATACGCCTTGATTCGTGGCGTTCGGTGCCAATGATGTGAAGTCCACCGACAGCTTTAACTTCTTCTTTTTCTGCGTCCGTCGTCTTTTTAAAATCGTTGTAAAGCTCGTTGTATCTGGCTCGAGCTTTGTTCATCTCGTCGTCGTCAATAGTGTTGAAAGCGGTGGCATAAGAAATTTGTTCTTCAGAAAAATTCTCGTCTTGCATTTTCTTTTTTGCCATAAATTCTGGATTTCCGCCCAGCAAAATGTCTGTTCCACGACCTGCCATGTTTGTGGCAATCGTCACTGCGCCTTTTCTGCCCGCTTGTGCAACAATTTGGCTTTCTTGTTCGTGATTTTTTGCGTTCAAAACGGTGTGTTTGATTTTGTTTTCTTTGAGCGCCTTTGACAGAACTTCACTCTTTTCAATTGTGATTGTGCCGATAAGAATAGGCTGACCAAGTTCGTGACGGCGTTTGATTTCTTCAACAATCGCCTTAATTTTTCCGTTTTCGGTCGTAAAAATGATATCTGGCTCGTCAATTCTTATGTTTGGTCTGTTTGGCGGAATTGTCACAACATCAAGTTTGTAAATCGACTGAAATTCTGCTTCTTCCGTTTTGGCAGTTCCTGTCATGCCGGAAAGTTTTTTGTAAATTCTGAAATAATTTTGGAAAGTGATCGTCGCCAAAGTTTTGTTTTCGTCTTTGATTTGCACACCTTCTTTGGCTTCAATTGCCTGATGAAGCCCGTCGCTATATCTTCTGCCCGGCATCAGACGCCCGGTAAATTCGTCAACAATGACAACTTCGCCGTCTTTGACGATGTAGTTTTCGTCTCTAAACATAACAAAATTTGCTTTAAGTGCGTTGTTGATATAATGGTTTAGCTCCAAATTGTCAATATCTGAAAGATTGGAAGTTCCATAAAATCTTTCCGCTTTGGTCACGCCGCTGTCAGTCAAATTTATGGCTTTTGTTTTCTCATCTTTTTCATAATCTTCAGGCTTTAACGTCTTTGCAAAACGCTGCGCTTTGACATAGTTGTCGCTCGATTTCATGCCGCGACCAGAAATGATGAGTGGTGTTCTGGCTTCGTCAATCAAAATGGAATCCACTTCGTCTACAATGGCAAAGTTATGGCCACGCTGAACGCGTTGTTCTTTAACATGTGCCATGTTGTCTCGAAGATAATCAAACCCGACTTCGTTGTTTGTACAGTAAGTTATGTCACTGTTGTAAGCCGCACGTTTTGATTTTTCGTCCATTCCCGAAACGACCACGCCAACCGTCAAGCCCAAAAATTTGTAGACTTTTCCCATCCACTCAGCGTCACGCTTTGCCAAATATTCGTTGACAGTGACCACATGCACGCCCAAACCTGTCAGCGCATTGAGATAAGCAGGCAGCGTTGCCACCAAAGTTTTTCCTTCACCGGTTGCCATTTCAGCAATACGCCCTTGATGGAGTGCAATTCCGCCCAAAATCTGAACATAAAAATGGCGCATTTTCAAAACTCTGTCAGATGCTTCTCTGACCACCGCATAAGCTTCTGGAAGAAGGTCGTTCAAGCTTTCGCCCGCCTGATAGCGCTTTTTAAATTCTTCGGTGCAATCGCGAAGTTGCTCGTCAGAAAAAGCTTTATATTTGTCTTCCAACGCCACCACCTTGTCAGCAATTTTTTTAAGTTTTTTCACTTTTGATTTGTTTTCGTTTCCAAAAAGTCCCATAAAATCCACCCCATTTTGCAATAATTATCTCAATAATAGCAAAAATAATAAAAAAAAACAAGTTTTTCTTGCTATAATTCCGACCTCAAAAAAATCTGTCGGCAAATTTATATATAAATAAACAAATTAGTTTCTTTTTAGAAAAGAATTGACAAAAGGCGCTTTGTATGTTAGAATTTAATAAACTTAAAGGGGGTTTCCATGGCTGAAGAAAATAAAGATAAAAATGTCGAAAACAAAGATAATTCCCTGCAAAATGAAAACACAAGCTCAACTGAATTTTCAGTTGATTATTCTAACGACGCAAACCAAACCACTTTGGACTTGCTTGCACAACTCAACGAAGCTAAAGAAGGGCTGATAAATGCTTCCACTTCCACTGGCACCGCCACAGAAAATGATGCAAGTGCAAACTTTGGCACAACAGAAAGTTCCACCACAAGTTTTGAAAATGGAAGCTCACAAAATTATCAGATGAACTCAATTTTGGAGCAACTTCAAAAGGCAAGAGAAATGGTGGAAAATTCCGCCAACACTCAAGACGCCGCAAAAGACCAGAAAGACGAACTCGAACAAGCCGAAAAAGAGCGAAATGACAGCCTTGCTGAAATTGATGAAGAGAAAAATCGC
Source organism: uncultured Christensenella sp. (assembly GCA_905207515.1). Lineage (GTDB taxonomy): Bacteria > Bacillota > Clostridia > Christensenellales > UBA1242 > Caccovivens. The sequence continues at coordinate 7,252 of CAJLLK010000028.1, read as the reverse complement.
TTGCTTCAAGACGCTCAAAACCAACTCGACGAGACAATCGCCAGCCTTTCTGCTGCCGAAAAAGAAAGAGACGACAAACTTGCCGAAATTGAAAAAACTTCCGCTGAAGCAATCAAAGCCGCTCAAGAAGAAAGAGACAAAAAAGTTCAAGATGCCGAAGCTGAAGTTGAAACAAAAATTGAAAGTTTGAAAGCAGACAAACTTTCTGAAATTGAAGCTGAAAAAAATCGCTTGCTGGATGAAACGCGAGAAAAATATGCCGAAACAACAAAGGCACTCAATGACAACGTGAAAGCAAGAGACGACAAGTTTGAAGAAATTGAAAAAGCGCTTGAAGAAGCTCGCAAAATCGCCCAAGAAGCAAAAGACAACCGCCTTGCTGAAATTGAACAGGCAAAGAAAGAAGCGCTTGAAAATGCTGAAGCCGAACCTGACGAAGAAGCAAAGAAAGCTGCAATTGAAAAAGCCGAAAAAGACGCCGAAGAAGAAATTGAAAAAGCAAATCAATCCTATGAAGACGCGTTGAAAGACTTTGCCAAACAAAAAAACGACGCCGAAGCTGAGTTTCAAGCCAAAAAAGCGGAAATTGAAAAAGACGGCATGACGCTTGCAAAGTTCAACGAAAAAATGGGCGAAATTGAAGCAAACGCCAAAGCTCAAACCGAAAACATTGAAAATTTGATTGCTGACGACAGACAAAAAATTCAAGACGAAGCCGAACAGAAAAAGACCGACGCGCAAACTGAATTTGAATCTGTTGAGAAGTCTTTTGCTGAACAAAGAGAAGCAGTTCAAGCTGATTTTGAAGCAAAAAGGGCTGAAATTGAAAAAAATGGCATGACACAAGCCGATTTTGAAGCAAGACGTGCCGACATTGAAAGAGATGCTCAGACAAAGAGAAATCAAACTGAGCGAGCTTTTGGCGTCAGAAAAGAAAAGATTGAAAAATCAATCGAACAAAACCAAATTCAAGCTCAAAAAGAGCAACAAACCGCTCAGAAAGAAGCAGAAAAAGCTTTGAAATCCGCTGCAGCAACCGCAGAAAAAATCAAAAATGAACAGACAAAAAAGACTGGCACACCATTTTACACCGAAAATTATTTGGTGAATGAAGATGTCAAAACCGAAGACGTCAAAACTGACACCACAAGTTCTTCTTTTGAATACACGGCTGAAAATCCTGAAACGCAAAATGCCTTTGTTGACGCAACAAACCAACAGACTGAAGTCACAGAAAGCAAGAGCGACAAAGATTTTAAAGCTGAGCTTCAACGCGGCAAAAGAGCGCTCGACACAAACAACATGACCACTTTGACCGAAACAGAAGCTGTGACCGAAGAAGCAACCATGCCGTCAGTGGATTATGAAGCGACAGAACAAGCTGATTTGGAAAGTGAAGTTGTCAGCCAATCACAAGACGAAATTGAACAGACCTATCGCCCTGCTCACTGGAACTCTCGCCCTTCAGACCTTTCGAAAGAAAGCGCTTTTGCGGAAGAAAAATCTGTTGAAAAAGAAAAAGTTGAAGAGCCTGTTGTTGAACAAGGACCTGAAAAAGTCGAACCTGAACAGACAATGGTTGTGCCAGAGCAGACAGATGTTGTTGAAAACGAAACCGCTCTGACAACACAACCGACTGCAGAAGAAACTTATTCGCAAGATCCTGACTATGGAAAGGAAGAATTTTTCCAAACTCCAACAGACATTGAACCAAGACAAGACAAAAGACCAAGAGCTCCAGAATTTCATGAAGTTTTTGAAGCCGAACCGACTGTTGATGTGTCAACTTTGAGCCCAACAGCTCAAAAATCGATTGATGAAGTGCGAAGAAAGGCAGAAGAAGCACGTCGCGCAATCATTGACATGCCTTACACAAAAGAGGCACAAGCGGAAAACGAAGCTTTGGCAAAGGCAAAAGAAACTGAAGCAACCGCTTCTCAAATTGAACCATCTTCTGCCAAAGAAGTTATGCCGAAAACCGCTCAAAAAGCAAATGAAAGTCAAAAGCAAATTGAAGATGACGGCTGGGAGTTCCACCAAGGCACACCACCTGCTAGAAATGTGACAGAACCAGCTCCAATCGAAGTTGAAATCTCTGAAAACAAACAAGAAGAAGACAAAGGCTTTGTTTACAAACGTATGTATAAAGACAAAACCGGAAAATATGTTTTCAGAGAAAAACCAGAGCCTGGTGACATTTGGGCTGGAGCAATTTTTGACGAAATCGACAGAAACATCGAAAACAGAGAAAAAGAAGAACAAAAAGTCGAAGAAACCAAAAAATCTGAGCCAAAAATTGAAAAAACTGAGCCTACATCTGTGATTGTTTCAGAACCAGAAGAACAACACGAAGAAACGGCTATCATTCCTGAAGCTCCACAACAATCAGATTTTGGCAGAGAAGAATTTTATCAAAACTATCAACAGCCACAACAAGAGCCAATTGAAGCTGAAGCAATTGATGATGATGTTTCTGACCTTGGGAATATGCAAGAAGTTGAACCAGAGATGGAAGCGGTTCCGCTTGAAACAGAAACACCTGACTATGACGTGGAAGCCGTTCCTGTTGAGCCTGAATATGATGTCAAAGCTGTTCCTATTTCAGAAGCCGAACTTGCAGGGCACGAAAACGAAATTCAAGATGCCGTTGTTGCGCCGCAAGCAGAGCCTGAAAGAGTTGCAACGCCGCAAGCCAAGCCAGAACAAACAGAAAGGATCATCAGCACACCATCTGCTCAACAGCCTGCTTCAGAATTGAAACAGACGAAACCACAAAAACTGTCTCTTGACCCAAGTGGGTTTGTTTATGTGCCACCTGTCACAACACAAAGCGAACAACCTTCTGACCAAGATGCTCAGCCACAAACAACCGCACAAAATGTTTCAACACAAAGTGCTCCACCTCCTGCTTCGTCAGACAATTCAGACAGACAATCTGACATTTCAAACAGAGCAAAAATTGACAGACAAGTGGAAAGATACAGAGACAAACTAGCTCGCCAAGGCGCACCTAAAAAGACTTTAAAATCTGTTCTTTCAAAACCATTGAAATTTGCAAATGGAAAATTCAAAAAATTTGCAGCAAAAGAAGAAAAGAAACATGGTTTGAGAAACGCTTTCATTGTTCTCGCTGGACTCAGCGTGATGATTTCAGTGTTCTTGCCGTTTGTTCAGACTTTGGCAATCGTTTTTGCCGCTTTGGCAATCGTCACCGACATTGCTCCTTGGAAATTGTCCTCAATTGACACATTGAAAGACGAGGATAGATACAACGCAGAAATTAAGAAAAAAATGGAAAACATCAAGGCACTTCAAAAAGAACGCGAAAACATGAATATTCTTAAAAATGCTAAAAATCTTCCACCAAAAACTCAACATTTGAACAATTTGATTGGAGAATTCAAAGACCTTGAAAACGAAAAGCAGTTGATTGAAAAAGACGACTCTCTTTCTCCAGAACAAAAACGCAAAAAAATAGAAAAACTGACTGCAAGGCAAAAAACTTTGATGGAAAAGACCATTGTCGAAAACAACAAACGCCTTGCAGATGCAGAAAATCAGTTCAGCAAAGAAGCAAACATTTTGAAAGAAAAGCAAAACGCACAGAGACAAAGCATTGAAAACAACAACAAAAAATTGCTTGAAACAGAAGTGTTTGCAACGCCTGAAGACAAACAAAAAATGACCTATCTGTTGCAAAGAGAGCTCAGCGGAAATCTCACCGCCGAAGAAACCGAAGAACTTTCAGCATTGCGCAAAAAATATGGCAATTTTGGAAAATTGGTCGGACCAATTTCAAATTATTTTTCAACTGTGAAGTCAACAGAAGAAACAATCAAAGAAAGAAACGAAACTTTGGCACAAATAAGAGCTGAAATCGAAGAAAATGAAAAAGCTCTTGCTGATGTTGAGCAAACAATTGCCAGAAACAAAGCCCCTGCTTTTGAAGATTATTCAATTGATGACAACGACTCGCTTGTTGCCAGAGAAACTTCTTCTGCACCAAACGAAGAAGAGTCTGAAGAAAAACAACAAATTGAAGAACAAGAAAAATCTCAACCTGAAATTGAAATCACTGTCGACGACACACCGTTGAGCTTTGAAAAGCCTTCAGCAGAAGTTGAAAAAGAAGAAAAATCTGAAAAAGAAACTGAAACCAAATCTGAAACTTCAAAAGCTGTTAAAGAAAAACCTGAAGAAGAACAAAAGCCGGATAAAAACGGAATGGTGAACTATTCTCTGCCACCTAAAACGCAGAGCGTTCCGATGGACGACCTTTCAGTTTCGACAAAAGACCTTGACCAATATAGCCAAAATGATTATGCTCCAATCAGCAAATCAAAAAAATCGCCAAAATCCAGACCAGAAGGAAGAAACAGATAAGCTAAAAATTTGGAGAAAACATGAAAATAGGAATTGTAGGCTTGCCAAATGTCGGCAAGAGTTCGCTTTTTAACGCAATCACAGAAGCTGGCGCCGAAAGTGCCAACTATCCTTTTTGCACAATTGAGCCAAACATCGGCATTGTGGACGTTCCAGACAAACGCCTTCAAGTTTTGGGAGAAATGTATCACACTCAAAAAATCACTCCAGCAAGCATCGAGTTTGTTGACATCGCCGGTCTTGTGGCTGGTGCAAGCCATGGCGAAGGACTGGGAAACAAATTCCTGAGCCACATCCGCGAAGTTGACGCAATTGTGCATGTGGTTCGATGTTTTGAAAACGAAAAAATCATTCACGTGAGCGGTTCAATTGACCCAAAACGCGACATTGAAACCATTGAAATGGAACTTGCTCTTTCCGACCTTGAACAAGTGAACAAAATTTTGGAGAAAAATTCGAAACTTGTCAAAACAACTGGCGACAAATCTTTGATTTTGACTGTCAACATGCTGACAAAAATCAAAGAAGCGCTGGAAGTCGGTGGGCAAGCTCGAACTTTGGAATATTCTGAAGAAGAACAAAAACTGCTCAAAAATTTTGCACTTTTGACAGCCAAACCGGTCATCTATGTGGCGAACATAAGCGAAGATGAAATTGGAAAACCAGACAACAAATTTGTTTTGCAAGTGAAAGAAATTGCGGCAAAAGAAAATGCCAAAGTGGTTGTGCTTTCTGCCAAAATTGAAGAAGAAATTGTCGGGCTGGAAAAAGACGAGCGCGATTTGTTTAAAGAAGAACTTGGCATCAAAGAAAGCGGGCTGGAGAAATTGATAACAGCAAGCTATGACCTTTTGGGTTTGCAAAGTTATCTGACCGCTGGCGAAAAAGAAGTGCGCGCGTGGACGATTGTCAAAGGCACAAAAGCCCCTGCCGCCGCTGGAAAAATCCATTCCGACTTTGAAAAGGGCTTCATAAAAGCCGAAGTCGTCTCTTACAACGACATTGTCGAAGCAGGAAGTTTTTTGAAAGCCAAAGAAAAAGGCAAAGTTCGCATGGAAGGAAAAGATTATGTCGTTCAAGACGGCGACGTGATTTTGTTCCGCTTCAACAATTAAAGGAGTTTTGATGACAAAAATCGAACAACTTTCTCCCTTGGCATTGGCTTTTTTGGGAGATGCCATTCACACCGCGTACGTTCGCAAAGAAGTTTTAAGCGGGCAGCTTAACAAACCAAACAACTATCACAACCTTGCCAAAAAATTTTGCAACGCCAAAAAGCAAAAAGAAACTCTCGACAATTTGCTTGAAAAGCTTTCTGAAGAAGAAAAAGAGATTGTCAGAAAGGCAAGAAACAGCAAAAGCAAACACACTGCCAAAAATTTTGATGAAGAAACTTACAAAAAAGCAACCGCGTTTGAAGCACTTGTTGGTTGGCTTTTCTTGACAAAGCAAAATGCTCGTTTGGAAGAAATTTTGGCTCTTTCAATGTCAGAATAAAAGGAAATTTTATGAAAATAGAAGGCAAAAATCAAGTTATTGAAGCAATCAAAAACGATGTCACAATAAACAAAATCATCGTCGACAAAAATTATGCCAGCCGAAAAGACGATGTTATTTCACTGGCAAAGAAAAACAAACTGCGTGTGGAATTTATGCCGAAAAAGGCAATGGACAACATCAGCGCAACCGGTCATCATCAAGGTTACATCGCCGAAACGGTCGACTTTCAATATTGCGAAATTGACGACATCTTAAACAAATCAAAAGAAAAAGGCACTCCGCCTTTTGTGGTGTTGCTTGACGGAATTGAGGACCCGCACAACCTTGGCGCAATCATCAGAACGTGCGAATGCGCTGGCGTGGACGGAATTATCATTCCAAAAGTGCGAGCTTGCCAAGTGAACGAAACCGTTGTGCGCACAAGTGCTGGTGCAATTTCAAATGTTTTGATTGCCAGAGTGACAAATTTGAAAGAAGCCATTGACAAACTCAAAGAAAATGGTTTGTGGATTTACGCCGCAGAAACTGGCGGAGAAAACATCTATAAACAAAAACTTACGGGACCAATCGGAATTGTTGTTGGCAGTGAAGGCAATGGCATCAGACAATCGTTGAAAGCTTATTGCGACGCAATTGTCACTCTCCCGCTCAAAGGAAGTGTAAATTCTCTGAATGCCAGTGTTGCAAGTGCACTTGTTATCTATGAAATTTTGCGACAAAGAGAAAATTAAAAGGAAACAAAATTTGAAAGATCTTAAAAACGCAACCGACGAAGAATTGGTGGAAAAAATCAAAAACGGCGATGACAAAGCTGAAAATGAGCTTTTTTTGAGATACAAAGATTTGGTAACCAAAATCAGCCGTGGATATTTTATCGTCGGTGGAGACATTGAAGATTTGATTCAAGAAGGCATGATCGGGCTTTACAAAGCCATAAAGGGCTATCTGGGGCACAGAGAAACAACTTTCAAAACTTTTGCCATAATTTGCATAAAACACCAAATTCAAACCGCCATAAAACGCGCAAACGCCAACAAAAATCGCCCGCTTTCTTCTGCCGTTTCACTGCAAAGTTTTACAACAGGAAAAAACTCTGAAAGCTTGGATTTTTTGCCTATCGAACTTGTTCTTTCCACCACCCCAGCGGAAAATGCAATCAACAAAGAAGAATTTGCCGCTTTAAAACAAAAAATCAAAGATAGCCTTTCCGAAATGGAACTCAAAGTTTTGCAACTTTATCTCAAAGGCTTTTCTTATAAAGAGATTTCAAAAAATTTAAACATTTCCGGCAAAAGCATCGACAACTGTCTGTCAAGAATAAAAACAAAACTGCGAAACAAAATTTTGGAAACAAAAAAAGATTAAGGCT
>CAJLLK010000027.1 GCA_905207515.1 uncultured Christensenella sp. | reverse complement strand
AAAAAGAAATGAAGCTTACAACCGCTATGTCAAATCAAAAATTCCAAAAACGAGACCTTGGCCAACACTTTTCAATTCGTTTTGGGTGGGCGGGCTTATTTGCGTGCTTGGGCAAGGAATAAACGACATTTTGATGTTGATTTTTCCTTCGCTTTCTCAACAATCTGCTTGGGCTTACACATTGATTATCTTGATTTTCATTGCGGCACTGCTCACGGGAATTGGTGTTTATGACCAAATCGGAAAGTTTGCTGGCGGCGGCTCTATTGTGCCGATAACAGGTTTTTCAAACTCCATAACCAGCCCCTCAATCGAATTTAAAAGCGAAGGCATTGTCTATGGCATTTGCGTCAAGATGTTTTCCATCGCTGGACCGGTGATTGTGTTTGGAACTGTTGCCAGCATGGTTGTTGGACTGATTTATTGGATTATTTCTTTATTTTAAAGGAGAAGTTATGCAAAGAGAGCAAACCATAAAGCTTAAAAAGCAACCGAAAATCATTGCGTCTTATTCGATTGTGGGTCCAAAAGAAGGCAATGGAAATTTTGGATCTTATTTTGATTATGTCATGAAAAATGATTGCTTTGGGCAAGACACTTTTGAAAAAGCTGAGCGAAAAATGATTGAAAGTGCCATCACGAACGTCATTGAAAAGGCAAAGCTTCAACCGAAAGACATCGACATCATGATTTCGGGCGACTTGCTCAATCAGATTATCAGCTCGTCTTATGCTGCACGCGCTTTTCAGTTTCCGTTTCTAGGAGTTTATGGGGCTTGTTCAACCATGGCAGAAAGCGTTGCGGTTGCTTCGGTCTTGGTGGATGGCGGCTATTTTGACCACATTGTTTGTTGCACTGGTTCACATTTTTCCACGGCTGAAAGACAATATCGTTTTCCCTTGGAACTTGGCAATCAACGTCCGCCGACATCTCAATGGACTGTCACAGGCGCAGGGAGTTGCATTTTGTCGCTCAAGGGTGAAGGTCCAAGAATTTCTATGGTCACTTTCGGAAAAGTTGTCGACTGGGGGATTAACGATGTCAACAACATGGGTGCGGCGATGGCTCCAGCTGCGCGCGACACGCTTTTGAGCCATTTTGAAAACACTAATACAACGCCAGATGACTATGATTTGATTTTGACGGGAGACCTGGGAAAACTTGGAAGCGAAATCTTGATTGACTTGATGGAAGATGAAGGCATAACTTTGGGGATAAACTATGGCGACTGCGGGCAGATGTATTACAGACGAGACCAAAAAACGCTGTGTGGTGGCTCTGGAGCAGGTTGTTGTGCAACGGTTTTCAATTCTTATGTCATGGCAAAAATGCGTGATGGCGTTTACAAAAAGATTTTGTTTTTGCCTACTGGCGCACTTTTAAGCACCACTTCAAGTCAACAAGGAGACACGGTGCCTGGAGTTTGCCACGCGATTGTGATAGAAAGTTGAAGGAGAGCATATGGAGATTTTTTTAGATTATCTGTGGGTGTTTTTGATAGGTGGGCTCATTTGTATGTTGGGCGAACTGCTCATCATCACAACCAACATCACTTCGGCTCGAATTTTGGTGACATTTGTTTTGATTGGTGTCTTTTTGGAAGCTGTTGGCATTTTTGATTATATCTCCGATTTTGCAAAAGCCGGGATAAACGTTCCAATCATAGGCTTTGGGGCTTCGCTTGCAAAAGGTGCAATCAGTGCAGTCAAAACAAGCGGGCTTCTTGGCGTTTTTACTGGCGGTTTGACGGCGACAGCAGGTGGCATTGCAGCGGCGATTGGTTTTGCCTTTTTGTTTGCGTTGATATTTAAGTCTCATACAAAAAAATAGATTGCATAATACTTTTGATTGTGTAATATGCAGTGCATACTACACAATATATTGATTTTTAAAATTTTAATCAAAATTCAAAAATTCATGTCATATATATAAATTGATATGAATTATTATTGCAAAAAATATCGAAAAAGAAAGAAAAAGAAAGCTTTAATTTTGCTCTTCATTTTTTTCCTTTTTATTTCGCTGTCTTTGGCGTATGTTTTTTGCGTTGTCAATCCTGTGGTTGTCGAAGCGACAAGTCATTTGATTTATTCTCTTTCAACCTCTGCCGTAAGCGATGCGGTTTATGATGTTTTGAATCAAGAAAACATAACATATGAAGATTTGGTTTCGGTTCAATATGACGCAAACGGCGATGTGACAATGATTTCTCTTCAGACAGACAAATTGAACATTTTGGCAAGAAAAATATATCAGGTGGCACAAGTCAATTTGGATAACATGGGCAAAACTGGCATTGATGTTGCGCTCGGAACGTTCACTGGGCTGCCTTTTTTGGCGGGTGTGGGACCAAAAATTAATCTAAAACTCATTCCGATTGGCGCGATGACGGCAAATTTTACCAGTCATTTTTCAAGCGCTGGCATAAATCAAACAAACCACTCACTTTATGTTCGACTTTTTGCAAGTGTCAGCATGGTTTTGCCGGCTTACACAGCCACAATTGACAGCGAAACTCAACTTCTTGTCGCTGAAAGTGTTATTGTTGGAGATGTTCCTGATGTTTATTTCGGCTCTAACTCGTCGTTGAATTTTTCTCCGTCTTAAAAAGCAAATTGCTATCTTCTCATTTTGTTTGCAATTTCAAGTGAAAATATTGTATTATAAAAATATAATTTTAAACGGAGAAGATGATGGACAATTTTGAAACGGAAAATTTAGACAGAAATTTGGAAACAAAAACAAACGCACAACGCTTTTTGGCTTCTTTCAACAACATTGATTACACAATAAAGACCAGATATAATTTCAATCGAAGCATGGGCTTTTCTGAAGCAGTGAGAAAGGCTGTTGCTTTGAATTTTACTGTGAGAAAATTTGAAGATGATTTGATAAGTTATGGCAGGCTCAGAAACGCCATTGTTCACGGCAATGATGATTACATAATCGCAGAGCCACACATTGAAGTTGTCGAAAAAATTGAAAAGATTGAAAGGCTTTTGACCACTCCGCCACGAGCACTCGACACGGTTGCAAGAAGAGATGTTTTGACAGTCAACTCTTCAAAGTCAATGCGAGAAGTTATCATGCTGATTGCGTCTTCAAATTATTCAAACTTGCCGGTTTTTAACAACGAAAACGAAATTATTGGCATTGCAAATGGGCAAAAAATTTTGGACAGCCTTGGCAAGTTTTTGATCACTGGCGGCAAGGCAGAGACATTTTTGGATGCCGTCAAAATTGAAGATATGCTTTCAAAAATTGAAAACAGCAATTATTACGCTTTTGCCAATGAAAGCATCACGGTTGAACAAGCGCTTTCGCTGTTTCATCAAAATTCTAAATTGCTTGCCATTCTCGTCACAAAAAATGGCGGGGCAAAAGAAAAACCACTTGGCATTATGACGGGGTCTGATGTGCTGAAAATGAACAAGATTTTGGAAAGTTATTAGGAGATCAAACATGAAAAAAGAACAGACAGTTCCAGATTTTGTGAAGCTGGAAAAAGGTATATTGAAATTTTGGAAAGACAATGATTGCTTCCACAAACTTAAAGAAAAAAATGCAGGGCATGAGATGTTCAAATTTTTGGACGGGCCAGCGACGGCAAACAATCGTCTCGGCATTCATCACTTTTGGGGAAGAACGCTCAAAGATTTGACCATTCGTTACAATGCGCTTAAAGGCAAAGACTGCGGCTATCAAAACGGTTTCGACGGTCAAGGGCTTTGGGTGGAAGTCAATGTCGAAAAAGAGTTGGGTTTGAATGGAAAACCTGAGATTGTCAAATATGGAATTGACAAATTCACCAACAAGTGCATGGAAAGAGTGCAATATTTTGCAAACGAAATCACAAATCAATCTATCCGAATGGGGCAGTGGATGGATTGGGAGCACAGTTATTTCACAAACACTGACGAAAACATCACTTCAATTTGGCATTTTTTGAAAGAGTGCGACAAACACGGCTGGATAATAAGAAAAAATCGACCTATGGCATGGTGTCCGCGTTGTGGAACCAGTCTTTCAGAACACGAAATGTCGTCGTCTTATCATGAAGTGGAACACACCGCAGTTTTCATCAAACTTCCAGTGAAAGGCAAAGATTTTAAGATTGTCGCATGGACAACCACTCCTTGGACACTTTCGGCAAATGTCGCCTTGGCGGTCAATCCAGAATTTGACTATGTCAAGGTCAATTTTGAAGGCGAAAACATCGTTCTCGGCAAAGACAGACTTTCTGTTTTGAAACAAAAAGACATCAAAATTTTGGAAGAATTTAAAGGTTCTGAGCTTGTTGGCTTGGAATATGAAACTTGTTTTCCAGAACTTCCTGAAGAAAATTTTGTTCACAAGATTGTGGCTTGGGACGAAGTTGACAAGGTGGAAGGAAGCTGCGTTGTTCACATTGCGCCAGGTTGCGGTGCCGAAGACTTTGAACTTGGAAAAACTTTGGGTTTGAAAGAAATCTGCCCGATAAACGAACAGGGCGTTTTGCTTGAAAACACTGGTTTTCTTGCTGGCAAGAAGACCACTGATGTGGTTGAACTTGTTGTCGACAGACTCAAAAAAGACGGCAAACTTCTCTACGCTCACAAATATAAACACAGCTATCCGTTCTGCTGGCGTTGCAAGACCGATTTGGTTTATAAGCTTGTTTCGGGCTGGTTTATCAAGATTGACGAAATCAGACCAATGGCTTTGAAGGCAATTGAAGATGTTGAATTTAAGCCAGATTATGCCAAAAAGCGAATGCAAGATTGGCTTCAAAACATGGGCGACTGGAACATCTCTCGAAGCCGCTTCTATGGACTTCCACTGCCATTTTATGTTTGTGAAAAATGTGGCAAAGTGCATGTTATCGGTTCGCTGGAAGAACTGAAAAAAAGAGCGGTTGACCCAAAACTTGTGGAAAAGTTGCCAAACATTCACAGACCTTGGATTGACGACATCAAAATCAAATGCGATTGCGGAGAAGTGGTTTCAAGAATTCCAGATGTCGGCGACGTTTGGCTCGACGCTGGAATCACTCCATTTTCTACTAAAAAATATTTCACCGACAAAGCCTTTTTCAAAAACAACTTCCCAAGCGATTATGTTTGCGAGATGATTGAACAAATCAAACTTTGGTTCTATTCGCTTCTTATCATGAGCGTTGTGCTGACTGGAAAGGCGCCATATAAAAAGCTTGTGACTTATCAATATGTCAGAGATGAACATGGCGGAGAGTTTCATAAGAGCGGCGGAAATTCGCTCGAAGCCGACATTGTTGCTGACAAGGTGGGCGCAGATGTTGTCAGATATCTTTTCTCTTCGTCAAGCCCTGGCAATGATATGCGCTTTGGTTTCAATTTGACAGACGAAGCTAGACGAAAAATTCTGGCGTTCTGGAACATTTATACTTTCTTTAACACTTATGCTTGCATTGACAACCCTGACATCGCTCACTTCCAGCCGACAGAACAACAGTTGACAGAAACTGACAAGTGGCTTGTTGAAAGCGTAAACAAATTTATCTCTGACAGCGACAAAAATTATGCGGACGACAAAAACTTTTTGGTTGTCAAAGACTTTGAAAAGTTGGTCGACGACATTTCAAACTTTTATATCAGAGCAAACCGAAAGAGATTTTGGAAGAGCGAAAACAAAACTGACCAATTGACAGCATATTGGTGCCTTTATCATGCGATCAAGTCGCTGATAAGAGTGATGACGCCGATTATTCCGTTTGTGACCGAATATATTTGGCAAAATTTGGTCAGAGAAGTGGAAAAAGACGAAGCAGAGTGCATCATGCTCAGCGGTTTCCCGACAAAAATTTATGAAAAATCTTTTGCCGACATTTTGAAACAGGCTGACCTTGCACGAAGCATCATGTCTTCAGCTCAACGCTTGAGAAATGAAAACCAAATCAAAGTCAAACAACCACTTCGCGTGATGTATGTTTCAGGCGGCGACGAAACTGTCAAGACGCTGGAACTTTTTGCGGATGTCATCAAAGACGAACTCAACGTCAAAACATTGGAAGCTGTCAAAGACGACAGCAAGTTCAACGACGAGTTTTTGTCGGTCAACTTCAAAAAAGCGGGCGCGGTTTTGAAAGGCGACGTTCAAAAATTGAAAGTTGCGCTTTCGGAGCTTTCTGAAGAAGAAATTAAACAGGCAGTCAAAGGTTTCAAGGCAGGAAAAGTTAACATTGGAAGCTTCAAAAACCTCAACAGCGACCTTTTCAATTTGGAAAAGAAACCGAAGAGCGAGTTTGTTATCTCTCACGAAAACGGCATAACTGTTGTGCTTGACATCACGATTGACGAAGAACTGTTTATGGAAGGACTTTATCGCGAGCTTGTGCGTGGGCTTCAAGTTTTGAGAAAAGAAGCTGATTTTGCCATTGATGACCGCATTGTGGCTTCTTTTGAAACCACTGACGAAAAGCTGAAAAAGGTTTTGAAAATTTTTGCTGAAAAAATCAAACAAGAAGTTTTGATTGTTGACATTGCCAGCGATTTGAAAAATGCTAAAATCGTCAAAGAAATCGAAGTTGGCGAAAAAACAATCAAAGTTAAGCTTCAAAAGAAAGGAAACGTATGAGAATTGCAGACAACTGGAAAGATTATGTTGTGATTGCCACTGGCGACGGCGAAAAATTGGAGAATTGGGCGGGAGTGACGCTTCTTAGGCCGGACCCACAGGTCATTTGGCACAAAAAATTTGATTTGAGAAAAAATGTTGACGCTTTTTATGAGCGAAAAGACGGCGGCGGCTTTTGGCACTATAACAAAAAAATTCCAGAGCAGTGGACTGTCTCTTGGCAAGGGTTGAAATTTGTTGTTAAGCCGATGGGCTTTAAACACACAGGGATTTTTCCTGAACAAGCGACAAACTGGAAGCTTATGATGGAACATATTCAAAAGGCAAAACGCGAAATCAAGGTCTTGAATTTGTTTGCTTACACAGGCGGCGCATCAGTGGCTTGCGCAAAGGCAGGAGCAAGTGTCACACACGTTGACGCAAGCAAAGGCATGGTGGAGCGAGCCAAAGAAAACGCCAAACTCAACAACATCTCAAACATCCGATTTATTGTCGATGATTGTGCAAAGTTTATCGAGAGAGAAGTTCGTCGCGGAAACAAATATGACGCCATCATCATGGACCCGCCAAGTTACGGTCGCGGCCCAAACGGCGAAATGTGGAAACTGGAAGACAATCTGGCAGATTTTGTGGAGCTTACAAAAAAGGTGCTGTCCGAAAAACCGCTTTTTGTGCTGATAAACTCTTATACAACTGGGCTTCAGCCGACAGTGATTGCCAACATCTTGAAAAGCACTTTCGGGCAAGAAAATGTTGAAGCGGATGAAATTGGTTTGCCGACAAACGAAGGTTTGGTTCTTCCTTGTGGCGCAACAGGAGTGAAAACATGGAAAATTTGACAGTTTTGTATGAAGATAATCAAATTGTTGTGGTCATAAAACCGCAAAATGTTCCGACCATGCCAGATGAGAGCAAAAATTTGGATATGCTTTCAATGGTCAAAGCTTATATCAAAGAAAAATATAACAAGCCAGGCGATGCTTTTGTTGGGCTTGTTCACAGGCTCGACCGACCAACTGGCGGAATTATGGTTTTTGCGAGAAATTCCAAGGCGGCAAAGCGTCTTTCAGAACAATTTTCAACGCACGAAGTTGAAAAAGTTTATTATGCCATAACAAATGGAGTTGTCAAAATCAAAACTCAAAAATTGACCAATTATTTGAAGAAAGATGAAAAAGAAAACATAGTCAAAATTGTTCCAATGTCGGAGCAAGGCGCAAAAAAAGCCGAGCTTGTTTATAAGGTTTTGGAAGACAACGGCAAAGAAAGCTTGCTTGAAGTGAAAATTTTGACCGGAAGAAGCCATCAAATACGTTTACAACTGTCAAACATTGGATATCCTTTGGTTGGAGATGTCAAATATGGCAAAGAAAAAGGCTTAACTTCAAATTTGGGGCTTTGGGCTGGGAAACTTTCTTTTGTTCATCCGACGACCAAAGAAAAAATGGTGTTTATGGCTTGCCCAGACGCGACAAAAAAACCTTGGAACAAATTTGATTTGGAAAAATATTTGTCAAGATAGGAGTTTGAATGAAAAATCGCAGTGAAATTGAAGAAAAATACAAATGGGATTTGACTAAATTTTGCAAAAACGACGATGATTTCAACGAAAGACTGAAAAAGGTTGAAGAACAAATTTCGCATTTTAAAAAATATGAAAACAAGCTTTCTGACGAAAAAACGCTGTTGGAATGCTTGGAGTTCGAAACAAATTTATCAAAAGAATTTTCGTTGGTTGCCATTTATGCTCAACTTAAGCTCAGCGGCGACAATGCTGACAGACGTTCCAACGAAATGACCGAAAAATGCAGTTTGGTTGCGTCAAAATTTTCGACGGCGACCGCTTTTATTGATGTTGAAATAAGCAAATTTAAACTCGAAAAACTCAAAAATTTGCAAAAAAATCCGAAATTTAAAAATTACCAAAGGTTTTTCGAAGCGATAATTCGTGACAAAAAACATACGTTAAGCAAAAAAGAAGAGCTTTTGATTTCTCATTTGGGAGAATTTTTGGGCGGTTTTTCTGACAATTTTGACAAATTTTCTGACGTCGATTTGAAGTTTGATGACATTGAAGACGAAAATGGCAAAAAATATTCTTTTGACCAAGCAAAATATTCGGTTTATGTCGAAAGCAAAGACCGAACGCTGCGAAAAAATGCCTTCAAACAGATGAACGGCACTTTTGGGAAATATATCAACTTCTTGGCAAGCAACTATATCAATGACGTCAAAGAAGATTGTGTTTTTGCTAAGCTTAGAAAGCACAAGTCGGCACTCTCAGCTTCAATTTTCAACGAAGAAGCCAGCGAAGAAGTTTACAATCTGCTCATAAAAAAGGTCAGAGAAAACGTCGACCTTTTGCAGAGATATTTTGCCATAAAACAAAAGATGTTGAAACTTGACAAATTTGCCATTTATGACACTTTTGCGCCGGTTGCTGAGGGGCTTGACAAAAAATATAGCTATGAAGAAGCGATTGAACTTATAAAGCAAGCTGTCGCGGTTTTGGGCGAAGAATATGTTTCGCTTGTTGACAGAGCGGTTGAAGAGCGTTGGATTGATGTTTTTCCAAACAAAAACAAAGACAGCGGCGCGTTTTCGACGGGCACTTATGGTGCGACACCAGTTGTGTTGACAAATTTTGTTGGAAATTTGGAAAGTGTTTTCACGCTTGCTCACGAACTTGGCCATGCAATGCACACATATTTTTCTGACAAAAATCAACCAATTCAAACATCAAATTATGTCATTTTTGTTGCTGAAGTGGCAAGCAATGTCAACGAGATGTTGCTTCTTGAGTTTTTGATGGCAAAAGCCAAAACGAAGAAAGAAAAGATTTTCTTTTATGACCACTTTTTGAAACAGATGCGCTCTTCAATTTTCAGACAGACCATGTTTGCCGAATTTGAGGCGTTTGCACACGCTGAATATGAAAAAGGCACACCGCTGACTGCAGAACTTTTGTGCGAAACATATGAAGATTTAAACAATTTTTATCATGGCAAAAATGTTGAACAAATCAGTGAAATGCGCTTCGAATGGGCAAGAATACCTCACTTCTTTTCAAGTTTTTATGTGTATAAATATGCAACAGGCCTCATCTGCGCAATCAAAATTTCAAAAGCCCTTTTAAGTGAAAAAGATTTTTCAAAAAAATATCTCAAGTTTTTGTCTTCTGGTTGCAGCAAAGACCCTATAAGTCTTTTAAAAATTGCTGATTGCGACTTGACTGATGAAAAAACTTTTGACGAAGCATTTGAAACTTGTCAAAAATTTGTTGAAAATTGGGAAAATGAACTTAAATAAAGTTCATTTTTTTATTGTATTCTACACGAATAAAAATGCAAAATACTAAATATTTATGCATTAAAACAAAAAGCCAACAAAATTGTTGGCTCTCTGTCTGATGGATATTTTTTTCTTTCGCAATAGGATTATATTTATGATTTTTCTTTTGTGTAACTATCTGTTGTTTTTTGCAATCAAATATCCAACCATAAAGTAAAGAATGCTTGTTTCATCAACGCAGCCTCTGTTGCAATTTCCACATTGAGGGGGACATGGTGGGCAACATGGTGGTTGAGGCGGTGGACAACAGCAACCGCTAAATGGACGCAAATCTTGACAGCAGCCTGTCGTGTATCTTGTTGAGTAATTCATTGTTTGCCTCCATTATCAATTTATGTCAGAACAAAAAAAGTGTTCTTCTTTTTTGGAATAATTTTGTTTTGCTGGTCATATTTTATTTTTTGTGCTATAATCATTCAATGAAAAAAAGATTGGATGTGATTTTGTTTGAGAAAAAGCTTTATGCGTCGCGCGAAAAAGCTAAGCAGGCGGTGGAACTTGGCAGGGTGAAAGTCAACGGCGTCACGGCGACAAAACCGTCTTTGGAATGTGACGAAAATGACACCTTTGAAACCTTGCCGTTTGAGTTTGTTTCGCGTGGAGGATTTAAGCTCCAAAAGGCACTGGAAAGTTTTGAAATTGACCTGAAAGACAAAGTTGTTTTGGACATTGGTGCGTCCACTGGTGGCTTTTCTGATGTCTGTTTGCAGGCGGGAGCAAAAAAGGTTTATGCGGTTGACACAGGCGAAAATCAACTCGCGGAAAAATTGAAAAATGACCCAAGAGTTGTCAACATGGAAAAAACAAACTATCTTTCGCTTTCAAAAGACAAAATTTCTGATGTGCAAGTTGTGGTCATTGATGTTTCGTTTGTCAGCTTGACAAAACTTATTCCAAAACTTTCTGAAGATTTTCAAAATGTGCAAGTTGTCGCTCTTATAAAACCGCAATTTGAGTGTGGAATTGACTATGCACGCAAACACAAGGGCGTTGTCAAAGATGAAACTATGCACAAAAAAATTGTCGAAAATGTCACAAAATGTTTTGAAAAATATTCATTCAAAACACAAGGTTTGATTGTTTCGCCAATCAAGGGTGGCGACGGAAATATGGAATTTTTAATTTAT
>CAJLLK010000026.1 GCA_905207515.1 uncultured Christensenella sp. | reverse complement strand
AAAATAATTTTTTATTTTATAATTTTCCAGTTGAAACATTTTTGTGTAAATCAAACCTATTGCGGTAAATGCAAAAGTGACCAACAGTGCATACAAAACAAACATAAAATTTTCTCCTATTTTTTCTTATGTTTTAAAGTTGTTTTTGTTCATCGTTTTCCAAAAAGTTTTTCAAGTTCAAAACAAATTCCAATTTTTTGTCAACAAAGCAAAAGTGACCAGCATCTGGCAAAATTAAAAGTTTTGAGTTCTTGATTTTTTTCTTAAACTTTTTTGCCATATAAATCGGTGTCACTTTGTCATTTTGCCCGAAGACAACCAGCGTGTCAGCTTTTATAAACGGCAAAAAATCATCGAGATGAGTGTTTACAATGCTTTTGAAAATTTTGCGCATATCTTCGTCGAGAGCCAGATAGTCACAACTTCCATATTTCGAAACATCCATTCCAAGTCTGCGTTTAAGTTTGAAAGTCCAAACTTTGAAATAATAATTCAAACTTCGTTTTGGCTTAAGCCCCGCACTGTCGACAAGCACAATCTTGTTTGTTTGCGCCTTACACAAAACCGAAATCAAAATGGCAATTCTTCCGCCAAAAGAATGCCCAACAATGTTGAAACGTTTGATTTTCAAATGTTGCATCAAAGATATGACCATGTTTGCATATGTAAAAACCGACCAATCTTTAAGTTTTTTATCACTCTCTCCGAATGGTGGAAAATCAACAAACAATGCATTGTGTTTTTTTAGATAATCTTTGCAAAACAAAAGACTTTTGCTGTCACACCCCCAGCCATGCAGATAGACATCTGTCAACTCACTTTTTCGGTCATAAAATTTGCAGAAAACTTTGGTTTCTCTATAGTTTATTATCATAAAATCATTTTATGAAATAAATTTATTTTTGTGTAAAATCGTTGGCAAATCGCCCGCCCCCAAAAACAGCAAAACGGTTTGATTTTTATCAAAATTTTTAAAAAATGTATTTAAATCATCAAAATTTTCAAAATATTTGGCATTTTTGTTGCGTTTTTTGAGAATTTCACAAAATTTTTCTGCAGAAAGACCATCTGACGGTTTTTCTCTTGCTGAATAGGTTTTATAAAAAAGTGGATATTCTTCTTTCTCAAAAACTTCCAAAAATTCATTTAACAGCGATTTGGTTCTGGAATATGTATGCGGTTGAAAAATTGTCAAAATGGTTTTGTTTTTAAACAATCGTTTGGCAGTTTTTATGGCTTTGGAAATTTCAGTAGGATGATGTGCGTAATCACAAATTACAACATCAAAATATAAACAATTCATTTTTTCAAATCGTGTTTGAACACCTTTAAAACTTTCAAGTCCAAGCTTTATTTGACAGTCTGGAATGTTTAAAAGTTTTGCGACTTTGTATGCAAAAATGCAATTTTGAGTGTTGATTTCTTCACAAATTTGAAGATGCAAAGACATGATTTTTTGGTTATTTTTAAAAAGGTTGAATTTGAGATTGCCTTTTTCGTCGTGCTTGATGTTTTTCGCCACAAAATCACTCACATCATCCACAACAATTTTCGATTGTGACTTAAACTTTTCAAACGATTTTAGTTGATTGGAAAAGGTTTTAAAATAGTCCATATGTTCTTTTTCTATGTTTGTCACAACGCAAATTTCTGAATGCAAATTCAAAAAATTGTCACAATATTCACACGCCTCGGTGACAAAAAACTCTTTGCCACCAAAATGGAAATTAAGTTTGTCTTCCAATCTGAAACCACCAAGATGCAATGTCGGATTTAAACCTGCCACGCTTAAAATCTGATAAATCATGGCGGTTGTTGTGGTCTTGCCGTGAGAGCCAGCCACCGCAATCACTTTTTCGTAGCCACTCGAAATCAAGCCCAACATCTGCCCACGCGTCCAAATTTTTTTGTGTTTTTGTTTGGCAAACAGAAGCTGCTCGTTGTCATTTTTTATTGCGGATGAAGCGACAACAATGTCAGCCTCCAAAATTCTTTTCTTGTTTATCGAAAAGTCAACTTCAATTTCATTCTGCTGCAAAATTTCTGTCGCCCGGCTCTTTCGTTCGTCGCTGCCACTGACAAAATCGCCGCGTTGTTTAAGCATTAGCGCAAGCGCAGACATAGAAACACCGCCTATCCCCAAAAAGTAATATTTTTTCATATTGTCGTTATATGACTTTCAAAATTTATTTGACAATTTTGAAAAATCTTTTGCAAAAAAAATTTACTATGTTATAATATATTTGACCGATAAAGGTTAATCTAAAAAAAGGAAGGTAAAAGAACTTGAATATTACGGACATTAGAGTGAGACTTGTAAACAACAACAATGACAAACTCAAGGCAGTTGCATCAATCACAATTGATGATGAAATTGTTGTTCATGACATCAAAGTCATCAACGGCAAGGATGGATATTTCCTTTCAATGCCAAGCAGAAAAACAAACGAAGGAGAATTTAAAGACATTGTTCATCCAATCAAAACTGAAGTGAGAGAAATGTTGAAAGACAAAATCATTGCTGAATATGAAAAAGCACTTGCTGCAGCAAACAATGAATAATTAAATAAAAAAATCCACTTTTTGGTGGATTTTTTTGATTTTTGTTGAAAATTTTTATATAATATAATATGTCGCTAGCAAACTTTATCAAATCAATAAGAGAAAATCCAAACAAACGAACCAAAATCATCACAATCATCACAATGACCTACAACTTTTTTTGGGCAATTGGAAAAATTTTGTTTGGTGCTTTTATGCGTGCATATCTTTATTGCATCAGTGGAGCTTACACGCTTTTGTTAGGTTTCGGCAAAAAGATTTTTGTTTCAAATCATCAAGTTAAAGATGTTGACATCGAAACAAAATCGCTTATCATGGGCATTCTTTTGACAATAAGCGGAATTGCTTTTGGAATTTACATGGGCTTGATCTATGTTTGGGAATATGAATTTCGTTACAGCTTGATTTTGTCAATTGCCATCGCCGCCTGCTCTTTTGTGGAATTTGGCATTGCAATTTACAATCTTGTCAAAGCCAGAAGAAAAAAGGATCTTCTTATGGAAAGCTTGAGATGTTGCAACATTGGTGCGTCACTTTTTGCCATTGTTATGACGCAAGTTGCTCTGCTTTCTTCTCAAAATGTGCCTGACAATTACATTTACAATTCTATCTCAGGAGTTATTGCCAGCGTTTTGGTAATAATTTTAGGTTTTGTGGTGATTGGAAAGTCGGCTTATCTAAAAAATAAAGAAGAAGAAATGAAGAAACTTGAGATAAATTTGGATAAAGTCACGCAAAACTCTGTAGATAATGATCAGATTTTAGAAACTCTCAGCAAAAAAACAGTTGAAAATCAAATTGAAATAAATTCTACAAATCCTAATGAAAAAGATGAACAATAAAGTTCATCTTTTTTGTTACATAAGTTTGCTTCCGTCGTTTGTTTTGACAACTTTCAAAATGTTTTCTTCCACGCCAGTTTCAGCATTTATGTAAAAATAATATGTTGAGCCGTTGCGTTCGCATTCAAATTCATAGCAAAGCACTTCACGATTGTAATCAAGCGGTGCCAAAACCAATCTTTGATTTTTGATTTCAAATGTGTCGCTGATTTGTTGTTTGGCTGAAGCAACGCTGATTTTTGATGCACTCAAATCTCTTTTTGTGTGATTTGTGAAGTATGTTATCGCGTCGTAGCCAATGACATCTCCATATTCCATGTCGACCTTAACTTTGACTAGGTCAGGATATAAGATGATATTATCTTGCACTGGGGCAATGTTGAAATATGCCTGTGACGAAAGCTCTTCGCTCCACACAACTTGCGCATTTTCCACACCATTGAGCTTGGCAAAATCCAAAGCTATTTTTTCGGCTTGCTCATAGGTTATGTTTTTGATGTCACTTTCGACATTTCCGCTGACAGTCAAAATGTTTCCACCCACCTTTGTCGCTTGAACATACAACTTTTGATTGTCAGAAGTCACAAGCGAAAAATTGTAGGTGTTGAACTTTCCATTTGCTTGACCATCATATTTCAAATTTGAAATGTTTTTGAAAACTGTGTCAACCTTTTTGTAAACTTCTTCTTTTGAAAGTTCGCTGCCTGACAAACCTTTGACTTTTTGATTTACCACCGAGTCAGAGAATGGTCCATCATAAATCATCGTTGGATAATCAGCATCGCTGCTCTTTATTTGAGCAAATTCCACGGTGAAATCATCATAGTCTCCATTGGTCTTTGAACTTGCCTTCAATATGCTGTAACCCGAAGACATCTTTGTGGTCATTTGATTGAGATAACGTTTCATTTCTGTCAATGAGTCGTGCATTTCATTCAAAGTTTGAAGGTCAGTTTCTGTCAAACTTCCACCTTTATCAATTTTATCCTGCAAGGTTTCTGTGTAACCCGACATTTGATTGATAAATCTAACACTTTGAACGACACTATCTCCAGAAAGTGGCAAGGCTGCAACATTGCTTTGCATCTCCTTTGCAGTTTGCGCGATTTCTGTCAGCATTTTTGATTGATAATCATCACTTTCAGAAGCCAACAACTTGCTTATTTGCATATCAGCGCTGTTTACACTGTCGACAAGTTCATAATAATTTTTCTTATAGATGTTTTCGAGTTGAAGTCCGAAATTTGTGGCTTGATTTTGAGTTATTCCATAGGCCACACCAAGGCCCAAAGTCGTTGCCCCGAGAATGCTTGTGGCAATTGTCAGTCCAATCACAGCACTTTTGTAACTTTTTTTGCGATTTTTTTGAGTTTTTTGTGCGTTTTGCACATCATTTTTGTTTTCTTTCATTTTTGCCCCCTTTAAATTGCAAACACATGGTTGCCGATTGTCACGGTTGTCGTCTTAGTGTAAATCCATTTGTTTGTTGCCGTGCTGGCATTATAATAATACAGCGCGCCGTAAGTTGGGTCCCAGCCATTCAAGGCATCTCTTGCCGCATTGTAAGCTGTTTGATTTGGTTCCAAATTTATTTGACCATCATTGACTGCTGTGAACGCCCATGGCTGATAAATCACGCCTGCAATTGTGTTTGGAAAATCTGGGCTTTCCACTCTGTTCAAAATTACCGCAGCGACTGCCACCTGACCTGTATAACTTTCTCCACGAGCTTCTGCATAAACACACTTTGCAAGCAAATATAAGTCGTTGTTCGAAACTGAATTGTCGTCAGAATTTAAGGTCATTCCGAGAGCAACTGCCGTTTTTGGTCCAACAATGCCGTCGACCGCAAGACCATTTTTGCTTTGGAAATATCTGACCGCTTTTCTTGTAAGATTTCCATAAATTCCGTCTACGCTTCCTGTGTAATATCCCCAACGTTTGAGCTTGTCTTGAACTGTTCGCGTTTGGCTTGTGGTGAGTGCCGCCAAGGCGACCTCGATGTTTGAGTTTATGTAGTTTGTTGTGGCAATTGAGTAGCTGCCGAGTGACAAAATTGAAAATATAATCGCAAATGTCACTGCCAAAAGTTTTTTCTTCATAAGTTTCTCCTTTTTTGTTTTTATTGTGTTACACGATTTATTATTTCCCAAATTTTTGAAATATAAACAACATTTTCAGGATTTTTTGAAGATAAAAAACACACTGCTGGAAAAACCACACACCACCAGTTGTCGCCGTTGGCATTTCCAAGTTCGATGTTTAAACAATCATAAACACCTGCTTCAAGCACCAAATCGTCATAGGCTCTGTCAGGCAAATTTTCTTGTTTGACCGCCACATTTGCACTGTAAGACGCGCCTTCAAACTTTAAGGTTGCATTTGCAATCTCTTGAATTTTGTTTAGGTTTGTTGAAATAATTTCAGCTGCTTCTTCTTTGTTTTCTGCCTCTGAAAGAAGTGGAATAAGAAAATCCACCACCACGTCCTTGACCTTATATTTCAAATTTTGGTCAAAGTCAGAATTGGAATTTGCCACCACATGAATGCGCATATAATCATCGTTTAAACTTTTGTTTCCATTTCCACAAAAACAGATTGCACAGGCAATTGTCACAATTCCAACAAATGACAAAATGTATTTCATAAAACCCTTCCTGAAGCAATTTTTGGCAAAAAACATATAAAAAAACCGCAAAAAATGCGATTTTTTGTTGTTTTTTGATTTTTTGAGATTTGAAAGAGTTTAGCGTTATCTTTTTTGATAATAAATTATGATGTTTTCATCCTTTTCAAGCGGAAAAACAAGTTCTGGATTTTGCATGCAAACTGTTTCTTCTCTGACCTTAACCGCTTTGGCAATGTCCCAAGCTGATTGACCAGCTGATGCAAAAACAAGTTCGATTGCACAATCTTTTTCTGGATATTCACTTGCAACATTGACACTTGAAATGACAGCACCTGTCTCTTCACAATTGTAGTTTGCATTGACTTTCAGTTTTGCATCGAAATAAAATTCTCTGCCTTTTTTGACAACAACATCGACATCGTGCATAACAACAAACACACTGTCCACGGTTGCATTTTCACAATTTGCGCTCGACTTGTCTGAAACAACAAATGGCACTTCAATTGTCACGCTTTGCAAGCTGTTGCTTTCGTCATTGAGATAAACGACATTTGTTTTTGCCACACCTTCCACAAAGATTTCGCCGTTTTTGAGATAAGAATTTGTCACGCTCAAATTTGAACCGCCAACAAACATAATCTTGTCAACTCTTGGCTTTTCGGCATCCAAAGTCAAATTTCCGTCAATTTTTGCTTCAAAATAGTCGCCTTGAAGTTGTCTGGTCATTTCAAATGATTCTGTGGAAACTTCCAGCTCGTTGCAGGTGCTGTAAATATCTTTTATCACAGTTTCACTTTTCTCTATATAAGAAGTCACTTTCAATTCAACCGGAATTGTCAGATTGACATTCACGCCCTTGTCATTTTCTTCAAGTTCGCACTTGACTGCGTTCTTTTTTATGCAAGCCACCGCTTCGCTGACAGCTTCTCTCGTCACGCCTTCGAGTTCCACTTCTTCTTTAAAGTTTTCTGTCACATAAGCAGACTCAAATCTGTCTTTCTCGGTCAGATAAAGAAGTCTTGTCACCACTTCACCGCTCACGGAAACAAAATTTACGCCACTTTCTACATTTTTGACAGAAACTTGACTGTCTGAAAGCAACACTTTTTTCACTGGTTCTTTGATTGAAAACTCGCTTTCAACCGTAAACACTTCCTGTGCCTGCCCAACCAAAACATTGACAACCATCTCATCTTCTTTGAGACACATATTTTCGTCGCCGCTTGAAACATTGTTTACTTCGCGCTCGCAAACAAGCATTCCGCTTTGAACACATGTGCAGTTTATCTTGATGTTGGAACTTGTCACACCTTCGATTGAATAGTCTTCCACTTCAACCTGAATGCCAACCTTGTCGCCAACAGAAATGTCTGCGTCCTCAAACTTTGAAGTGAACGGACAAGACGAATTTATTGTGCCAATTTCGCCATCGACCGTGCAAAACAAAATGCAAAGGTCAATTGTTCCTGAGTAATTGATGACTCCGTTTAAAACTTCCGCTGTTTCAGCTTGTGCAGTGTGGCAAACAGACAAAATTTTGTCTATTTCACACTCTGTGGCAACATTGCATTCCACCACGAATTGAGATTTTTCAAGTCGTTTTTTCTTTGCCACCTTAAATTTGTTTGTTTCAAAAGACATATAACCCCTCCAAATCAAAAACTATTATATCTTACTAGGCCGCAACGACAATTAGAACAAGAAATTGAATATTTTTTGAAAGTTTGGTCAAAAATTCTTGAAAGATATGTAAGAAACAAATAAGGAGTTTTTATGAGAAAAATAATTTATGGACTTGATGAAATCAAGCTTAAGATATCAAACTTGAAAGGTCAAAGCGTGCAGATGAGCATAAATCGCGGCCGGAAAAGAATTGAAAGCGTCAATGCGACAATAAAAGATGTTTATCCGAGCGTTTTCACAATCAAAACGCAAGATGACAAACTTCAAACCTTTTCTTATTTTGATGTCATGTGTGGAGACATCATGTTTAACGAGAATTAAAAAAACAGCCAATCGGCTGTTTTATTGATTTTTGCTTTGTTCAATCGCTTCTTTGACTTTTTTATAGATTTCATATGGATTTTGAATGTATGCAAAAGCATAGAGCGATTGAGAACCAGCTGGCACTGACATAGGGCTGGACATGCTTCCAAACCTTAGCGTGCCAGTGTTTTTGCCAACAATTTTGTCCATCAAGCTGACATTGACATCTACCGCGCCTATCATTTTCAAATCAAGTGCTTTGAAGTCAACTCCAATTATGCCTGTTCGGATGATAATTCGCTTGTTTGTGAAGGCATAGAAGGTTTTGTTATACCAAAGGCTCAAAAACAAAAACATCAAACCCAAATAAACAAGATAAACACCAAACGGAATTAAAAGCCAAATCGGATCAAGAGTGTTTCCCATTTCATCCGGAATGAAAAAGCCAAGGCAGCAAACGACAATCGCAAAAGCAAACAAAAACAGGCTGCCAATGAAATTTCCCATAAACAATCTGAATTTGTTTGGCTTGAAAGTTTCCACAATGTTTTCGTCTTTATCTAAAATCTGTTCAAACATAACAACTCCTACAATATTATTATAACATATAATATGATTTTTTCATAATTTATTGAAAAGATTTATGAAATCTCAAAATTTTAAACAAAAACATCTCAAATTGAGATGTTTTTGTTTATTTTCTAAAAAGTCCTTTCTTTCTAGGATATTTGATTGCAGCTTGAGCAGCAGCAAGACGAGCGATTGGCACTCTGTATGGCGAGCAAGAAACATAGTTGAGACCAATTCTGTGGCAGAATTCAATTGATGATGGGTCTCCACCATGTTCGCCACAAATTCCGAGCTTGATGTCTGGTCTTGTGCTTCTGCCAAGTTCGGCAGCAATTCTCACAAGTTTGCCAACACCATTTTGGTCAAGTCTTGCAAATGGATCGCTTTCGAAAATTTTCTTTTCATAATATACATCCAAGAATTTTCCTGCGTCGTCACGAGAGAAACCATAGGTCATCTGTGTCAAGTCGTTTGTTCCGAATGAGAAGAATTCTGCATATTTTGCGATTTGGTCAGCTGTGATTGCCGCTCTTGGAATTTCAATCATTGTTCCGACTTTATATTTCATTTCAGTCTTATTTTCAGCCAAAATTCTGTCTGCCGTCGATGTGACAATGTCTTTCACATACTTAAATTCCACACTGTCGCAAGTGAGCGGAATCATGATTTCAGGAACAACATCAAATCCTTCTTCTTTTCTCACTTCGATTGCAGCTTTGATGACCGCTTCTGTTTGCATTTCAGCAATTTCTGGATAAGTCACAGCAAGTCTAAGTCCACGATGCCCCATCATTGGGTTGAATTCGTGAAGAGACTCAACAGTGCTCTTAAGTGCTTCAAAAGTCAAGCCCATTTCTTTTGCAAGCGCTCTGATTTCGCTGTCTTCATGTGGCAAAAATTCGTGAAGAGGTGGGTCCAAGAAACGAATTGTCACTGGGCGACCTTTCATAGCTTTGAAAATGCCCTTGAAGTCTTTTTGTTGCATTGGAAGAAGTTTTTTGAGAGCCTTTCTTCTTTCTTCTGTTGTTGAAGAAACAATCATTTGTCTCACAGCTGGAATTCTGTCTGCTTCAAAAAACATATGTTCAGTTCTGCAAAGTCCAACACCTTCTGCACCAAAATTGAATGCAACGCCTGCATCTCTTGGATTGTCTGCATTTGTTCTGATTTGAAGGTCTCTATATTTGTCAGCCCATTCCATGATTGTGGCAAATTCGCCAGAGATTTTGGCATCTTCTGTTTCGATAGAGCCATCATAAATCTTTCCGGTTGAGCCGTCAAAAGAGATAACATCACCTTCTTTATATTTTTTTCCACCAAGAGTGAAAGATTTTCCATCGTCAGCAAACTTGATTGCACTGCAACCTGCAACGCAACAAGTTCCCATTCCACGAGCGACAACGGCTGCATGAGAAGTCATTCCGCCACGAGCGGTCAAAATGCCTTGAGAAGCTGCCATGCCTTCGATGTCTTCTGGAGAAGTTTCAAGACGAACAAGCACAACTTTTTCTTTCTTTCCTTCTTCTTTGGCTTTTTCTGCTGTGAAGCAAATCTTTCCGCTTGCTGCACCAGGAGATGCTGGCAAAGCTTCGCCGATTAATGTCGCTTTCTTGACAGCCTTTTCATTGAACGTTGGATGCAAAAGTGCATCAAGTTGTTTAGGGTCAATCATTGAAAGTGCAGTTTTTTCGTCAATCATGCCTTCACTGACCAAATCTACAGCAATTTTGAGTGCAGCTTTGGCTGTTCTCTTGCCGTTTCTTGTTTGAAGCATGAAAAGTTTGCCTTTTTCAATGGTAAATTCCATGTCTTGCATGTCTTTATAATGTTTTTCAAGTTTTTTGCAAATTTCAACAAACTGAGCAAAAACTTCTGGATTTTGTTGTTCGAGTTGAGAAATTGGTTGTGGCGTTCTGATGCCAGCAACAACGTCTTCGCCCTGAGCGTTCATCAAATATTCGCCATAAAGTTTGTTTTCGCCAGTTGAAGGGTTTCTTGTGAAAGCAACACCTGTTCCACTGTCGTCGCCCATGTTTCCAAACACCATTGATTGAACGTTTACAGCTGTTCCCCAGTTGTAAGGAATGTCATGCATTCTTCTATAGACATTTGCTCTGTCGTTGTCCCAAGAACGGAAAACGGCTTTGACAGCTTCGATAAGTTGAACTTTTGGATCTTGTGGAAAATCTGTCTTTTGCGATTCTTTATAAAGTTTTTTGAAAAGTTTAACAATTTCTTTCAAATCTTCAGCAGTGAGGTCTTTGTCAAACTTAACGCCTTTCTTTTCTTTGATTTCGTCCAAAATTCTTTCATATTTAGACTTGTCTTGTTGCATAACAACATCACTGAACATTTGAATGAAACGACGATAAGAATCATAAGCAAATCTTTCGTTGTTTGTAAGGCGAGCAAGCCCAACAACAACTTCATCATTGAGACCAAGGTTCAAAATTGTGTCCATCATTCCAGGCATGGAAACTCTGGCCCCAGAACGAACAGAAACAAGAAGTGGATTGTTTATGTCGCCAAATTTCTTGCCAGTCATCTTTTCAATTTGAGCCAATTTTTGATAGATTTGTTCGGCGATTGAATCGTTGATTTTTTTGCCGTCTTCATAATATTTTGTGCAGGCTTCAGTTGTGATTGTAAAGCCTTGTGGAACTGGCAAACCAATTTTTGTCATTTCAGCAAGATTGGCACCCTTTCCACCGAAAAGTGCTTTGTTTTTTCCGTCAGCTTCTTTAAACAAGTAAACATATTTTTTCATATAACTTTCTTCTCCTTTATAACCTATAATATTATAACAAATTGTCCGAAATCTTGGCAAATAAATTGGCTTGAATTTTTAAAAAAAATGCACATCTGTGCATTTTTATAGCAGATTTTCAATATATTCCAACAATTTTTCTCTTCCAAAGCCATTTTCAGAAGAATAACCTTGCACAAGTTGCGTTCTCACGCCCAAAGTTTTGGCAATCATGCTGCAAGCTTGTGGAATTTTTGACTTTGCAATTTTATCAACTTTCGTCGCCAAAATCACATATGGGATTTGATAAGAATTTAAAAATTCAATCATCATCTTGTCAAGTTCGCTCGGCTCATGGCGGCAATCGACAAGCACAAAAACGGTTTTTAAATTTGGAGAATAGGTCAAATATTTTTCCATTAACCCCGCCCAATTTGCAATGTGTTTGTGTCCAGTTTTTGCATAACCATAGCCCGGCAAATCAACAATGCGAAAACGATTGTTTACCAAAAAATAATTTATCATTTTGGTCAAGCCTGGCGTTGACGAAGTCTTTGCCAAATTTTTTTGCCCGCAAAGAGAATTTATGAGAGAACTTTTGCCGACATTACTTCTGCCGACAAAAGCAAACTCAATCATTTCATCTTTCAAGATGTCTTTTTCGTCAACGACACTTGTCACAAATTTTGCACTTGTAATGTTCATATCAAGCCCTGCTTCCTTCGGTAAATGTCACTGTAAAGCACATGCCGGAATAGTTGTC
>CAJLLK010000025.1 GCA_905207515.1 uncultured Christensenella sp. | reverse complement strand
GTGACTGGGATTGAACTTGTCACAACAAATGCAAAAATGACTTATTATGTTGGTGAAGATTATTCAAAAGAAGGTTTGGTTGTCAATCTTGTTTACAGCGACGACACAAAGAAAGCGACGGAAGATTTTACAGTGGAAAATTTTGACAGCTCCACCGCAGGAACAAAAACTTTGACCGTGAAAAGCGGCGAATTTTCAGCGGCTTATGACGTTGAAGTGTTGTCAAACGAAGATTATGTGGCATTTGTGGTAGAACAAGCTTCGGCTTTTGTTTTAAACCCAGATTTTGCAAATTTGGATGTTTATGCTGCTCAAGAAGCGATTGCAAGTTTGAGCGAAAACATGGTCACAAACCACGTTGAGCCAACGATTGAACTGAAAGAAACAATCGAAACATTCAGCATCAAAAATCCTGCAGGCGAAAATATGGTCGCTGTGAATGGCGATTTCCTTTACATTTCAAATCTCAGTGACTATAGTCCAGATTTGGAAAACAGTGAACTTTGGATCGATATGAACAACTTGATTCTTTATCGTCACAACGTCGAAAACAATTTGAGTCAGGAATATGTCAAGGCTGTTATGCCAGAAGGAACAACGCTTTATGATTTATTTGACTTGAATATAACACCAAATGACCATGGCAACTTGAAAGCGACGCTTTATTCTTATTACAATCCAAATTTCATGTTTATAACCATGGTAAATAGATTTGCAGAAATGATGAGCGATCTTAGTGACACAATTCAAATCACAAGCACTGCTGACACTTTGACAATCACAATGAACGTGACTGACGAAGAGAGAACATTTGTTTTTGACAGCTCTTCTTGGAAATTGCTTCAGATGATCAGAGATTATTCTGACACAGATTCTTATTCAAACATTCAATTTGACACAAATGTTCAAATTGTTTTGCCAGACGTAAACTGGGAAGAAAGCGTTTAATAAAAGAAAAATCCGATTTTTAAGTCGGATTTTTTTGTTTGAAGTTGAGCTCCTTCGACTTCGCTTTGGATGACAGTGAGCTCCTTCGACAAGCTCAGGATGACAAAGGAAAATATGTCATTTCAACCATATTGTCATGTTGAGCCGACCGATAGGTCGTGTCGAAACATCTCTGAGATCCTTCGACTTCGCTTCGCTACGCTCTGGATGACAGGAGAGCTCTGAATGACAAAAAGAAAACCGCCATAATTTTGACGGTTTTTTGTTATTTTGCTGATTTTGCTGTGTCTAACAATTTTGCAAAGTGAGCTTTTTTTCTGTTTGCAGAATTTTGATGAATGACATTTTCTCTTGCTGCGCTATCAAGTTTTGCAGAAAGAGTTTTGTATGTTTCTTCAGCTTTTGCAAGGTCAGTTTCAAGTTCAGCTTTAAATTTTTTGATATATGTCTTGATTTCAGATTTAACTGAGTTGTTTTCCACTCTTCTTTCTCTTTCAATCAAAATTCTCTTCTTTGCTGATTTAATGTTTGCCATGTCTCTCTCCTTAAAAGTTTTCTGCAAACATTATAGCACACATCTTTTTAAAAATCAACTTATTTTTCACATTTTTTTGGCTATATTTTATATATGAAAGATTTGATTGATGAAAGCAGCGAAGATTTGACCGTTTACGGTTATGAAACGACAAATTTGAAGAAGTTTGGCATAACTTGTTCCAAGCTTTTTGTTGAAACAAATGCAAAGGCAAAAAAACTTGGCTTTGACAAGGGGCATTATTTCATTTTGAACACGCCACTTCTTTCTGAGTTTTTGGAAGAACACAGAGTGCTTCTTTTGAAAGAAATTTTTGTGCGAATTGATTTTTTGTTTAAAGAAAACAAAATCAAAAAAAGTGGCAAAATTTTGTTTGTTGGAATTGGAAATCCGCAGATCATAGCTGATAGTTTTGGTGTTAAGACCGTGGAAAAAATCAAAATTGAGCCTTTCAAGAAAAGCAACAAAATTTTCAAAATCATGCCAAACACTTTTTCAAACACTGGCATCAATGCATTTGAAATCATCAAGGTGATTGTCGAAGTTTTTGACATTTCAGCTGTTTTTCTGTTTGATTCTTTGGCGACAGACAGCATTTCGCGTTTGGGATGTTCCATTCAATTCAACGATGCTGGGTTGACGCCTGGCAGTGCAATGAACAACTTTGGAATGCCAATCAACAAAGCCGCTTTGAATGTGCCTTGTTTTTCAATCGGTGTGCCAATGATGATTTCTGCAGAAAGTTTAAACTGCAAAAAAGACATCATTTTGACCGAAAAAGACGTCAAAGAAAAAGTGGAATTTTTGAGCGATGTGGTGGCTGAAGTGATTGACAAAGTTATGGCACAGTGACAAATCTTGTGCGGTTTTTGCATATATATTTGATATGAAAAATGTTCTTTTGATCGACAGTGGCAGCGGGGGAATTAACATTCTCAAAAAATGTGTACAGGTCTGTCCGTTTTGCAATTTTTTGATGTTTTGCGACGATAAAAATTTGCCATATGGAAACAAATCAAAGCAGCTTTTGCAGGAGATAACCTTAAAAAATTTGCAAAATATTTATCAATTTTTCAAGTTTGATATTGTGATTTTGGCTTGCAACACCTTGACTTCGACTTGCATTGATGTTTGCCGCAAAACTTTTCCTGATATCGTTTTCATTGGAACAGTTCCCGCAATCAAGCCTGCGCTGGAAAAATATAAGCCAGAAGATGTGCTTTTGTTGGCGACAGAAAACACAATAAAGCACAATATTTTGGCGCGCAAGAACAAAAAGTTGACTAAAAAACCTTTGAATAAGCTTGCTGAACTTATAGACGAAAATTTGGACAATTTAAGCGTTTTAAAAGGCTATTTGACTGAAGAATTGCAAGGACTTCATCCAAAGGCGGTGGTTTTGGGTTGCACGCACTATGTGGCAGTGGCAGATTTGATAAAGTCAATCTTCAAAAATGCTGAAATTTTTGACAGCGCAGACGGTGTTGCAAGGCGTCTGAAATCTTTTGTCGATGAAAATGTTGAAAATTTTCAAGTGCAAATCATGATAAGTGGCGATGAAAAACAATTGCCAAAATTTTGGTGGTATTTTAACAAAAATTAAGGTTTTAGATTGAAAATTATATAAAAATCAGCCTTCAAAAAGATGAGAATTTAAGTAAACAGGCTCACTTGTGACATTTATGCCAAGTTTTTTAAGTGTTTGTTCTTCATTAGGCGGCAAAATGTAGGTGCTGTGTGCGTCACAACCTTTCAGTTTTGGCAACATTTCCAAACATTTTTTTGCTTTTTCATTTTTTCCGGAACAAATTGAAAGTGCTACCAAAACGTCATCCAAAGTTAAGACGCTGCAATTTGACTTCAAAATGTTTGTTCGATAATTGACAATCGGCAGCAAAATGTCGTCTGTTATAACGTCAAAATCATCTCCCATTCCTGCCAAAGTTCTCAAGGCGTTCAGCACAACAGCGCCACAAGCAGAAATGATTTTTTTGGTTTTTCCTGTCACAATTTTTTCGTCAGGCAGCTCCAAAGCTACGCACGGAAAACCGCTCTGTTTTGCCGTGCTTCTTGAAACTTCAATAACTTTCAACAAATCTTCTGTTGCTCCAGCTTCTGACATCAGCGATTTGTTTCGTTCAAGCGTTTCAAAGGTGCATTGACCGCGTTTATAGTCGCACTCTGCTCTGAAATATCTTCGCAAAATTTCTTTTTTTGCGGCAAGTTGAGCAAGTTTGTCGTCTGTTATCGCTTCGGCAACCATATTGACACCCATGTCAGTTGGAGATTTGTAAATTTCTTTCTTGGTGATTTTGTTTAAAATCGTCTTTAAAATCGGAAAAACTGCTATGTCGCGATTATAGTTCACTGCGAGCGTTCCATAGGCGTTGAAATGAAATGGGTCGATTTGGTTTACATCATAAAGGTCAGCGGTGGCGGCTTCATAGGCGATGTTGACTGGATGTTTGAGCGGCAAATTCCAAACTGGGAAAGTTTCAAATTTGGCATAACCAGCCTTCACTCCGCGTTTATATTCGTGATAAAGTTGTGAAAGGCAGGTGGCAAGCTTTCCACTTGAAGGGCCTGGCGCGGTAACGACCACAAGTGGACGAGTTGTTTCAATAAAAGGATTTGCGCCATAACCTTCGTCAGAAACAATGGTGTTGACATCGTTTGGATAGCCTTTTGTGTAGTTGTGAAAATACACTTTTTCGCCACGTTGTTCGAGCTTTTTGGCAAATTTTGTGGCACTTGGTTGACCTTTGTAAAGGGTTATCACAAACGAAGATATGTAAAGTCCAAGCTCGCGCATGTTGTCAACAAGTCGCAAGACTTCGTTGTCATAACTCAAGCCCAAATCGGCGCGAATTTTATGTTTTTCGATGTCATTTGAGCTTATGCAGAAGATGATTTCAGTTTTATCTTTCATCTTTTGCAACAGCTTGATTTTTATATTCGGGTCAAAACCTGGCAGAACTCGTGCAGCATGCAGGTCATCAAAGATTTTTCCGCCAAATTCAAGATAAAGTTTGTTATGAAATTTTTTTATTCTCTTGTTGATGTTTTCGCTTTGCAATTTCAAATAAAGCTCGTTGTCAAAGCAAATGTTGTTCTCTTCTTTTTTCATTTTTTTCTCCCTATCAGTCTTATTATAGATGTTTTTTCGAAATTTTCATAATAAATTTGCCAATTTTGATTTTTCTTTGCAATAAAATTTTTATGATGTTATAATTGTCTCATGAAAAAAGTTTTGATTTTGACTGTGACTGCTGGCAATGGTCACAATTCTGCCGCTTATGCCATGAAAAGAAGGCTGGAAGAGACCGGTCAAGCTGAAGTCAAGGTTGTGGATATAATCAAAGAATACACTTCAAAGTTCAACTCGTGGATTGTTGACAAAGGTTACAATTTGGCTGTGGGTTATTTAAGGCCGCTTTATGACTTGTTTTACAACAGTTATTTTAAATATAACGTCAAAAAAGCCAGTGTCTGTCCGCCACAGGCGTCTGTAAAATCGCTGAATGGAAAACTTTTGAAGTTGATTTATGAGTTTAAGCCTGACGTGATTTATGGCACATCATATTATTGTGGCATGGCACTTTCGAATTTGCGAAGGGTTTACAAACTGCCAAGCGTGAACATCGTTTGCATGCTTGATTATGTGGTTTCGCCGTTTTGGGAAGCTTCAATCGGTGGAGCAGACTTTTTGACATTGTCGCATGAAGATTTTCGAAAAGAACTTCTTGAAAAGGGATTTTCGCCAAAATCGTTGGTTATGACGGGCATCCCTGTGAGCGAAAAGTTTTCTCAGCACATCGACAAAAACGAAGCTCGAGAAAGGTTGGGCTTGGAAAAAGATTTGTTCACCGTTTTAATTCTCTACGGCGGCGGGCATTGGCAGGGAAGTTACAAAATTTTGAAAAGTCTGCTCAAGAGAATAAAAACCAAAATGCAAATTGTTGTTGTCAACGGACGCAATGAAAAAACGAAGAACAAAATTGACAAAGAAATGAGTCGTTATCCAAAAAATTTTGTTGTCAAAAATATTGGATTTTCAAAAGAAGTCGATGTGATTATGAGTGCTTGCGATGTGATGATTGGCAAAGGTGGCGGGCTTTCCACAACTGAAAGCATAAACAAAGAACTTCCGCTGATTGCCACGACAAAATTGCCGGGTCAGGAATATTTCAACATCAAATTTTTGCAAGATAAGGGCTTGGCATTCAGCTTTAAAAATGGCAAAGAATTGACTGAAAAAATCAACTTTTTGCAAAACAACAGTGATGTTTTGGCTTGTGTGCAAAAAGGTTTGAAAGAAATGAAAACCAATGCCATTGAAACTATTGCAAAACTTATTATGGAGCAAAAAGACGCAGATTACAGCGACATCAACACTCATTTAGACTATAAAAAGACAAACAAAATTGTCAACCGAGCAAGAAAAAGATGTTGGAAAGAAATTAAAAAATCAAAAAAGTGATGCGAGCAAATTGTTCGCATTTTTTTGTTATATTTAAACAAAATAAGGTTATGGATTGGAAAATATCGCTTTATTACATAATTCCTGCCGTCTTTATTTTGATTTTGGTTTTTCCTGTTTTTGCAGAGATAAGGGTCTCTTATAACCCAATTTTCAATCGGGGAGTGATTGCACTTTTTGTTTTGAAAAAGAAAATGTTTTACTTCATTTTTTCTTTTCACGGAAAATATATCGAGCTGGAAAACGAAACAGAAACCAAACGCCAAGAGCTTGAATTTTCCAGCCCGCAGTTTGCTGTTATGGAAGAATTTGGCAAGCAAATGAAAGATAAAATCAGGCTGAAAAAGTTTTATGTTTTCTACAACATCGGCACGGGCGATGCTTTTTCAAGTGCCATGCTTTGCGGTCTTTTAAATCAAATTTTGGCTCAACTTTTTCTGTTTATAAAAAGCCACAAGCCGACCGCTTCAATGTGTGTTTATGACACAGTTTCTTACAACAAACAGATGTGTGAAATTGCGGGAGTGGTGCAAGCAACAGTTTCTTTTTTTGATATTGTATATTCTTACATTTATTCGGTTATCATAACTAAAAGAAAGTGAGTGCAATTATACATAGCATAAGATATTGTATAGTATGCAGCATACTACACTACATCTTGTGTATTATGCAACACTGGAAAAGGAGCAATTATGAAAATTTACACAAACTCAACTTCAATAAATGATTTGATTTCAAGCGCAATGGACAAGCTGAAAACGCTGGTGGACTCCAGCACAATTGTCGGCGAAAGCATCACAACGCCTGACGGCACAACAATCATTCCGATTTCAAAAGTGACGGTCGGTTTTGTTGTTGGCGGTGGCGAATATGCCGACATGTCAGCAAGAAGAGTGGCAAATCATTTTCCTATGAGTGGTGGGTCAAGTGGCGGAATGAGCGTGACACCAGTTGGCTTTTTGATTATCAGAGATGACGGCAATGTGGAATTTGTCAATGTCGAAAACAAGTCACTTTATCAGACGGTTTTGAACATGTTCAACTCGCTTCTTCAAAAAATGGAACAAAAAGCAAAAGAAGGTGAAAAAAATGAGAATTGATTTGAAAAAGTGGCTCTTGACTTTTGTTTCACTTTTGCTCTGTTTTGGATTTTTGTTTGTCGGAGTTTCAAATGCCTATGTTTTGAAAACTTCCGCCATGAGTTCGTCTGCTCGCGGTTGCGCGGTGATTGAAACGACAACTCGCAGAAAACTTTTCGCTTTAAACGAAAACAAAAAGATGCCAATGGCAAGCACAACAAAAATTATGACGGCAATCACGGCGATTGAAAATTGCTCCGATTTGGACGAAAGATTTGAAGTTTCTCCAAAGGCGGTTGGCATCCCGGGCACTTCGCTCTATCTTCGCAAAGGCGACATTTATTCCACACGAGATTTACTTTATGCGCTGATGTTGATTTCTGGAAATGACGCGTCGGTGGCGATTGCTGAACACGTTGCGGGTTCCACAAGCGAGTTTGTCACAAAAATGAATGACCTGGCAAAAAAAATTGGCGTCAAAAACACGCATTTTGCCAACACTCATGGGCTTGACGCTGACGGGCATTACACAACGGCGTATGACCTTGCAATTATCACAGCTTACGCACTTGAAAATGACACTTTCAGAGAAATTGTTGGCACCAAAAACATGAAAATCACAAACGGCAAAGACGAAAACCGATATCTTAAAAATAAAAACAAGCTGATTTCCACTTTGGAAGGGTGCATTGGTGTGAAAACGGGCTTCACTGACGATGCAGGCAGATGTTTGGTTTCCGCCATTGAAAAAGACGGAATGCGTTTGGTTTGTGTGGTGTTAAATTGCGGACCGATGTTTGAAGAAAGTTCGGCGCTTTTGAAAGAGTGCTCCAATCTTTTCAAACTCTATGACTTGACAGAACTTTATGACTTTGACGACACGGTCAGTGTGATTGACGGCAGGAACGAAACAGCCAAAATTGGCACCACTGAACATTTTGTTTATCCTTTGACCGAACAAGAGCTGAAAAATCTTAAATTTGTTTACACTTATCCAGAAGAAATCGAAGCTCCGCTCGAAAAAGGCAGCGAAATCGGCAAGGTCGAAATATTTTTGAACAATGACTTGCTTTTCTCCGAAAAAATCTTTACAATAGAAAATGTAAAACCTAGGTCTATGCTTCAAAGAATGAGAGATTTTTTCCGAAACTGGTGAGCGACAATCCTTTCATTTTGCAAAAGCATGGCAATTTGAAAGGATTTTTTTTATGAGATTAAACAAATTTTTGAGTTCTTGCGGCTTGGCTTCAAGAAGAAAGTGTGAAGAATTTATTTCCGCTGGCAGAGTGACCGTCAATGGAAAGCTCGTGGACAGCCTTGGCTTTTCTGTTGACGAAAAGAAAGATGTTGTGGAAGTGGACGGCAAAAAATTGAGCTTGCCGACGCAGTTTGTCTATTTGAAAATGAACAAACCAAAAGGTTATGCTTGCACAGCGAGTGACGAAAAGGGAAGAAAAACCATTTTTGACCTTGTGGACAGCGATGTCAGACTTTTCAATGTCGGAAGGCTGGATTATGACACCGAAGGGCTGATTTTTTTGACAAACGACGGCGATTTTGCCAATCTTGTCACTCATCCAAAGTTTCATTTTGAAAAAGAATATCAGGTGACGGTCGAAGGCGAGCTTAAAGAAAGCGAGCTTGCTGTTCTTAGGCGCGGCGTTGTCGAAAATGGCAAAAGAATGCCTGAAGCGAGAGTTAAACTTTTGGAATATGATGGAAAGTTCAGCAAGGTTTCTGTTGTGATTGACGAAGGACAGAATCATCAAGTTAGAAGAATGTTTGATGCGATTGGTCACGAAATCAAACTCTTGAAAAGGGTGCGCATTGGTCAAGTGCGTTTGGGCGGGCTTTATCGCGGCAAAACCAAACCATTGACCGAAGAAGAAATCTTGTTTTTTAAGGATGCAAAATGAAAATTGCGATTGTGGGGGCGGGAGCTGCAGGGCTTATGGCGGCTGGTCTTTTGGCTGAAAAGGGCTTTGATGTGACCGTGTTTGACAAAAATGAAAAGGCTGGCAAAAAACTTTTTATCACTGGCAAAGGCAGATGCAACTTGACCAATCTTTGCCCGCCAGAAGAATTCTTGACGAATGTAGTGCGCGGCGAAAAGTTTTTAAGGTCGGCAATTTATGGCTTTTCCAGTTTCGACTGCGTGAACTTCTTTGAAAATTTGGGCTTGAAAACAAAGCTTGAGCGTGGAAATCGTGTTTTCCCAGAAAGCGACAAGGCTTCTGACGTCGTTAAGGTTTTGAAAGAAAAACATTGCAAAAATGTCAAGTTTTTGTTTGATCATGAAGTGTTGGCAATCAAAAAAGCGGAACAATTTGAAGTGATTTGCAAGAGCGAGAAGTTTCTTTTTGACAAAGTTGTCATCGCGACCGGCGGGAAAAGCTACAGCGCCACGGGCAGCACGGGCGACGGATTTAAGTTTGCCAAAGCCTTTGGGCATTCGATTGAACCGATTGTGCCTGCACTTTGTCCGATCAAACTTTCGGACGATTTTGTGAAAAAATTGCAAGGTGTTTCGCTGAAAAATGTTCAGCTCAACATTTTGGCTGACGGAAAAAAGTTGTCGTTTTTTGGCGAAATGCTCTTCACTGACCAAGGAATTTCTGGACCGATTGTTTTGACCGCTTCGAGCTTTATAAATCGAAGCAAAAATGTTTCGATTTCGCTTGATTTCAAACCTGCGTTGAGCGAAAAGCAGCTCGATTTGCGACTTTTGCGCGACTTTGAAGCAAACAAAAACAAAGAGCTGAAAAGTGTTTTGAAAGGCTTGCTGCCAAAAGCGGTTGCGGAATGTTTTGCAAAGGCGATTGACCTTGACGAAAACAAAAAAATTCATGACATAACAAAAGAAGAACGCATGATTTGGCTGAACGGCTTGAAAAATTTTAAGTTGACTTTTGCGGGGCTTTACGATTTGAACGCTGGCATTATCACAAGCGGCGGAGTGAATTTGAAAGAAGTTAATCCGAAAACAATGGAAAGCAAACTTGTCAGTGGGCTTTATTTTGTAGGCGAAGTGTTGGATGTGGACGCTTTGACTGGGGGATTTAATCTTCAAATCGCGTGGGCAACAGCATTTTCGCTCGCGAAGAATTTTTGTGTTTAGTTTGACAACACGATTTGATTTCATTAATATAATGTAGTAATTTAATTTTGGAGGAATGTTATGCTCTTATGGTTGGCTAGAATTTTGCTTTGGATACCGCTTTCAATTTTGCATCCAACGTTTATCAAAGGGAAGAAAAATTTGCCAAAAGGCAAAGCCATTCTTTCATGCAATCATTATTCAAACTGGGATATTGCGCTCTATATTTTAAACACGACCGAAAAAATCAAAATTTTAGCAAAAAAAGAACTTTTTAAAAACAAGCTTTTTGGTGCCATTTTGCGCAATTTTGGCGGAATTGAAATTGACAGAGAAGGAAACGACATCAATGCCATTAAAAATTGCATGAAAGCGCTCAAAAGTGACAAAAAGCTTTTTGTTTTTCCTGAAGGAACACGGCTCAAAAACGAAGCTGACATTTTGGGCGAAATAAAAAGTGGAATGGCACTGATTGCCATTAAAACAAAGACGCCAATCGTTCCTATTTGGATTGAACGAAAGCCAAAAATTTTCAGAAAAAGTGTTTACACAATCGGAAAGCCGTTTGAACTTTCTGAGTTTTATGGAGTTAAGCTCGACGAAGAAACTTTGGAAAAAGCCAACGCCGTTGTCAGAGAAAAGATGTTGGAACTTAGAGAGCAAACATTGAAAAAAAAGTAAAATTTTCTTTACTTTTTTTATTTTTTCTGATATCATGTTTTAAAATTATTTTAAGGGTGACTTATGAGCGAAAATTTTAACTTGGACATGATTGACAAAACTTTTACATCATACAAAAAAGGTCAAGCTTTTGACGGAGTGGTGGTTTTAAAACGTGACGACGGCGTGATTTTCAACATTGGTGGCAAAAACGATGCTTTTATTCCGGCATCAGATTTTGAAGATTATGCAAAAATAAAAATTGGTGACAGATTTGGTGTGGTTATCACCAATCAAAAAAATGAAGAAGGTTTGATTGAGGCTTCAAAAAGTTTGGCAGATGCGCTCAAAATCGCCAATCAAAATGCGTCGAGTTTGAAACTTGGCAGCAAATTTTCTTTTGTGGTTACAAGTGTGGGAAATGGCTTGCAGTCTAAAATGGGAGATTACAAAATCATCATCCCTTTTGCGGAAGCGTCTGAGCATTATGTCAAAGATTTCCACAAATTTGTCGGCAAACAACTTGAAGCAGTTGTCACTGAAATTGACAAAGAAAACAAAACTATCATCGGCAGCGTCAAACTTTTGCAAGAACAAATTAAAGTTGCCATTGAAACAAATTTTTGGAACAGCATTTTCATAAACAAAATCGTCAAAGGCAAAGTTGAAAGAATTATGCCTTATGGCGCATTTGTCAGTGTGGATGGTTATGACTGTTTTCTTCACATTTCAAACATCTCTTATGAAAAACTTGAAAAGGTGGAAGACGCTTTGCACGTCGGCGACGAAAGACAGTTTAAAGTTATCAAAGTGGACAGAGAAAACAAGAAAGTTGAACTCTCTTTGAAAGCACTTTTGGAAGACCCGAAAATCACAAGAATTAAAGAATTGGTCGTTGGTCAAACCTATCAAGGCGAAGTGGTCAAGCTTTTGCAATTTGGTGCAATCATCAAGCTTGAAAACGGTGCAACTGGCTTGCTTCACATTTCAAATGCCACAGAAAACAGAACTAAAAAGATTTATGAGATTGTCAAAGTGGGCGACAAAGTGAATGTTGAAGTCATTTCAAAAGACGATGAGCAAGGAAAAGTGTCGTTTAAGCTTTTAACTTAATTTCTTGGCAAAAATTTTCATAACTTTTTTATAAAATTGTTCATATTCTTCGCTGATGTCGTTCCAGCTTTTTGGAATTGTTTCGAAAGCTCTTTGGGAGATTTCTTCCAAAGTTTTTTTGTTGTGCATGATTTTCAAAAGTTTTTTGCAGCACTCTTTTGAAAAGTTTGGAGAAATATAGCCGTTGTAGCCATCGACAATTCGTTCGCAGGCAGCCATTCCTTCAAGCACAAGGCTCGGAGTTTTGTTTACAGCCGCTTCAACCACAACAAGACCATCGCTGTCGGTTGTTGAAGCAAAGAAAAACAAGTCTGCGGCATGATAATAAGAATATAATGTCTTTTGGTCTGGAACAAATCCGGTGAAAACAACATTTTCTTGCAGGTTGTTGCTTTTGACGAATTGTTCAAGTTCGTTTCTTTGTGGACCTTCGCCAACAAGCAGAAAAACAAAATCGTTTGTATGTCGTTTCAGTTCTTTGACAACTTCAAGTTGAAACAAAATGTTTTTGATTTCATGCAAGCGACCGCAAAACATGATGACAAATTTTTCCGGCGAAATGTTGAGCTTTTCTTTGACTGTTTGTTTTGTTGTTTCATCAAAATTGAAGTTTTTCATGTCGACACCGTTTCTGATCACAGTGATTGGCACGGTGACGCCGCAATCTTCCATCATCTTTTTGGAACGATTTGAAACTGCAGTGATTCCATCACATTTGTTGAGCAATTTGACAACTCTTTTTACGGCATAGTCAATCAACGGCTTGAATTTCAAACAAGAATATGCCAACGGATAGTTTGTATGTATCGTTGTCA
Source organism: uncultured Christensenella sp. (assembly GCA_905207515.1). GTDB lineage: Bacteria > Bacillota > Clostridia > Christensenellales > UBA1242 > Caccovivens. The sequence goes on along the minus strand of CAJLLK010000025.1, from coordinate 535 downwards.
CAACCGGAACGTGGTATTTTTTGCGATATTTAAATGCATAATTCAAAAGACCATATTTGGTTTGACAGTGGATGATGTCTGGCTTGAAATTTTCGACTTCTTTTTGAAATTTTGTGTTTGCCACAGCCAGATATTCACTTCTTCCGAATTGCAAACTGTTGCATCTGACCACTTTGTAAGGCAATTCGCTGTCAGAAAGCCCGTCAATGTGACCTTTAATCTTCGGGCAAAACAATTCTGCATTGGCGTTTTTGATGTAACGCTTCATGCATTCGTGGATGACCCTCTCTCGCCCCCCCACACAGGGAAAAAGCTGTCGCTAAACATAGCCAAATTCAATTTTTTTTGCGTTTCCATAATTCTGAAGAAATTATATCATAAAATTTTGTAATTTTAAAGCGTTTTCGAGCATATTTTTCTTGTTTTTCACAGCTTAAATGTTTGACAACGCTGAAAAAAAATTATATACTATAGCGTGACCATGCTAACGTGGCTCAGCCGGTAGAGCAATTGATTCGTAATCAATAGGTCGGCG
>CAJLLK010000024.1 GCA_905207515.1 uncultured Christensenella sp. | reverse complement strand
ATGGCAACCCTTTAGGTCTATGTCCAGTAAAACAACATGTATAGAATTTTCTATATATCATAGATTAATTATAACTATAGAATTTTCTACATGTCAAGCATTTTTATAGAAATTTCTATAAAATCTAAATATAAGGTGTTATAATGAATTTTATAGAAATATTACAAGATTTAATGGTTGATTATAATTTAAATCAAAGTCAGCTTGCTAGGAAAATTGGCGTTAAACCGAGTCAAGTTAGCGAATGGTTAAGTGGTAAAAGTAAACCTGGTTACGATAGCTTGAGAGCAATTTGTTTGGCGCTTGATATTTCAGCTGATATAATTTTAGGACTTAAAGATTACTAACAACAAAAAAAGAGCAAATTTTGCTCTTTTTTTTAAATTTCTCCACGCAACATTTTTCCACGTTCACGCAGACGCATGTTGTGGTCGAGAATGATTTTTCTTATTCTGATTGATTTTGGTGTAACTTCCAAATATTCATCGTCGCCCAAAAATTCAATGCAATCTTCCAAGCTCATAACCCTTGGCGGCGTCAATCTCAAAGCATCATCCGAGCCTGACGCACGGCAGTTTGAAAGATGTTTGGTTTTGCAAACATTGACAACAATGTCGCCACCTTTTGGGTTCATGCCGACAACCATTCCTGCATAAACTGGCACACCTGGGCCGATGAAAAGTTCGCCACGTTCTTGAGCGTTGTAAAGCCCATAAACAATCGACTTGCCTTCTTCGTGAGCAATAAGCGAGCCATAGTCTCTTCGATTGATTTCGCCCTTGTAAGGTTCATAATCATAGAAAATTGAGTTGATAATGCCTTCGCCACGAGTGTCCGTCAAAAATTCTGATTTAAATCCGAAAAGCCCACGCGAAGGAATCAAAAATTCCATCTTCATTCTGCTGCCATGCGGTGTCATGTTTTGAAGTTCGCCCTTTCGCACGCCCATTTTGTTCATGACTGTGCCCACGCAATCTTCTGGAACATCCAAATAAAGCCTGTCGATTGGTTCACACTTTACGCCATCGATGACTTTTATCAAAACTTTTGGCTGGCTGACCTGAAATTCATAGCCATCTCTTCTCATGTTTTCAATCAAAATGGAAAGGTGCATTTCGCCACGGCCGCGAACTTTAAATTTTTCTGCAGTGTCGCCATCTTCAACCTTAAGCGAAAGGTCTTTGACCGCTTCTTTATAAAGTCTGTCTCTCAAGTGTCTGGACGTCACAAACTTTCCTTCTCTGCCAGCAAACGGGCTGTCGTTGACCATGAAAGTCATTTCCACACTAGGTTCTGCAATTTTGACAAATTCAATTGGCTCAACAGCGTTTTCGTCACAAATTGTGTCGCCGATTGTCACATCTTCAAGCCCAGCAACGCAGACAATTTCGCCAAATGCAGCCTTTTCAACAGGCACTCTCTTCAATCCTTCATAGACATACAAGCTGACAATCTTCGATTTAACCTTTTTCGTTTCGTCGTGAAAGTTGCAAACCACCACATTTTGACCGACTTTGATTTCGCCTTGGTCAATCTTTCCAACGGCAAGTTTTCCGACATAATCGTTGTGTTCCGCTGAAGAAACGAGCATTTTGAGCGGCTTGTCCAAATCTCCCTGTGGCGCCGGAATGTGACTTATGATTGTTTCAAAAAGTGGCACCATGTCAGTTCCCACAACGTCAGGGTCAGTTGAAGCGACGCCTTGCCTTGCCGAAGCAAAAACGAATGGAGAATTAAGTTGGTCATCGTCAGCGTCAAGCTCCAAAAACAACTCCAACACTTCGTCGACAACTTCTTTTATTCGAGCGTCTGGTCTGTCAATTTTGTTGATAACAACAACGACCTTAAGTTTGAGCGCCAATGCCTTTTCCAAAACAAATCTGGTCTGTGGCATAGGTCCTTCAAAGGCGTCGACAACCAAAAGCACGCCATCCACCATCTTCAAAACTCTTTCAACTTCTCCGCCGAAGTCAGCGTGACCCGGTGTGTCGATAACGTTGATTTTGACGCCGTTAAAAAAGCAAGAGGTGTTTTTTGATAAAATTGTGATACCTCTTTCTCTTTCAAGTGCGTTGCTGTCCATAACTCTGTCTTCAACAACTTGATTTTCTCTAAACACGTGACCTTGTTTCAAAAGCTCGTTCACAAGTGAAGTTTTGCCGTGGTCAACGTGCGCAATGATTGCAATGTTTCTAATGTTTTTGTTTTCCATATTATTGTCCTTTTTCGCTGTAACTTAAATAGTATAACACTTTTTTATGCAAAAGACAATATTTCTGAAAAATTTTTTATGATTTGTGTTTCTTTTTAAAGTTTAACACTGCAAAACTTATTCCAATGCCAAGCAAAACGACGATAAGTGCTGTGAGATACCAAATCGGCCGATTGGCATAAGTCACCCAAAATGTAATTTTGTCATTTTCTTCAATTTGTGCTGCCGTTCTGACAAAGACATTATGAAAAAAATAATCATCTTGATACATCACATCTGACTTCAAGCCTTGCGTCTGCGTGGCAAAATCATAGACAAAAATTGTGTCATTGAAAACGTTTAATGCCTGCGTTTTTAGCTCTCCAGAAATATCATTGTTGGCGCACCAAGCCGTTGTCGCCATTGTGCAAATAAGTTTCAAATCGTTTGCCGATTTTGCGGAGATAGGAAATGATGTTTCGATTTCCACTCTTTTCACAAAAAAACCGCTAGCCTTTTGAGAATTTGAAGTGTTCTCGCCGTCTTGAACTCCAAAAAAGAGTTTTTGGGCGTCTAAATCTTCAAACAAAATCGAAAAGCCAATGCCATCGACATCTTCAAAATAGACGCAATTTCCGATCGTTGTGCCTTCTGTGGCTTTTTCGCGATTTGTTTGTGCAAGCGCGTTGACATAGGTGGTCAAATAAAATTTGTAAGCTTGAATTTCATTTTCTTGAAAACCAATCTCAGAAAGTTTGCCCGAATTTATTGGAAAAACATAGGTCAAAGAAATTTGTCCGTCAGCCGTTGCTTGTCTGATCAAGCGAAATGCATTGTAGCTTTGTGCATTATTTTCGGCGCTTGCCACATTTTTGCCGCTAAAAAAAGAGCAAAAACACAATATCAACAAAAAAAGAGTATAAATAGATTTTTTCACACTATATTTATACTCTTTTTTTCTTTTAAGTATTCTGATTTTGTCTGTTGGTTGCGTAAATGTCGCCTTGAGTTATGGTTGTGATGTTTGAGTGTGTCAAATTTCCATTGTTCACATTGTCTCTGAGCGTTCCCAAGCCCAAATCAACAATTCCTGCAAGATAAGCTGTCACATAATTTGCCGCACTCGTGCAAGAAATCGAAATGTCGAAGTTGTTTAGGCAAGCACTGATTGTCGCTCCCGAAGATGCATTTGTGATTGCAATTCCTGCCGCTTGAACTGCACTCATGGCATTTGAACAATTTACCGACAAATCAAAGGTTGTTCCGTCTTGATTTGTGCCGACAACACAGTTTTCAACCAATGCGTAGTTTGTGTAAACAATTCCACTTGCAAAGATGATTTGAGAATTGTTTGTGTCATCCAAAATCATGTCGGTTTCCACTCTGCAATTTGTTATTCGTGTTTGGCTCGCACCCATGTTTATGGAAGCTATTCCGCTGTAAACCATCATCACTCTGACGTTCGTTCCGCCATAGCCTCTCAAACCGACCTGAAAACCTGGGTCATCCGCCAAACTTCCATTTTGGAAATTTTTCAACGTGACATTGTCGATTTGCCCACTGTTTGTCAACACCAAGCCAGCAACAAGTGTATGCGTTGGCATTTGAGTGTCGGCATAAATCACGTCAATGCCAAGGTCATAAACATTTGCCGTGGCTCCCAAGTTTTCAAACAATGAAATTCCATAATAATATGTCGTTTGAGTGTCTCCATTTTGTGGCCCGAGAATATTTCCGACCGAAACAGTTATTCCAGCCAAGTTTGTTCCACTTTTGGTGTAAGTGCCGATGTAAGAAATCGTTTTTCCGTTTCCGTCAATGTCGCCTTGAAACTCTCCAGCAAACAACAGCCCATCAACGTAAGTGGAAGCTCCACCTTTCTGGCTCAAAGCGATATCTTCACTCAATCTGAAATAGAATTGTGTCTCTTCAGAGATTTCACGATTGCCAAGCTGGGTTGTTTCAACATAGTTGTTGAGTGCCGTTGGTTTTTGCATTCTGTAAGCAAGATTTCTAAACTGCGTGCCGTTTGAAATTATGTATGGGTCAGCGCTGGTGCCTTGACCGCTTTCAAAAAGATTGAACATCTCAAAATTTTGGCCGCCTTCAGAAACAAATTCAAGCTCTTGAGATTGCAAGTTTGCATCACTGATTTTTATTCTCACTTTGATGCCAACTTGACCGATTATTGTCGGCTTGAAAGAGTTTTCTGCAGTTGTGTAAGTTCTGACAATGTTTTCGTCAGCCCCATAATATGTCGCTTCGACGATAAAAATTGGGTCTTCAATCAAGTTTGAAGCAATTCGATAGATTTCAGCGTTTGGATAAGATATGATTGATGTGTCTGTTTCAGTTTCCAAAACGGTGAAAACGTCGCCCATATGCAGTTCCACTCCGCTGGTCTCCACAACATATTGCTCTTCATAAGTTCCGTTTTCGATGAAATATTCTTCTCCGTCGACAGAAATTTTTGTGCAGGTTTCAAGTTCTTCAACAACTTCAATTTGTGTGCCAACTTCCAAAGTTTGGTCGCCTTCTGCAAGCGTTTCATCTAGATAAAGCGTCACGCTTTCTGTGAGAACATTTGACAAAACAAGTTTGTCAGCGGTGGTGTTTGCTTGCAAAGATTTGTATGGATAAGTCCAAACAAATTGTTGATTTTCTTCATCCCAAGAAATTGTGTTGTCTTCCCAACTTGACCTTTGAAGCAAAAAGTCATCGCTTTCGTCACTGTAAATTGTGTTGGCATTTGAACTTGTCACTCTGAATTTTATTGTGACAACTTCGTCATTCGAAACCACAAGATATTGTCTTATATAACCTTCTGGATAAGTGCTTGGCAAAAGTGCCGCATCTTCTTCTGACCTTAAAATATACATTTTGTAGCGGTTTGAAGCTCGGCTAAATTGAAGCGAATATGGCGCTTCTTGCCCAACCGTCACAGTCATCGTCACAACATTTGTGTTTTCGTCAGCAAAATATCCTGACAAATCAAGCGTTTCAAAGTCTATATCTGACTGAATGACAAAATCTTCAGTCGTCAAAGTGCCAAGCTTTGTCACATCAGAAAGCACTCTTGCAAATGATTTGATATATTTGCCTTCAAGGCTGGTTCCTTGTGTTGTGTAAACCTTTATTGTGGAAACACCACTTTCAAAGGCTCCTTTGTTTTCGATGAACTGAATTCTGAAATATGTTTCACTGACAAGAGTTGCCACAAATTCTCCAGAAACATCTCTTTCTCCGTTTTCCGTCACTTGCGTCACAACAAATGAATATTTTTCAAAGAAGTTCACTTCGGTTGTTTCAGGGTCATCGGCTCTGAAATTCCAATAGAGACTGCCGTTTGAAACTTCCAGGTTTTCAACCGGGTCAAGTCGAGAAATTTCATCGATTGTTTCGCCGTTGCTCAAAAGAACATAAGAAACTTCTTCGCCAGCATATCTGACATTTCCATAAGCATAGCCGCCTTCAATCAAAGAAACATAACTTTCTGCTGGAGCCGTTTGAACAACATTCAAACCAAGTGCTTGAACTGTTGCCATCAAATAAACAGTTTCATCGACAGCAGGATTGTCCATGTCTTCTTCAATCAAAGCAAAATCAAAAGAGTTGTTTGCTGTGTAATAAACATATTCCTTATCAATGTTTGAAGGTGTGGTTTCATCTTGAGAAATTCCTGAAGCGCGATATTGAACAACTCTCACTTTGTATATAAGTTTTTCAAGGCTTTCTGTCAAAATTCCGCCAGAGTTTTCAAGCCCCGTCCACGTCAAAACGCCGTCTGAAATTTGAAGGTCAGTCACTCTTGGCAACATCTTTGCACTTATTGAAGCAAAATTGCTTCTGGCAGAAACACTCTTGTCTTCCACCTTTTCTCCGTTTGTGTCGACTGGATAAACAGTTTTCAGATAATAGGTTGTATTGTAATTTTGTTCGTTGACTGTGTTTCCGCTTTCGTAGATAAACGAAGAAGTTGAGCCCAAACTTGCCACGTTGAACTCAGTGGCGTTTTCTTCGCTGCTCTTATAAGTGTAATCTTCCTGACCTGTTGTCTCGTCCATGCCAGTCACGCCTGCTTCATAATAAAGCACGCTTCCCGGAGTGTCGTTGGTCAAATAAATGTAGGTGGAAGAATCGTTTTCATCGTAAGCGAGTGCGTTGTTGTAAACTCGATAGTTGTAAAGGCTGGTGTCTGAATAGCTGTTTGCAAGTTTTGCCACATTGGCAGAGTCGTCAATGCCTATGAAGCCAAAATTGTTGTTAAGGCTTGGTGTCGAAAGCTTGTAGACATTGTTTATCTGATAAATTTCACTGTCAACAAAAATTGAATTTTGTCTAACTTCGCCTTTCATAAAGAATTTGATATAGTCATAAAGTCCATCGCCAAGCGTTTCTAAGCTAAATCGTGATGCAACACCTTGAGCGTCAACCGAAATATCCAATTTTTCTTCAGCTGAGCTGCCATTCTTTCTGTAAACTATTGTGGTTGCACGTCTAAGCTGTGGAATCCAAGAGAACACGCCTTGGTTTATGCTGAAGCTGTCGCCAAAACCGAGCATAATCATGCTGAAATATTCCGACTTGCTGGACATTGAATAATCATTTCCGACAGCATAAATCTGCATTTGATAGGTTCTCTTGCCGATTTCGTCTTCATAAACACCCAAAACCGAATTTCCGTCGTTGTGGTTCAGATAGAACATCAAATAGTCACCGCCAACCACTTCCGTTCCGTCAGCGTCTGTTTCATAAACTGTGACATTGACTTCTTTTTCGCTGTCTTTCAAAGTCAAACTATAGTCTGAAATGCCCTTTTGAATGTTGAAAACCAAATAATTTCCAGCATCTTCCAACAATTTCATAACATAGTTTTCTGCAGTCTTTTGAACATATTGCCCTTGTTCTGCATCATAGTCATAAATCTGGCTTTTCCTTATCAAAATCTTGTAAGTGTTGAGTGAAATGTCTGTTGCGTTTTTTTCAGGAATGGCTCTAACAACTGGCTCTGGATTTACATAAACAACATTCTCTTGATTTGCATTGCTGAACGAATACCAAGGAGAGTTGAGAGTGTAATTGCCGCCTACCAGACAATATTCCACCTTGTAAGCGCCCGTTTGCAAGCTTTCAAAGATGTCATCAAACAGTGTCACATAATTTGCCACGCCGTGGCTGCCATTTTCTATCAAATCAATAAACCTTGACAGAATTTCTCTTTGAAAACTTTCGGTTGCATTTGTATAAACTTCTCTAAGCACAGTTTCAATGTTTTCCAAATTGTTGTCTTGTCCAAATTCATAAAGGTCGGCAAGCAAATATTTGGCGTTGAAGTCAAAAGTCTTTGTTCTGCCGGCACTGTCGTTCGGCGTAAATCTCAGCCTTATTGTGACTTGGTCGTTCACAAGGTCGTCAAGAGTGAAAGTAAATGGGTTTGTGAAAGGGGCATCATCAAGAAGCGCTGTCAGCATCTGTGGATAGTCGATTCCGCTTGACAAAATTGTGAAAATTTCGCTGTCTGTCGTCCAATCAATCACAAGTTTTCCGCTTTGCAAAGAAAGTGGAGAAGTGATTTGGTTTCTATAAATCGGTGCTGGAAGAGTTGTCTCCGCATCAAGGATAAACACTCTGCTCGAAGAAAGCACAAATGGATCTTCGTTTATGCTTTGCACTGCCAAATAATATCTTGTGCCTGTGCTTGCATAATCAGAAACACTGTAATTTGTGCTTGACGTAGGCAAGTAAGCATAATTTTCGCCCAAATCGCCCGTTTCGATATCCATGTCTTGAATGAAGTAAACATAATATTTTGTGGCATTTTCGTCACTTGCTCTCCAATAGAGATTTCCATTTGAAAGCGTCAAATCTTGAACTTGGTTTAAGCGAACAAACTCAAAAGTTTGTTCATCAAAACTAGACAACCAATCAGTCACAACAAACTTTTCACCTGAAGCAGAGGTTTGAAGTTGAAGTCGAGCAAATTGAATTGTGAATGTTCCAGAAAGATTTAACAAATCCTCTTCTTCAAACAGACTTGTCAGATTTACGACATATTTTGTTGTGTCGAATTGTGGCAAAACAAGTTGGGCATTTGAAACAAATTTGATTGTTGAAAATGGTTCTGTGCCCTGCGATGTTATTTTTACATAAAAGCCCAAAGTTTGAAGATTTTCTGTGTCAGAATTGTTGAAAACTGCAAACGAATTGACATAATCTTCTGTATAATTTTCGTTGTCAGCGACTGGACCCAGTTTTTGAATGCCAACAAAGTCACTTTCTTCTGTCAAATCAAATGTGAACATATATGGAGCAGAAACGACTGTTTTTTCATTTGTGGCATCATCTGTTTCTGAATACGCCCAGAAATAAAGCTCCAAATCGGTTGTTGCAGTCGGTTTAATTCCCGCTTCTTCCAAAGCGTCCAAAAGGTCGGCGAGCGAAAGTGAATAAACTTTGTAGATATTGTTTGAAGCAGGCACATCTGTCAACGTTGGAACAACTTCTGCCACTTGCGCTAAATTTAAAGCGTCTTCTGAAAGCCCAACAAAAATTTTGGAGAAGCTGTTTTCCACGGTTTCAATCGCCAGAGCAGAACTCAAGCCACTGTTGTAGCCCACACTTGCAAGCGCATCGTTGAACAAGAATGACAAAGTGTTTCCTTCGGTGGAAATAAAGTAAGAATCCAGCTCAAAGTTTTCAGCATTTCCTTGAACAGAAAGCTCGGCATTGAACAAAATTTGTGAAGAGAGTTCTTTTGCAAGCTCGCTGGTGTCCAAAATCACAGAAGAAGAATTTGCCAAAACATTTTTCCAGGCTTGACGAGTGTCGGTGCTCAAGAAGCTATATAAATAGGTTGTGTTTTCGGTTGCACTAAGCACAACTTGACCATATTCATTGATTTCGAAAATGTCAGAAAGCTCTGCCGTCAAAAGACTGTTGCCTTTAATAACGCCATTGAAAGAATATTCCAACGAATTGTTCACGCTTTCGCTCGAGCCGACAGCGACAATCGCAAATCGAACGCTCAAATCGTTTTGCAAATCAATCAAAGAAATGTTGTTTTGAGCCAAAAGTGCGGCATAATTTTCTCCAAAAATATCAGTGGTTGTGTAAGAAGTTTGAGTCCCGGCAAGTTCTGTTGAGAAAATCAAAGTTTCATCTTGATAAACCTTAAACAGATAGCCTGTCGCAGCTGCAACACCATTCCAAGAGAGCGTCACTTCAGACAAATCGTCTTCACTTCTTGAGAATGTCGCACCTGAAACCTGTTCAATTCTGTTTAGCGTAAATGAAACGACATTTTTCACTGAAGAGATATATCCATTTTCAGTTGCATAGATTGTGAGATTATATTCAGCGTCAATCCAATCATTTGGAAATTCGAAATAGAAGCCTTGGTCAGAGCTTTCCACTTCAAAACGATTGGAACCATATTCCACAACATAAACGGTGGAAGAATTGTTTAGGTCAGCAATAACAAATCCGCCAGATTGTCTGGTTATGTCCGTAGAAGTGACACCTTTCAAAACGTTGAGCTGAGCTGTTGTGGTCGAGCTGGCAGAAGCAAGATAATATGGATTGCCGTCGTCATAGCTGTTTATGAATGCTTCCACCGAAATTTGTCCGCCCATTGAAAGATAATCTTCAAACACGCTAGAAAGGTCAAAAGTGAGCTGAGCATTTTCTTCGTCCACGCTGACAACTTCGGCAAAAGTATACAAAGTTTTTGTTTCGGTTGTTTCGGCTTGAACATATTCAATCTTGAATGCCACGCCACCGATTGTGGAGGGCAAATTCTCTCCATCAAATGTGACAGTCAAGTTTTGAGTGAGATTTCCGCCATCTTGTTCAAAAGCAATGCTTTGCAAATCTGCCGCTCTGTTGATGTCCACACTTCCGACTGATGACGGAATTGCCATGCTGTCGTTCACTCTGATTTTCACCGTCATAACGCCGCTTACAAAAGCGTTTCTGTATGCTTCACTTGTCAGTGTGACTGTGTAACTTTCGTTTGATTTTGTCACCTGACCAGTGAACACCGGCTGGGTGTTGTCATTCAAAAAGACGCTGACATTGACTACGTCGGCATAGTTGCCAACAAATGAAATGGCAATGTCTGGGTTTTGAAGTTTGTCAAAATCAAGTTCTTCTTCTGAGAAAGTTGGGAAAGAAATTGTTGTCAAATCTGTGTCAACAAAAGTCACTTGGCTGACTTCTGGGGTTTTCAACTTCACAACTGTCTGCTGTGACGGATATATATAATGGTTGAATTGAGAATTTCCTGACAAAAGTGTTTGGGTGTTTGAATAATAAACATTTTGCCCAACCGCCACGCTGTAAGTGTCAAGATAAGCAGAAACTTCAACAGTGATATCGCCTGCCACCATGTCTGAAAGAGAGTTGTAAACTTCGCTTTCCAAAACATTTAAGCTGGTTTGGGTTGTTATGAATGGGAAAACTCCGCCTTCAGCATCTTTGAAGATGACCAGATATTTCAAAGTGGAAAGTCCAGTGTTTTCAGCAAAGGCGTTCCAAGAAAGAATTCCGGCGTTGTAAGAGACTTGTGTGTTTGTCGGTGCAAGTGTCGACAAGTCAACAACATTCCAGCTCGCCTCATCACTTGAGATATAATAGGTTATCGAATTGTCGTCTTGCAAATTGTCCAAAGTCTTGCCAACAACCACAAAAGTGTAAAGTCCAAGATTTGTGCCAATTTGAAGTTTGAAATCTTGATTTTGCGTTGTGCTTTGATTGTAAGTCACATCAACATGGTCGATGTAATCTTGTTCGCTTGAAGCTGGAACAAAATTTAAGCTGCCATCATCGGCAAGCGAAACGCTTGTCAAACTTCTAAGCTTGTAAATTCTGACAGTGTTTGAGTTTGCCGACTCTAGATAATATGGATTTGTCGCTCTGACATAGAAAACATAATAAGTTGAAACAGCATAATCGGCTTTTGAAAACTCATAAGTTGTGCTTGCCGTTTCGGTCAGCGCTGTTTCGTTGCCTTGCAAGAAAACTTCATATCTTGTTTCGCTGCTCACTTGGTCGTTTGTTTCAACGGCGTTCCAAGACAAGGTGTAATCCGTCGCTTGATTGGTTGAATTTGCCACAAACGTAAGCGAAGTTGGCTGCATCTTTTCCACTTTCAACAAAGTTTTTGTGCTGTCGCTTTTGAGCGTTGCATTTTGAGAAGAAAGCAAAATATTGCTGCCTTCCAGTCTGTTTTGATAAGCAAAAGCCTCAAATTCAAGCACTGTCGCTTGGTTGTAAATCGATTCAATGGCCGACAAAAGTGGATTTGTTTTGATTTGGTCAATGATTTCAGAAAGCATGATTGTCACTTTGTTGTCTGCACCAACAGTTCTGAAGTCGTCTGCCGTTCCGTAAGTGAACGAAAGGTCTCCATAGCTGAACTCAACGCCTGTTGACATAAATCTGACATAGATTTCAAGTTGTTGTGAGTTTGGGATTGTGCAAACCATTCTCAAAACATAATATCCATATGGAGTCAACTGCGTTGTCGGGAATGGACTTTCAAAAGTGATGTCGCCGTCATAATATTCCATATTGACTGGCGTTGCCAAGCGTTCAAAGCTCAATGTTGAAGGAATGCTGTCAAGATAAACTTTTCCTCCAACCGCTGTGAAAATTCCTTCAGGCGAAGGGTCAGCACTTTCAAGAGAAAATCTGAGTTCAAACGCGTTTAAATCGCCAATCGGGAACGTGGCATCTTCTCCTGCAAGCGCTGTGGTCGAATTCCCTTCGTTATACCAAATTTCTGTCACTTCAACACCTTCTCTGGCTCTGACCGTCACACTTTCTGTGTTTGCGTCAAAAACCAAATCGTCATAAGTTATGCTCGCCAATCTTTCGATTTGCAAAACAGTTTCACTGGTCGATTTGTAAAGTATTTCGTCATTTGCATGACCTGTGACCGTGATGTTGACCGTTCCAGAAGCAAAATCTTCACTCAAAAGAAATATAGTTTCGCTTCCTTCCAATTTTTGGTAGGTCGTTTGGTCGCTGTCCAAACTGATTTGATAATTGTCCACATTTTCAGTGTTTTCAATCTTGACAAAATAACCTGTTGCCTGCGTGAAACCTGGTTGATTTTGATATTCGTCTAAATAGCCAAACTCAACCGTTCCCAGTGTCAACTGTTCTGCAATGTAGAAAACTTCTTCAAGACAAGTGGTTGAAGAGATGTAAGTGTTTTCGTCATCAGAAACTGCATAGATTTTGACATAATAATATCCAACATCATCAAAAGTGTAAGAAGCACTGTCTGTCGAAACAACTTCTGGCGTCATTTCTGATGTGTCGATGTTGATTTCTGCCTGATTTTGCGTGTATGTAGCGTTGTCGATTGTGTAAATTTCCAATCTATATCCACTGGCGTTTTCGGAAGCGTTCCAAACAAAAGTTTTGTCAACGCTGTCGCCGCTGTTTGCAGTTGTTGGTGCTTGCAAAATGCTGAGCATTTTTTCAATGCTTGAATTTATCGCCAAGTTGTCATCTGCAGTTTTGGCAACGACTTTAAGCCTTATCTCTTGACCATTTGCAAGATTTAAATTTTCAATCTTGTCGTTGAAAGAGAATTTCGCAACGCCATTTTCTGTGGTAAAGGCAAAAAGGCTGTCGCTCACTGCTTGCCAATCTCCATCAAAATAGAAAAGTTGATAACTTGTGGCATTTTCCACTTGTGCAATGGTCAAAACCGACTTTTCTTCTTGATATTCATGAGAAACTTCACCGTTAAAAGCTGGCAATTTTGTGACATCAAGCGTTGAACTTGCATCTGAATTGATAACAGAAACATTTTCGCCATCAATCAGGTTTTCAGCTGATTGTGGTTGCATTTTTGCAGAAAGGTTGTAAATGTTTGCTTCAGCCAAGGTCAAAACAAAATCTTTTTCAAGTTCATCCACCTGAAAATCTTCAATCAAGGCGTTTAAACTCAAGATTTTGGCATTGGAAACAATTTTGTTTTCACTCAAAGTGATTTGAGCGTTGAAATCTGAACCGTTTTCAAGATTCAAGCCCGTTCCTGTCAGAACTGGAGTTGGCATTTTGTAAATCTTTCCAACTTCAACCGCATCGCTTGAATAGGTCAACTGATTGTCACTCAAAGCCACAACGCTGACATCATAGACGCCAAAATCTATTCCAGAAAAATCGACTGAAATGGTCTCGCCCGTGTTTTCTGCTGTGTAAGTTTGTGCGTCAGACGCAGAAGTTAAAGTAAATTGATATTTGTCAACATTATCTGCCGTTGAAATTTGCAAAACTCCACCTTCATTTTGTGAAAAATTATATTCCACAACAGGTTCAGCCAGTTTTTCGATTGTCAAAACATCACTTTCTTGAACAAGTTTTTCGCCCGCTTCGTCATAAACCAAAACTGAAAGGCTGTAATCTCCGCTTTCAGCAGCATCGAAATATTCTGTCAAATCTTTAGATGTTTCAGTTTGGAAGTCGCCCAACAACACATCGTTGAGTTTGACTTTATATTTTGCACCAGCAACGGCAGTCCAAGAAAAGACACCTTGATTGAAACTCAAATCTTCCGCTTCTAGCTTGTCCATATAGCCAAAATACAAAGTTTGTTCCGCCGAAAGAGCCCCGTTGTCAAAATAATTTCTCCCCAAAGCACCTACGGAAAGTTTATATTCTCCTGGTTTGTCTGCGTCCAACTGAAAAGTTGTGCCACTCACAACTTCATTGATTTGTGTGGTGCCAACAACCTCTTCTGGGTCGGTGGCAGAATATTCAGTCAATGTGCCCACAACGACATAGTTGCTGGCAACAGTTGGCTGGCTTTCGTTTTCGAAAATGCCGCTGACAGTATTCCAAGAAAAGACGCCATTTTCATTCAAAGAAAATTGCGTTGGAGCGTCAAACGGTTTTTTGACAACAACCTGCATTGAAGCCAAATTGTTGTTTTGATATGTAGCATAAACATAAGCCCTTCCCGCCGCTTTCGCCGTCAAAACATTTTCTTGCAAATCAAAAAGTGAAGAATTGGAAAATCTGAACGCAACGTCAGACTTGTCAATTCCGTTGACATCAAGATATTCGCTCAAATTGACTTGCTGTGTGACAGACAAAACAATTTCATCTTGCGTGAAATTTACTTCCGGCTTTTTGAAAGTGCAAGACGCCAAGACGCTGCCTAAGCAAAGCGTCAAGACGGCCAACAAAACAAAATTAAATTTTTTCATAAAAATAGCCATCATAAGACAACTTTTCGTTGTAATATGACAGCTATTATCAATTTCTAACTAAAAATACTAATCCTATATACTATTAGCAATTTGTTTTGT